>NZ_CP088081.1:1597965-1917559 GCF_021049305.1 Ideonella dechloratans
CATGGTGCGCGAGAAGGAGCGCGGCACCATCGAGCAGCTGATCGTCTCGCCGCTCACGCCCTTCCAGGTGATGGCGCCCAAGGTGCTGGCCATGACCGGGGTGATCCTGGCGGCCACCGCGCTGTCGCTGGGCGCCGTGCTGGTGGGGGTGTTCGGCGTGCCGGTGCGCGGCAGCCTGCTGCTGTTCTTTGCGGCCACCACGCTGTATGTCGTCGCCTTGTCCGGCCTGGGCCTGTACATCGCCACGCTCACCCGCAACATGGCCCAGGCCAGCATGCTGTCCATCCTGGTGCTGGCACCGATGATCTTCCTCTCCGGCGCCTGGACCCCGCCCGAGGCCATGCCCACCATCGCCCGCTGGCTGATGGTCATCTCGCCGCTGTACTACTACATCGACGTGGCCTACGGCGTGATCCTGAAAGGCGCCGGGCTGGACGTGCTGGGCTCCAGCTTCGCCGGCATCGTCGTGATCGGCAGCGTGGTGGTGGGCCTGGGCCTGTGGCGCTTCAGGCGGCAGTTCGACTGAGTCCCGAGTCACCATGAAAAAAGGGCCAGCCCGGTGGGCTGGCCCTTTGTCGTGGCGGCCCTGATCGTTCCGATCAGGGCGCGCCTGCGGCTCAGTGCTTGGGCAGGCCCTTGAGCAGTTCCTGCACGCCGGCTTCGAGCTGCTGGTCCTCCCCGCGCACGAGGCGGGCCGGGTCGTTGGCCACCTGCACATCGGGCTGGATCAGCGCCTTCTCCATGTACTCGCCCTTGGCGTCGCGGAAGCCCACCTCGGGGATGCCGAAGTAGAGGTTCGGGTCCTGCAGCGTTTCCCACCAGACGGCGGTGCCGGTGCCGGCCACCGGCATGCCGACCAGCTTGCCGATGCCCAGATGGTGGTAGGTCCAGGGGAAGAGGTGGGCGTCGGAGTAGTTGCTCTCGCTGATCAGCACCAGCGAGGGCTTGGTCCACTTGCCGGTGGGCTCCCAGCCCAGTTCCTGGCCGCGCGGCACGAACTGCAGGTAGCGCTTGCCGCTGAGCAGGGTGGCCAGCTCGTCGTGCAGATTGCCACCGCCGTTGAAGCGGGTGTCGACGATCACCGCCTCCTTGCCGCTGTCACGGCCCAGCAGCTCGGAGTAGGTGTGGCGGTAGCTCTTGTCGTCCATGCCGCGCACATGCACGTAGCCGATGCGGCCGCCCGAGAGCTTGTCCACCAGGGCCCGCTCGCGCTTGACCCAGCGCTGGTACAGCAGCTCGTTCTGCGCACCGGTGCCGATGGGCTTGACCACCTGCTCGAAGCGCTGGCCCTTGGCCGGGTCGAACACCGACAGCAGCACCCGCTTGCCTGCCTTCTGGTTGAGCAGCGAGTCCACCTCGGCCCCCGGGGCGATGGCCACGCCGTCGATCTTCTCGATCACCATGCCGGCGGCCACGCGCGGGCCGTCACCAGCCTCCAGCGGGCTGCCTTCGATGACCTCGGCCACCTTCAGACCTGCGCCGGTGTAGGCGCTGTCGTAGAAGGCGCCGAGCTGGGCGGTGGCGTCCGCATTGGCCGGATGGCCGGTGTAGCCCGAGCCGGTGTGCGAGACGTTCAGTTCGCCCAGCATCTCGCTGAGCAGCTCGGCGAAGTCCTCGTCGTTGCTCACGAAGGGCAGCTGCCGCTCATAGACCTGGCGGTAGTAGGCCCAGTCCACTCCGCCCATGTCGGCGGTGTAGAGCTTGGCCTGGGTTTGGCGCCAGACGTGGTCGAACATGTAGGCCCGCTCGGCCGCGCCGTCCAGGTTCATCTCGGCGCTGAAGGCCATCGGCTCGGCCTTGATCGGGCCATCCTCCTTGGGCACCTTGAACTTCTGGATGCGGCCTCCCACCAGCACGAAGCCCATGTCGCCCTTGGCGTCGAGCTGCAGGTCCATGGCCTGCGATTCGCCCCGGCCGCCCTTGGGCGCCGGGAAGCTGGCCACCTTCTTGTTGTCGTCGGCGCGCGGGCGGTTCACCCACAGGTCCACGCTGTCGGCGGTTTCCACCAGGTAGTACAGCGCCTCGCCATCGTTGGACAGGGCCGAGGCGCGGATCTCGCCGGCATTGGGCGTCAGCCGGGCGATGCGGTCCTCCACCTTGCCCAGCTCCAGCTTGACGGGCGGCGGCAGCTTGACGGCGTCCTCGTCCTTGGCCTTGGCGTCGTCCTTGCCTTCCTTGTCGCTGGCCTTGGCATCGGCCTTGTCCTTGCCGTCATGCTTGGCCTTGTCCTTCTTGTCCTCTTCTTCCTTCTTCTTCAGCGCGGCGAACTCGCTCTTGTCGAGCTGGAAGCGGTCCCAGGCCTCGCGGGTGAAGAACATGGCGTAGACATCGCGCTCGTTGGAGCCCGAGGCGCCGTGCATGCCGGTGCGGTCGGTCTGCCAGGTCATCACCTGGCCGTTGCGGCTCCACTGCGGCAGGAAGTCGTCGTAGCCGCTCTTCGTCAGGTTCACCAGCGGGCCCTTGCCCTGGGCATCCACCAGGCCCACCTCGGCGCCCCAGCGGTTGCGGTCCACGAACTGCACCAGCAGGTGCTGGCCATCGGGCGACCAGTCGAACCACTGGTCGCCGTCGGCGTAGGAGTAGGTCTGGTCACCCGGCAGCACGGTGCGGGTCTGGCCGCTGGCCAGGTTCAGCACCTTGATGGTGGTGCGGTTCTCCAGGTAGGCCACCTCCTTGCCGTCGGGCGAGTAGCGGGGCTGGAAGTTGTCCTTGCCGTTCTTCAGCAGGGTGCGGATCTTGACCTGGGCCGCGCTGTAGAAGTTGGGGGCGTCCTTCTTCTTCCCCGGCAGGCTGGCCTCGTAGAGGTTCCAGGCGCCGTCGCGCTCGCCGGCAAAGACCAGGCGGCGGCCGTCCGGACTGAAGCTGACCGAGCGCTCCTGCGTCGGCGTGTCGGTGATGCGCTTGGTGTCGCCGAACTCGGTGGAGGTGACGAAGACCTCGCCGCGCACCACGAAGGCCACTTCCTCGCCATCTGGGCTGGGGGCGATCTCGGTGGCGTTGTCGCTGTAGCGCTTGAGGATGCTGCCGCGGGCCAGGGTGTCGGCCGCGATCTGCACCGCCACCTTCTGCGGCTGGGCGGCGCCGGCAGCCAGGCGGTAGAGCTCGCCGTCGTAGCCGAAGGCCAGGGTGCCGTCCTGCGCGATGGACAGGAAGCGCACCGGGTTGCGGCTGAAGTGGGTGACCTGCACGGCCGCGTCGGGCTGGTTCAGCGGCATCTTCCAGACGTTGAAGGAGCCGCTGCGCTCGCTCAGGAAGTACACCGCCTGCTCGTCGGGCGACCAGACCGGGTCGCGGTCCTCGCCGCCGAAGTTCGTCAGCTTGTGGTGCTGGCCGGTCTTCACGTCGTAGAGCCAGATGTCGTGCGCCACCGGCGAGATGTGGTGCTTGCGCCAGAGGTTCTCGTAGCCCTTCCAGTCCTCGTAGAGCATCTCGGTGCCGGCGCGGTTCATCTGCGCGGCCAGGGCCGGCGTGCTGAGCAGCTGCACCGGCCGGCGGCCGCCTTCCACCGACACCTCGTAGAGCTCGCTGGCGCCGCCGGAGGGGAACATCAGGTTGTCCTTGGCGTCCATGCGGGTGGCCGAGAACAGCACCGACTTGCCGTCGGGCGTGAAGCCCACCGGTGTCTCGTTGGCCGAGTGGGTGGTCAGGCGCCGGGCCGGGCCGCCTTCGGCCGAGACCAGGAAGACATCGTCATTGCCGTAGAGCTTGGACGAGAAGGCGATGCTGCGCCCATCGGGCGACCACACCGGGTGGCTGCTGTACTGCCCGTTGGCCACCAGCAGGTGGGCGGTGCCGCCGGCCGTCGGCACGGTGAACAGATTGCCCTGGAAGGCGAAGGCGATGCTGCGGCCATCGGGCGAGATGGCGGGCGCGCGCATCCACAGCGGCGCCGTGACCGGCCCCAGGCTGGGCAGGGCGGCGGTGGGCGGGGGGCTGGTGGGGGCCGGGTTGGTGGCGGCCCAGGTGGTCAGCGAGGCCAGCGCCAGGGTGAGGGCGGCGGCCTGGGCCAGGGGGGAGCTGCGGCGGTGTGCCGGCAGGCGGTGCTTGAAACCCATGGAAGTCCTTTGTGGGGGCGAAAAACTGCCAGTGCCGGCGCGTTGACACCGGGTGGTCGCAGGGTGTGGCGTCACATCCAAGCGGCTTTGGAGGGCGCACGGTAACGCTTTGTTCCGTGGCCCCCGACTGCAGGTTAGGGAGAGGGTTGGCCCGCGGTGCCCGGGCCGCTTCAGTCCACCGCGTGGTGCATGCGGATGCGGTGCACGAACCAGGCCACGGCGGCCACCACCGGCACCACCGCCACGCCCACCACCACCTCGGGCTGCAGGTGGAAGGGCTCCAGCCACGGCAGCGTCTTGGCGGCCTTGGCCAGGTAGCCCACCAGGCTCAGCGTGTAGTAGCTGATGGCCACCACCGACAGGCCTTCCACCGTCTGCTGCAACTGCAGCTGCAGGCGCTGGCGGTGCACCAGGGCCTTGAACAGGGCCTGGTTGCTGGCCTCGCGGGTCATCTCCACCCGCACGCGCGAGAGGCTGAGCGCACGGTTGATCCGCTCGGCGATGTCGGTCAGGCGGCGGTCGGTGCTGTCGCACAAGGCCATGGCCGGCTGAAAACGGCGACCCAGAAAGCCCGAGAGCGTGCGCAGCCCGGGGATGCGCTGTTCGCGCAGGCCGTTGACCCGGTCCTCCACGATGGCGTGGTAGGCCCGCGTGGCCGAGAAGCGGTAGCGGGTGCGCGAGGCGCTGTGCTCCACCTCGGCGGCCAGCCGGGTCAGGGCTTCCAGCGCGCTGGCGTCGTCGTGCTGGTCCTCGTTGGACATGGCGTCCACGATGCCCTGCAACTGCGCCTCCAGCGCGGCCAGTTCGCCTGCTTCTTTCTGCGCCACCGGAAAGCCCAGCATGGCCAGCATGCGGTAGGCCTCCATCTCGGCCACCCGCTGCACCGCGCGGGCGCCCTGGTCGGGCGGCAGTCCGTGGTCCAGCAGCACATAGCGCACAAAGCCGTCGCGCCCCAGCTCCAGGCGGGTGAACAGCGTGGCCCCGCCATCGGCAATGTGCGAGCCGATCAGCGGCGGATGCTCCCGGTCGTCTTCCGGCCGCTCCAGCAGGTGGCGGCAGCGGCTGACGGTGCTGTCGTCGGCCGGCAGCAGCAGCACATGGGCCGCCGAGAGCAGGGCGCCGGCCTCGTTCTCGGCGTAGAGCGCGCGGGTGAATCTCTCGGGCAGGGCGGCGCAGGCACTGGCCTCGCGCCACAGGCTGGCCAGGCGGGCGGTGTCGGGCACCTGGCCGGCGTCCGGCAGCTCCTGGCACATTTGCCAGCTCAGGAATTCGCCATGGCGCTCGAACTTCAGTGTCCAGCCCGGCGTGACCAGCACATGGTGGCGGCTGCCCGGCGCCGGGGCGGGCTGGCCCTGGGCTTCGCACAGCGCCGTCAGGGCCCGCTCGGCGCCGGCCGGGTCCATGCGCCAGTTGACCCAGCAGGACACGATGCTGCCCGGGCGCACCAGCAGGGGCGGGCGCGCATGCAGTTCGTCGTGCAGGGCCGTGTGCTGGCGTGCGGGCCAGAAAGGAGGCAGGGCGGTGGCGTCGGCGTGGGCGTCAGGGCTCATGGACAAGCAGCAGGGACGGCCGGTTCGGCCAGGGCAGGGTGGCCCCGCAGCTTACACTCCACGCCCGGCATTGTTGCTGCGCTTGTTGCCATGGATGCACTGATTTCCCTGCTGGCCATCGTGCTGGCCTACCTCGTCGGTTCACTCTCCTTCGCGGTCATCGTCAGCCGCCTGATGGGCCTGGACGACCCCCGCAGCTACGGCTCGGGCAACCCCGGCGCCACCAACGTGCTGCGTTCGGGCAGCAAGAAGGCGGCCATCCTCACCCTGCTGCTGGACGCGGTGAAGGGCGTGGTGCCGGTGCTGGTGGCCCAGGCCCTGGCGCCCACCCTGCACTGGGGCGAGCTGACCATCGGCCTGGTGGGCCTGGCGGCCTTCCTGGGCCACTTGTGGCCGGTGTTCTTCCGCTTCCAGGGCGGCAAGGGCGTGGCCACGGCGGCCGGCGTCATCCTGGCGCTGCACTGGCCGCTGGGCCTGGCCGTGCTGGCCACCTGGCTGGCGGTGGCCTTCGTCACCCGCTACTCGTCGCTGGCAGCCCTGGTGGCGGCCGTGGCGGCGCCGCTCATCCAGCTGCTGGTGTGGCCGCCCTCGGGCCTGGCCCTGCCGCTCATCGCCATGAGCCTGCTGCTCATCTGGCGCCATGGCGCCAACATCCGCAAGCTCATCGCCGGCACCGAATCCAAGATCGGCCAGAAGGCGGGCGCCCCTGCGGCGGCCAAGCCCGCCGCGTCGCACGCGCACGAGAAGCCGCACCGCGACCACCCGCACCGTCACCATTCCCACTCTCATTCCAGCAAAGGAAAACACTGACATGATCCAACGCTTCTACGTCGGCGCCCGCATGTGCGAAATGACCGTCCACAACGGCGTGGCCTACCTGGCCGGCCAGGTGGCCGAAGACGGCTCGCAAGACATCGTGGGCCAGACCCGCCAGGTGCTGGCTGCCATCGACGCCCTGCTGGCCAAGGCCGGCAGCGACAAGACCAAGATCCTGCGCGCGCAGATCTTCCTGGCCGACCTGGCCGACTTCCCCGGCATGAACAGCGTGTGGGACACCTGGGTGGTGGCTGGCCACACCCCGGCCCGCGCCACCGTGCAGGCCGCCCTGGCCAAGCCGGAATGGAAGATCGAGATCGTCATCACCGCCGCGGTGTGAACGTGCCATGCCGTCGGCCCTGACCGCCGCACAGCGCCGTGAACTGGCGCTGTTCGTGGCGGTGGTGCTGACGGCCACCCTGGCCTGGGAAGGCTGGGGCCTGTGGCGCACGTCACAGCAAGACCAGGCCCTGCGGGCCGTGGTGCAGCCCGGCGACCTGCGGCTGATCTCTTCCGTGACCTGCCCCTTCTGCACCCAGGCCCGCCTGCGCCTGCGCGAGGCCCAGGTGCCCTTCAGCGAATGCTTCATCGAACGCGACGCCGCTTGCGCTGCCGAGTTCCAGGCCCATGGGGCGCCGGGCACACCGCTGGTGCTGGTGCGCGGACAGGCCCAGTTGGGCTTCAGGGCCGAGCGGGTGGTGCAGGCGCTGCAGGCGCGACGTCAAGCCGCTGAACGCGGTCGCTAGCGGTGCCTCAGTGCGGGCCGCACCATTGCTTCTCGCAGGGCACCCCGTCCCCGTTGCCGTCCATCTTCACGTCGGGGCAGTGGGCCAGAAAATACTTCGCTTCCTCGCAGGAGGTCATCTGCGAACAGTACTGCCGCCCGTCGCAACGGAAGCGGCTGCCTGCCGCTGGTGCGGGCAGGGTTCCGTTGGGCAGGGCCCTGGCCTTGGGGGGCTGAGCCGCTGCCGCAGAAGCGGCTTCTGCACGACGCAGCTTCTGCGCGGCGTTGAGCTCTTCCAGCGTCGGGTCCTTGCGGGGCTGGTTGGGGGCGCAGGCCGCCTGCTGGTAGGTGACGGAGCCATTCACCACGCACTTGTTCAAGGGGGCGGCGTGGGCGGAGAAGACAGCGGCCGCGCAGGCGGCCGTTGCAAGGATTCGGGTGGTGCAGCGGATCATCGGCGTCAATCTCTCATCCTGAGTTTGGCAAGGTGTTCATGCCGGGCGGCGCAGCGCCAACAGGCCATCCAGGCCAGCGTGCAGCCCCACGAATCCGGCCACGTTGGCGATGACCGTCACCCAGAACATGGCGACGAAGGATGTCTTGCTGGTCTTGTGGCGCAGAAGCTGCTGCGCGACGAGGGCGCCGGGCCATCCGCCGACCAGCGCCAGTGCGTGCAGCGTGTTCTCCTGCGTGCGCCACCGGTTCTGGCGGGCCGCGGATTTGTCGAAGGCGTAGGCGAAGAAGGTGACGGCGCTGGCGGCTGCGTAGAAGGGCAGCACGTGAGGCATCAGCCCCCATCGCCTGGCCACCAGGTACGCCAGCACCACAAACGCCGGAATGGCCAGCGTACGCGCCAGTGACCAGGGCGCAGGCGCCTCCGGGCGGGCGCGGGATGCGCTGCGTGCGCGAACGGGATATTGCACGGCCTGCGCGCGCTTCTTGCCATTGGGGCCCAGGGCCACCTCGAAGCTCAGCACCTGGCCGACCTGTGGCCGCCCCGTGCCGGCCGGAAAGGCCTTGATGTGAACAAAGATATCCTGGCCGCCCTGCGTGGGCTCGATGAAGCCGAAGCCGCGGTCGTCATGCCAGGTGGTCAGGGTGCCTTCGAATCTCATGGTGGGCGGTGACACATTCAAGAAGCGGACGGGCCGGCAAGCCGGACCGACTGAAGAAGACGTTGTGCATCCCGGGCACTTCGCACCTCGTGCCAGCGCAGGTGCGCGAAGGCCGGCTCCTGCCGGAGACGGGTGTACTTTGCGACGTTCTTGCCGTAAGTGGTGAGCGACCAGAGCAGGATGCTGTCGCGCGAGAAGAATGCCTTGCGCAGAGACTCCGTGTTGCCGGCCCAGAGCTTTTCCCGCATGAAGCAGCGACGCAAGGTTCTCTTGAGCACCCGGCTGAAGACGGTCATTCGCCCCATGTTGAGCCACACGATGTCCGTGGCCCTGGGCCAAAGAATGTCGCGGACCACGCTGTAATTCCCGTCAACGACCCAGCGTTCGCCCACCGTGGCCTCCGCCACCAGCCGCCGGAACCCCTCGTCGTCACGCTCAACCCAGTTCGGCAGCCAATGCAGTGCGTCGAGTTCGATCCGGGGAATCGCCAGTTCTGAGGCGAGTGCCTCGGCCAGGGTGGACTTTCCGGAGCCGCTGGTGCCGACGATGATGATGCGCATGGTGACGTCTGGGGAGTTCAGCATCAGGCATTCGCGGCATGAATCTGAATGACATGCCTTGCCTCAAAGAAGACCTTCATGCCTGACTTGATGCCTTTTGTGCAGTAAGGATCGTTGTCGAGTAGACCTTCGTATTGGCCAAGGCCCAAGCGACGCTCGATGATGACCCACATGCGCTCGACTTCTTCCGTCTCGACACCAGCGTCGTCTCGAAGAGCGATGCGAAACACCAGCTTGACGATCTGTTTCGGGCGAAGCAAATGCCTTTTGAAAACATTTGGAATCCAGAAGGTTTTTGGATGCGCACGATGGAGTTGAACACCGTCGTCCAACTCCCACCCGTCAATCTGCAGATTCGCAAGCCTCATACTGCCGTTGTGGTCATGGATGCGTAACGTAGAAATAAAGGGCGCCGAGCGCAGCGAGGGGAGCCAAAAGCTTGCTTTGGGCCGTCCCGGTTGATTGAATACGAAGGGACTTCCCCAGTCCTGTGACGGTATCGAGGTACCAAGATTGACCTGTTGCGGAAGTTCAATCTGAACGGAAAGGGGAAGTCATGGCGGAGATTACACGCAGCGCGGTGGCGCGGGTAGGGGTGGATCTGTCCAAGCGCGTGTTCCAGGTGCATGCGGTGGATCGCGGTGGCCGAGTGCTGGTGGCCAAGCCGATGTCGCCCGAGCGATTCTTTGTCTGGTGTGCCGAACTGCCTGCGGGCTGTCTGGTGGCGATGGAAGCCTGCGGTGGCGCACATCATGTGGCACGCCGTCTGCGTCTGCTGGGCCTGGATGCGCGGCTGATCGCCGGGCACTTCGTCACGCCTTACCGCATGGCCGGACGCAGCGGCAAGAACGACGCCAATGACGCGGCGGCGATCTGCGAAGCCGCGGGCCGCCCGCACATGCGCTTCGTGCCGGTCAAGACCGCCGCGCAGCAAGGCCAGCTGGCCGTGCACCGGCTGCGCGAGGGCTTCAAGGAAGAACGCACCGCACTCATCAACCGCATCCGCGGCCTGCTCACCGAGTTCGGCCTGGTGTTCCCGCAAAGCCCCGAGGCGCTGCGCAAGGTGCTGGCCGAGGTGATCGAAGACGGGGCCAATGAGTTGCCCGGCGTGGCCCGCCTGGCGCTGCAGCGCGCGCACCTGCACTGGATCGACATCGACCTGCAGATGGCCTGGTGCGACGAGCGCATCGCCAGCCACGTGCGGTCCGATGACCGTGCCAAGGCAGCGGCCACCTTGCAGGGCATCGGCCCGGTCACCGCCTCGGCCCTGGTGGCCAGCGTGGGCGACTTCAGCCAGTTCGACAACGCCCGCCAGTTCGGTGCCTGGCTCGGCCTGGTGCCCAGCCAGAACTCCACCGGCGGCAAGGCCTGCCTCGGGCGCATCACCAAGCGCGGCGACGACTACCTGCGCACCCTGCTGATCCAGGGCGCCAAGTCCGCCGTGATGAGTGCCGGCAAACGCACCGATCGCATCAGCCTGTGGTTGGTGCAACTCAAGGAGCGCGTGGGCTGGCAAAAGGCTGTCGTCGCGCTGGCCAACAAGAATGCCCGCATTCTGTGGGCCGTTCTGACGCGTGGCGTGGCGTTCAACCCCGACCACATCCCCGAACCACCCGCGGCACGCTGCTGTCTCCGACCCCAGCCCGCGGCCTGAGCCCGAAGACAAAACCCTCGATTCCACAACCGGACGTGCGCCCGAAGATGCCCACCACAGGTCAGACCGGCGGCAGGTGAACTCGATAACCCTTGCGTGCGCAAAGCACGTCGAGTGAATGGAGCCCTGCCGAGCGGTTCGTATCTGGGGCCTCGGTGAACACCACCGACACAAGCCCGCCTGTAGATGTGCAGTCTGTCCTTCCACGGTGGCGCCTTCGATCACCACGTCCTGCTATTCACCTGAAAGGAATACGGCTTGGGAAGAAGAACACTGAACACCGTTGACTCAGCGGGAAGTCCCTGTAGAAGTGTTAGGTGCTTGTTTTTGCATTTGGAAACCATGCTTCAATGTGCTGGACAGCGTGATTAAGTGAGTCAAGTTCTATTAAACAATTAGAAGTGTCTGGTTTTATAAGGTCGGGCACTGCTACAACCTGCATTCCTGCTGACACGGCTGATTTTATCCCGTTCTGACTATCTTCAAACGCCAGACATTTTTCAGGAGAAATGCCTAACCGCAGTGCTGCGAGTAGATATACAGATGGGTCGGGTTTGCCTTTTGGAACTTCATTTCCACCTGCAAAGGAATGGAAATACTCCGCTAGACCAACGGCTTCAAGCCGCTGTTTGATTTCAGTGGTGCTGCTTGATGATGCAATTGCACAAGGAATTTCACGTTTTCTTAAACCAGTTAGAAGTTCTGTTGCGCCTGGTTTGGCAGGGAAAACTCTCAGTTTGGAAATGACAACTTGGCGAATTTCTTCAAGGGCTTTTTCCCCACCAAGAAATGATGCAAGTTGGGCATCGGCTTCTGCCGAGGCTCGCCCAACGACAGAAGTGTATTGCGAAGTGGAAATGGTAATTCCACGTTCCTGAGCTGCGGATTGCCATGCATCTCTTATCGCTCGCTCGGAGTCAATTAAAAGACCGTCCATATCGAATACCGCAGCGCTGAACATAAGGCACCTAACGAGGCTGTAGAAAAAGTCTGATCATGAAGAACCACCCAAAACCCAGGGGATCTTCACCCCTTGCCCATCCCTCGATCGGCGATCCTGGATCGATCTGAGCGGTCGATTTTTCAGCCCAAGCATCCAATCAGCGCTTCAAAGGGTTTTGCTACGGCCTCAACGCCTGGTTAACCGGCACCGGAAGCCGTTAGGCTGGAGGGTGCCAATAGCGGGCATAAAAATGCCGAAGGCATGCCCGCTGTTGGTGTCCGCGTTGAACCCCCAGTTAGGCTGGGGAGCGTAGGCACAGTGTTGCACTTGCACTATTTGATTCTTCAAGATGCATCTGCCTTTGTTGCTGCTTGGTTCTCAAGCACCTCAAAGCGAATGAAGGCGATTCGCGCCTGGATGACCTTAGCATCTGATGCTCGTTTTGCCAGCAACTCCTGAACACCCTGAAGAGGTAGATCGCACTTGGGGCCCAGTATTACCTCCCGAAGATTGATGTTGTCCGAGAATGGCATGAAGTATTTTCCAGCCTCGACCGAATCATGATCTAGTTCGACGAAAAGGCGAACTTCGTTTTCATACTTCCAATCGTGGAACTTCGTTCGGATGAGCCTGTCCACGAGTTCTCGTGGTGGACGGCCTTTGCTCAGATGAAGATCAACGTTGAGTAGGCTTTTGGCGTAGATAACGGTGGCAAGGTAGGAGTCAGGTATGTCGAAACCTAACGCGATGCCACTGTGCTTTTCTGCGTAGTGTCCCCACAGAACAGGGTTCTTCCAATTTCGGCTGAAACAAATCAGGCCTTTGGATTGGTTCAGTTCATCCTTGACCCGCTTGAATGCGGCTCGCTTTGTCTTGTCGGCCAGGTTGACGGCGAGCAGTTCAAATGGGTCATTCAACTCAGCAAACCGCGAAATCTTTATCCGTCGCAGCGCAATGTTGCTGATTCCGTATTGAGCACCAGTAAGGTCGTAGACGCGCATGAAAAAGCCTAACGCCCAGGTTAACCGGCGCCGGAGCGCGAAGCGCGTAGGGTACCAACACTGGCCATGAAAATGCCGCAGGCACGGCCAGTGTTGGCGTCCGCGTTGAACCGACAGTTAGGCTGAGGACAGGTGTTTGGCATAGAAAAATTGCCCCACTTTAATGATCTTGGTGGCTATTAGGCGTCCGTTGCCAACGCTTTGCCAAAGCAAAAGCTCGGTGCCTATCCGCTTGGCTGAATCGCTTGTTTTGAGCAACTCGCTCTAGCGCCGTGGCTAGAGGCTCATTTATATGAAGTCCTTGTTCTAGCCAAGTGATGGCAAGTGTGCCCCAGTAAGTGCTCAAGTCGTCCTTGGTCAGCGCAAACAGAGTAATGTGCTCAACTGATGCGCGATCAATCTCCTGCCGCGAGAGTCCGACGATAGCTAATGCGCTGGAAATGGTTGATTGCACTTGCTGCAATGGATATTCAAGAAGCGCCAGAAGGGGAATGAAGGACTGTCCAGAACGCACCGCCTCAAGCCCTTCGCGGTGAGTCGCGAGGATCTGGAAAATGGACTCGATTGGCTTGTTGTTCATGTGCGCAAAGGGCCTAACTGGTTATATATGTCAAAAGTGACGCATAACATCCCGACGTGACGGATAACATTCCAGTGCATTGCAGGCCAAGTGCTTGTCGGGATTGAAAAATTTTGCTTGCGTGCAGAATAACATCCCGTACAGAAGCGTCAAAAGCATCAGAATCCCCCCATTTGGGGGTGAGCGGAGCGCTGCTTAGCCGTGTTCGGCCCACGGCGCGGGCTGCGCCGGCTGTTAGGGCCACAGGCCGGAGCGGGTTCTTGGAGGGAAAGGATGGGGGGCGCCTTCCCAGGCGCCCGCCCTCACAAACCCAGTTTCGCCGGGTCGCCGCGTCCTGGGCGCACCACGGTCGGCTCGTCGCCGGTCAGGTCGATGATGGTGGAGGGTTGGCCCGGGCAGCCGGGGGCGCTGATGACGCCAGCAAGTTGTTTTTCAAACCGGGCGCGAATCTCGTCCGGGTCGTTCAGCGCGTCGGTTTCGCCGGGGGGGATGAAGGTGGTGGCCAGCACGGGCTGGCCCAGTTCTTCCAGCAGGGCCTGCATCACCGGGTGGTCGGGCACGCGCAGGCCGATGGTGCGGCGCGAGGGGTGCGAGAGCCGGCGGGGCACTTCCTTGGTGGCCTCCAGGATGAAGGTGAAGGCGCCGGGCGAGCCCAGTTTGACCAGGCGGAACTGGCGGTTGTCCACCATGGCGTAGGTGGACAGCTCGGACAGGTCGCGGCACAGCAGGGTCAGCAGGTGCTTGTCGTCCATCTGCCGGATGCGGCGCACCTGGTCCACGGCGTTCTTGTCGTCCAGGTGGCAGACGAGGGCGTAGCTGGTGTCGGTGGGCACCGCCAGCACGCCGCCCTTCTGGATGAGCTGCACGGCCTGCTTGATCAGGCGGGGCTGCGGGGTTTCAGGGTGGATTTCGAAATACTGGGCCATGCCCAGCATTGTGCGCGCTCAGGCGTCGCACAGTGGCGCCGGGGCGCGTTGGGCGGGCAGGCGGTCCTGCCACAGGCTCCAGATGGGGGTGACTTTGCCGGGCAGGTCGGGCAGGCTGCCAGGCTCCACGCGGCTTTCGCCGGGGGCGTGGAAGTCGCTGCCGCGCGAGGCCAGCAGGCCGAATTCGCGGGCCATGTCGGCGTACTTGGCCACTTCGTCGGGGAAGTGGCTGGCGCAGGTCACTTCCACCCCCTGGCCGCCGTGTTCCTTGAACTCGGAGAACAGGGCGTATTCGGCCGTGGGGCTGAAGCGGTAGCGCGCCGGATGGGCGATGGCCGCCACGCCACCCGCGGCGCGGATCCAGCCCAGCGCCTCGCCCAGGCCGGCCCAGCGGTGTTCCACGAAGCCGGGCTTGCCTTCCTTCAGGTAGCGCTGGAAGACCTCGTGCACGCTGCTGCAGTGGCCGTGGTCCACCAGGAAGCGGGCGAAGTGGGTGCGCGAGACCAACTCCGGGTTCTCGGCGTAGGCCAGGGCGCCTTCGTACGCACCGGGAATGCCGGCGCGGGCCAGGCTCTCGCCCATGGCGCGGGCGCGGCCTTCGCGGCCGGCGCGCAACTCGTGCAGGCCTTGCACCAGGGCCGGGTGCGCGGGGTCCACGTCCAGGCCCAGGATGTGCACGGTTTCACCGGCAAAGGTGACGGACACCTCGACGCCGGGGATGTAGACCATGCCCAGGCGCCGCGCCTCGGCGGCGGCTTCGGCCTGGCCGGCCAGCTCGTCGTGGTCGGTCAGGGCCCACAGCTGCACCCCGCCCGCGTGGGCACGCCGCGCCAGTTCGCTGGGGCTGAGGCTGCCATCCGACGCGGTCGAGTGGCTGTGGAGGTCGGCGTTCAAAAGGTGCACTGCAGCATTGTAGGAAGCGGGGGCGGGCGCGCTGGGCGTGGGGTCTATGCCTTGCGCGCCAGGCCGGTGTGGATGCACTGGGCATCGTCGGCGCGGAACTGCTGCACCAGGTCGGCCCGGTCCAGGGGCTTCCATTCGGGGTGGGCCAGGTCGATGACGCACCAGTCCAGCGGCAGGGCCTCGGCCAGCTGCCGGGCCAGTTCAGGGCCCCAGACCTGCGGATCCGGCTGCACCAGGGTGCGCGAGCGTTCGATCACCAGCAGGTGCAGGGCCCAGCCCTTGGCCATGGTGGAGGTCTTGCGCCAGTGCCAGGCGCGGCCCACGGCATGTTCGCCCTGCAGCAGGGCCAGCACCGGTCGCAGCACCCGGGTGGGCAGGCCGCCGGGCAGGAATTTCTGCTCGCCCTGGCAGTCGTGCAGCACGGTCAGGGCGGCCTGGGCCTCGTCTTCCAGCGCACGCAGGCGCACGCGGGCGGCCTGCAGGGCGGCAAAGTCCTCGCGCAGGCTCAGCTGCTGGATGAGCAGCCGGGCGGCGGGCACCCGCCAGCGCGGGTCGGCGGCCAGGGTTTCGGCATAGGTGGCCGAGGCGCGGCCCTCGTCGGCCAGGGTCTGCAGCAGGCGCAGGGCCTCGGCCTGCTCGGGCAGCAGTTCCGGCTGGCAGGTCAGGGGCTCGACGGGCGGCACCCCGGCCAGCAGGGCGCGGGCCAGGCCCAGGCGGGCCTCGGCGGGGGCCGCGTGGCGGTCGATCACCCGGCGCCAGGCGGCCGCGGCCTCGGCCGGCGTGCCCAGGGCCTGAGTCAGGCGGCCTTGGAACAGGGCTTCGGATTTCTCGAGCGGGCCGTCGGCATCCGCCGCGTTCAGTTCGTCCAGCCACTGGGCCTGCTGGCGCCAGATCTGGTGGCGCTGCAGCCAGGTGTCGGCCTGCTGGGTCTGCCAGGCGCTGTCCAGGGCATCGGCCAGGCGGGGCAGGGCCTGGCCCAGCAGGATCTCGCCCGCGCTGACCGCGGGCACGGTCAAGGGCGAGAGCTTCTCCACCAGGGCCTGCACGCGCACGCGCAGGCTGAAGTCGGGCGCATCCGCCGCGGCGGGCGTGCGCAGGGCGTCCTGGGCCCATTGCGGGGCTTCGGGGTGGCGCAGGCTCTGGCGCATCAGCACCCGCAGGTCGCGCATGGGGTGGGCGTTCGGGCGGCGTTCGCTGCGGGCGGCGGCCCACACCTGGGGCCAGAACTGCTGGGACAGGTAGCGCGCCTGTACCGCCCGGGCGATCAGCGCATCGGCCAGGATGCGCTGGCCGGTGGCGCCGGTCCAGCGGGCGGCCCAGGCGTCGGCGGCCGGGCCGTTCAGGCGCTCGCTCACCAGGGCCCGCAGCAGGAAGACCCGGGCCAGGCGGTGCCACAGGAGCAGGCCCCAGCCGGTGGCACGGGGGCCGGGGGCCGGGGGCAGGCGTTCGGCCAGCAGGCCGTGCCAGCGCTGGCGCCAGTGGGCCATCCAGCTGGCCAGGGAGCCGCGCCGCAGGCCGTGCATCTCGCGGGCCAGCAGGGCGGCAAACTGCGGCCCGTCCAGCCCCATCAGCAGGGGCAGGCCGATGCGCAGCTGCGGCCGGCCGCCCCCCAGCAGGCCCAGCGGGCTGGTGGGCAGCACGCGCAGCTCTTGTTCGGGGGTCAGGCGCACCTCGCCCAGTGGGCGGGCATGGGCGGCCTCGGTCAGGCGCTGCAGCAGCTCGTCCAGCCGGGGCAGTTGGGCCAGGGTCAGCACCACGCCGTCCTGCGGCGGCGGTTCCGGGCGCCACAGGGCCGCGCTGGCCCACAGCAGGGCGGCGCCCAGCGGTGCCAGGGCCCACCACCACGCCGAGCCGCCGGCCAGCCACAAGCCCAGGGGCAGCAGCAGGGCGAGCAGGCCCAGCAGCCCGGGCAGGCCGGCCAGCGCCAACAGGGCGGCGGCCTGCAGGGCGCTCAGGCGGGTGAAGCGGGCGGGGTGGTCGCGCCAAGCCTGCTCCAGCAGGCCCAGCTGTCGTCGGAGGGCAGAGGTGTCCACGGCGAGGCAGAAGGATCTGCCCGGATTCTCGCCCGGGTGGGGGCCGCCTATCATGGTGGGGTTGCCGCTTTTCCGGTTCTTTTCATGTTTGCACTGCCCCGTCCCGCCACCCAGCAACTGCGCGATGCCCTGGCCGGTGAACCCGTCCGCCTGGTCGAATGCGTGCTGGGCGATTTCACCTCCGTGGCCCGGGGCAAGCTGGTGCACGCCGACGACTTCGTCGGCATGGGCGGCTGCCGTCTGCCCTCGGTCGTCATGGGCCTGACGCTGACCTCTGGCGAGCCCGAGGCGGTCTTCGGCCCGCTGCTGCCCGACACCTACGACGACATGCAGCTGGTGCCCGACCTGCGCACCCTGGCCCCGCGGCCGGGCCGGCCGTCCGAGCGCACCGTCATCTGCGAGCCCACCGGCGCCCTGCGCACGGCCGCCGGTCCGGTGGATGCCTCTGCCTGGTCGCCCCGGGCCGCGCTGCGCCGGGTGCTGGCCCGCTATGCCGAGGCCGGCCTGCAGGCCCAGGTGGCGCCCGAGCTGGAGATGTTCCTGCTGACCCGCGACGCGGCCGATGGCAGCCTGAAGGCGCCGGCCGGCCATGCCGCCGCGCCCACCCGCGAGCGCGCCTGCGAGGTGGCCTCGCTGGAGCGGCTGACCCACTTCGAGGCCTATTTCGACGATCTGTACGCGGCCTGCGATGCGCTGGGCATCCCGGTCAACGGCCATGCCCACGAGTCGGCCCTGTCGCAGTACGAGGTCAATTTCCGCCATGGCGAGCCGCTGGCCATGGCCGATGCGGTGTTCCGCTTCAAGCGCCTGGCCCGCGAGATCGCTGCGCGCCATGGCTTCCTGTGCAGCTTCGCACCCAAGCCCTTCCTGGGCGAGCCGGGCACCGGCATGCACTGGCACTTCAGCGTGCAGCGCCGGGGCGCCCAGTGGCCGCACCTGTTCGCCGAGCCCGATGGCCGCGACAGTGCCGCGCTGGGCCACTTCGTGGCGGGCCTGCAGGCCGAGGCGGCGGGGGCCATGGCCTTCTTCGCCCCGCACGACATGTCCTATGTGCGCATCGCGCTGAGCAATGCCTCGCCCTCGCACGCCAGCTGGGGCCCGGAGGAGCGCTCACTGGCCTTCCGCATCCCGGCGTCCGGCGCCTCCAGCCGCCGGGTGGAAAACCGCCTGCCGGGGGGCGATGCCAACCCCTACCTGACCGTGGCCCTGACGCTGGGCCTGGGCCTGCATGGCCTGAAGAACGGCCTGGCGCCGCAGGCCGGCGCGGGGGACGATGTGGCCTTGCCGCGCGATCTGCCGACCGCCCTCGACGCACTGGAGCGCAGCACCGTGCTGCGCGAGCTGCTGGGGGCGCCGTTGCTGGAGACCTACGTGGCCATCAAGCGCCACGAACATGCCGAGCGTGCCGCCCTGGCCGACCCGCGGGCCGCCTGGGACCTGACCCACCTGCTGGAACTGGCCTGAGCGCCGGCGGGCGGCGCCAGGGCGTGGCGTTCGTTCAGCCCCAGACCAGCCAGGCGACGATGGCCGCCACCAGGGCCAGCTTGGTCAGCTGGTAGACCGTGCGGTTCCAGTTCTTGAAGCGGCGGCGCCACTGGCCCATCACTGCCGAGATGATGAACAGGCGGTTCACCAGGCCGGTCTTGTCGCCCTGTTCGTTGGGCGAGGCTGCGGCGGCGACGATGTGGCGGCCGAACCAGTGGTTGAAGGCGCGGGCAAAGCCCCAACGCTGCGGACGCTCGATGTCGGCGAAGAAGATCAGCCGGTTCTGGTCGGTGTTGTTCTCGACGTGGTGGATGAAGCTCTCGTCGAAGATCACGCCCTCGCCGTCACGCCAGCTGTAACGCTGGCCGTCCACGTCGATGAAGCAGTTGTCGCTGTTGGGCGTGGCGATGCCCAGGTGGTAGCGCAGCGAGCCGGCATAGGGGTCGCGGTGCGGGCTCAGCGTGGCGCCGGGCGGCAGCTCGGTGAACATGGCCGCCTTGATCGACGGGATCTGCTGCAGCAACTCGGTGGTCTTGGGGCACAGGCGCTTGGCCGACGGGTGGGCGTCGTCGTACCACTTCAGGTAGAAGCGCTTCCAGCCCGACTTGGCGAAGGAGTTGAAGCCGGCGTCGTCGTTCTGGTCGGGGCGGCGCAGCTTGGTGGCCTCCATCAGGGCCAAGCCCTCGGCCTTGATCGTGTCGAAGTTCTGGATCAGCAGGTCCAGCTCGGGAAAGGTGCTGACCGGCAGGTAGGGCTTGTTGGGAACCGCCGAGGTGGCGTACAGGAAGACGTTCACCGGGGCCAGCAGGCCGGAATGGTCGAACACCTGCTTCCAGAAGCTGTGGCGCACCCGGCCGCGCAGGTGCACCACCAGGATGGAGGCCAAAAAGATGGCGGGGATCGACCACTTGAGCAGGACATGGCTGAGCATCCTGCAATTGTCCTCAAGTTGGGCTCAGCCTGCACGGCGTGGGGTGGTGACCTTGATGGCGGTCAACTGTCGGTCGTGCCAGCGCCGCAGCAGGGTCAGGGCCAGCAGGGCGCCCAGGCCGGCGCAGGCCATGTCTTCCTGGGTGTCCCAGGGGTCGCCCTGGGAGCCGAGAAAGGCGTCCGCCCCCTGTTGCAGGGCCACGGCCGCGCCCCATTCGATCAGCTCGTACCAGGCGCTGATGGCTTCGGCCACGCACAGGCACAGGAAACTCAGCAGCCAGGGGCCGGCCTGCAGCCCGCGGCGCACCAGGATCTCCCGGGCCACCAGGGCCGGCACGAAGCCCTGGGCCAGGTGGCCGATGCGGTCGTAGGGGTTGCGGCTGCCGTCCCACAGCGACTGCATCCAGTAGCCCAGCGGCACGCGGGCGTAGGTGTAGGCGCCGCCGTAGATCAGGATCAGCGCATGCACCGCGATCAGCGTGGCCAGCAGCGGGGTGAGCGGAAAGCGCCGGTGGGAGGCGACGAGCACCGGCGCGGCGATCAGCACCGGGGCCACTTCCAGCCACCAGGTGGCGCGGTCGTAGGGCTGCCAGCCCGAGACCAGCAGGGCCAGGGCCACCGGCAGCAGCAGCCAGGCGTTGTGGCGGGACGGGTGTGCGGCGGCGTCTGGGGACGGGGACAGGGCGGTCATGTGCGGTGCTCAGCCTTCCCGCACATCGCCGATGGGCTCGCTGCCGAAGTCGGGCCGCTCCAGCCGGGCCAGCAGCTGGCGGGCGGTGGCCTCGGGCGTGGCCAGCTGCCCCTGGTCCCACAGGGCCTGGAAGCGGCCCTGGTCGGGGAAGGCGGCGGGGTCGGCCCCGCGCAGCTGCTGCTGCATGTCGGTGTCCACCACCCCGGGCGCCAGGGAGACCAGCCGTGCGCCGTTGGGCAGGGCGGCCTGTTCCAGCGCGACCGCGCGGGTGAAGTGGTCCAGCCCGGCCTTGGCGGCGCAGTAGGCGGCACTGCCGGCCATGGCGCGCCGGCCCAGGCCGGAGGACACGTTGAGCACCTGGCGCCGGGCGCTCCAGCCCTGGGTGCCGCGCAGGAACAGGCCCGTCAGCGTCATGGCCGCCTCCAGCCCCACCCGCAGCACGCGCGCGGTGTCGCCGGGGTCGCTGTCGGCCAGGGGCCGGGGCGGGGCCAGCACGCCGGCGTTGTTGATCAGCGTGGCGCGGCCGAAGCGATCCGCGGGCTGGGCCTGCAGCCACTCCAGCAGGGCCCAGCCGGCGGCCTGCGGTTCGGCCAGGTCGTGTTCCCACTGCTGGAAGGGGGTGTCGTCGCGCAGGGCCTCGGCGTCCAGCCCGGTGTGGCGGTGGCGTGCAATGCCGATGACCAGATGGCCGGCCTGCAGGCACTGGCGGGCCAGCGCCTCGCCCAGGCCGCGCGAATGGCCGGTGATGATGGTGAGGACGGTGGGTGTGCGGCTCATGCGGCAGAGCATACGCAATCCCGCCGGCGCGGGCGAGAATGTCCTGCATGGCTGAAGTTCCCGCTCCCAAACCGCCCGACAACGCACCCGAATCGCCCGCTCTGTCGGATGACGCGGCCGCACCGCGCCGTGCCACTGCCTGGTGGCAGCGCCCCATCGTGCTGTCGCTGGGCATCACGCTGCTGCTGCTGGCCCTGGCCCTGGGCTGGCCGCTGCTGCGCTGGCAGCTGTCCCCGCACGACGCCGCGCCGGCCGCCCAGGGCCTGCCCTGGCAGGTGCAGGCCGATGGTGCCGGGGGCAGTACGGTGTTCGGGCTGCACCTGGGCTCCGCCACCCTGGGCGATGCCGAGGGGCTCTGGCCGCAGGACTTCAAGGTGGCCCTGATCTCGGTTCAGGGCCAGGCCCCCGCCCTGGAGGCCTATGTGGAGAGCTTCCAGGCGGCCTTCGTCAATGGCAAGCTGGTGATGTCCGTGGCGGCGGACCCGGACTGGCTGCGTCAGGCCTGGGACCGCTCGCCCCGCGGCGAGGTGGAAGGCGGGCGCGAAGGTGCCGTGCGCCGCCGCGAACTGGCGCCGCAGGACCTGGACGCGGCCCGGCGCATCGCGGTGTCGGCCCTGGCTTTCATCCCGGCGGCCCGGCTGGACGAGGCCACCGTGGTCCAGCGCTTCGGCCCGCCGACGCAGCGCCATGTGGGCGCGGACGGCGTGGTGCAACTGCTCTACCCCGAGCGGGGCGTGGCCGTGGCGCTGCCACCGGCCGAGGGCGAGGCGGCCCGCGCCAAGCCGGTGATCCAATACGTGGCACCGCGCGACTTCGAGCGCCTGCTGCGCGCGCCGCTGCAGGCTGCGCAGGCCGCTTCCGCGCCCTGAGCCGGTTCCCGGCTCAGCGGGCGTCCAGCGGGCGGCCGATGGTCAGGTAGTGGCCACCGGCCACGTGATGCAGGGTGCGCAGGGCGTCCGGTGCGCCCTCGAATTCCCAATGGCCGTTGCGGAACACCGCATCATCGGCCCAGGCCGCCTGCACCTGGCCCAGGAAGAGGTCGTAGCGCCCCTCGATGACCGGCTCGGCCAGGCGCACGCAGTCCAGCCAGGCCACGCAGCCGGCCACCAGGGGGGAGCGGGCAGCGGGCTCGTCGATCAGCTGCAGGTCCGGGTGGGCGAACTTGTCCTCCTCGCGGCCGCTGGTGGAACCCAGCCGCTCCACCAGGTCCACCTGGCCGGCGCAAGGCACGCACAGGGCGAAATGGCCCGAGGCTTCCAGCAGCCCGCGGGTGAAGGTGTTCTTGTCCAGCACCACCGCCACCTTGGGCGGGTCGAAGTCCAGCGGCATGCACCAGGCCGCCGCCATCACGTTGGCGCGGCCCGCGTGGCGGGCGCTCACCAGCACGGTGGGGCCGTGGTTGAGCAGGCGGTAGCACTTGGCGAGGTCGACGCTTTGGCGCATGAGGGGCAGAGGTGATCGGAAAAAACTGATTCTGCGCAGATTTGCCGCGGCTGTCCTCAAGTCTGCCGCCCAGCCGTCGAAACCCCGCCCAGGGTGTGCCGATCCGGCACGCGACGTCTTGCAGGGAACACAACATGAAATTCAGCGCCCGTCTGACCCTTTCCACGGTGGCGCCCGCGCTCCTGTTCTCGACCGCGCTGGTCGTGTCGCTGGCCGGTCTGTTCCGGGTGGAGCACACCTATGCCGGTCTGCTGGCCCGCGAGGAGCGTCTGGCCGCCGGGGCTTCCTCTCTGTACGCCGAGGGCCTGCAGATGGGTCAGGCCCTGCGCAACATCGTGCTGGACCCGGCCGACACCAAGGCCCAGGACAACCTGAAGAAGGCGGCCGAGAACTTCGAGCAGCGCTACCAGGAGATGCGTCCGCTGGCCCAGGGCACTCCGATCGAGCCGATGCTGGCCGAGGTGGGCACGCTGCGCGCCCAGCACCGCGAGGTGCAGCAGGCCGTGCTGGCCGCCCTGGCGGCCGACCCCGCCAGCGCCGTCTCGACCCTCAAGCAGAAGGAAACCCCGGCCTGGCGCGCCCTGCGGGCCAAGGTGATGGACCTGGGCAAGCAGGCGCAGGACATGCTGGCCGCCTCCGACAGCGCGGCGCAGGCCACCGCGGCCCAGGCCAAAGCCTGGGCGATGGGGCTGGCCGTGCTGGCCATCGCGGTGGCGGTGGTCTCGCTGCTGCTGGCCCGGCGCACCATGTGCCAGACCCTGGGCGGCGAGCCCGAGGATGCGGGCCGGCTGCTGCGCAACATCGCCGAAGGCGATCTGACCCAGCAGATTCCCGCTGCGGCCTGCGAAGGCAGCCTGCTGTCCGAACTGGCCCGCACCCAGGGCAGCCTGCGTCGGCTGGTGGGCGAGGTGCGCCAGCTGGCCGATGGCATCCTGACCGCCAGTGGCGAGGTGGCTGCGGGCAGCCTGGATCTGTCTTCGCGCACCGAGCAGGCGGCCAGCCACCTGCAGGAGACGGCGGCCTCGATGGCGCAGATCTCCGGCTCCGTCCAGCAGGGCGTGGCCTCGGCCGCCGAGGCCAAGCGCCTGGCCGGCTCGGCCTCCGACGTGGCGCAGCGTGGCGGCTCGGCTGTGCGCAACGTGGTGCAGGCCATGGACGAGATCTCCGCCCAGTCGCGCAAGATCGGCGACATCACCGGGGTGATCGACGGCATCGCCTTCCAGACCAACATCCTGGCCCTGAATGCGGCGGTCGAGGCGGCCCGTGCCGGCGAGGCCGGGCGCGGCTTCGCGGTGGTGGCCAGCGAGGTGCGGGCCCTGGCCCAGCGCAGCGCCGAAGCCGCCCGCGAGATCAAGGGCCTGATCGCCACCAGCGTCGAGCGCATCGAGAGCGGTGCCGGCCTGGTGGGCGAGGCCGGCAGCACCATCGAGCAGGTGGTGACCCAGGTGGCCCAGGTGGACTGCCTGCTGGCCGAGATTTCCCACGCCACCGCCGAGCAGAGCACCGGCGTGAGCCAGGTGGGCGAGGCGGTGCAGGGCCTGGACACCATGACCCAGCAGAACGCGGCGCTGGTGGAGGAATCCAGCGCGGCCGCGGCGACGCTGCGCAGCCAGGCCGAGGCCCTGCGCTCGGCGGTGGAAGTCTTCCGTCTGCCCGCCTGAATGGGGGCGGTGGCGACCGCCGCCGGCGATCAGAACGGCACCGGCGCGTGCAGCACCAGCGGCTCACCGCTGCGCGGGTGCGGCAGCGTGAGCCGCTCGGCATGCAGCATCAATCGCGGGGCGGCGGCCTGCACCTCGGGCGGGGCATAGAGCTCGTCACCCAGGATGGGGTGGCCGATGGCCTGCAGGTGCACCCGCAACTGATGTGAGCGGCCGGTGATGGGTTCCAGGGCCAGCCGGGCGCCCAGGGCATGGGCCTCCAGGCGCTGCCACAGTGTCAGCGAGGGCTTGCCCACCGTGTGGCTCACCATCTGACGGGGCCGGTTGGGCCAGTCGCAGATCAGCGGCAGGTCGATGCGGCCTTCGGCCTGCGCCGGCCAGCCGGCCACCAGGGCCTGGTAGCGCTTGCTCGTCAGGCGCTGCTCGAAGGCCATCGACAGGGCCCGCTGCGCCGCCGGGCCGCGGCCGAACACCAGCAGGCCCGAGGTGCCCATGTCCAGGCGGTGCACCACCAGCGCGTCTGCAAAGCGGGCCTGCACGCGCGAGGCCGCGCAGTCGGCCTTGTCCGGTCCGCGGCCGGGCACCGACAACAGGCCCGCGGGCTTGTCGATCACCACCAGGTCGTCGTCCACATGGACCAGGGGCAGGGCGTCGTCGGGCATGGAGCGAGGTGGGGCGTGGCGGCAAAACCCCGCATGGTAGTGGAGGGGCCGCAGGCCGCTGCGGCATGGCGGAACCCCCGTGGGTACACTGGCCGCCATGATGCAGTGGTTTCCGACGGGCTGGGCCCATTACCTCGTGGGTGGGGTGTTCATCGGGCTGGGCGTGGCCTGGCTGTTCCTGGCCACCGGCCGGGTGGGCGGCATGAGCTCGGTCTTCTCCAGCACCTGGTCGTTCGTGTCGCAGCGCAGCGCCTTCCAGCAGCCGCGCTACCTGAACAGCCGAGCCTGGCGCCTGGTCTACGCGCTGGGCCTGATCCTGGGCGCGGCGGTGTGGTGGCTGTTCTTCAGCCCGCGCCAGCCCATGCACACCGGCCTGCCGGTCTGGCAGCTGCTGCTGGGCGGTCTGCTGGTGGGCTATGGCGCGCGGCGCGGCAACGGCTGCACCTCCGGCCATGGCATCTGCGGCATGGGCTCCTTCCAGTTGCCCTCGGTGGGCGCGGTGCTGGTCTTCATGGCCACGGCCTTTGCCACGGCCCAGCTCGTGGCCGCCTGGCTGCCCGCGGGAGTGGCGCGATGAACGACGTTTCCTCTTCGCCCGCCACTCCGGCGCAAGGCGGTGCCTACCGGCTGGATCTGCCGCGCTTTCTGGCGGTGCTGCTGGGCGGGGCCCTGTTCGGCTTCGGCCTGGCGGCCTCGACCATGATCCAGCCGCAGGTGGTGCTGAGCTTTCTGCGCTGGCAGGACTTCGGCCTGGTGCTGGTGATGGGCGGCGGCGTGGTGCTGACCGCACTGGCCTATGCCCTGCTGCCGCGCTGGCGCCAAGCGCCGCTGCTGGGGGGCAACTTCGAGCGCCATGCCTCGGCCTGGAACCGGGACACGGTGATCGGCTCGGCGCTGTTTGGCATCGGCTGGGGCCTGTGCGGGGTCTGCCCCGGTCCGGCCATCGCAGGCCTGGGCGCGGGCAGCTGGGACCTGCTGTGGGCGCTGGCCGGCATCTTCGCCGGGGCCTGGTGGCAGGGGCGGCAGGCCAGCACGAACTGAAGCGGGCTCAGAACGCCCGCGTCATTCGTGCCGCAGGGCGTCGATCGGGTCCAGCTGCGCGGCCCGGCGGGCCGGGAAGTAGCCGAAGATCACCCCGATGGCCGCCGAGAAGGCGAAGGCCAGCAGGTTCACGCCCGGGTTGAACAGGTAGGGCACGCCCATCAGCGCGGTGATGCCCAACGAGGCCCCGGTGGCCAGGAAGATGCCCACCAGCCCGCCCAGCGAGGACAGCACCACCGCCTCGACCAGGAACTGCAGCAGCACCTCGCGCGCCAGCGCGCCGATGGCCAGGCGCACGCCGATCTCGCGGGTGCGCTCGGTCACGCTGACCAGCATGATGTTCATGATGCCGATGCCGCCCACCAGCAGGCTGACCGCGGCGACCGCGCCCAGCAGCGAGGTCATCAGCGCGGTGGTGCCCGACAGGGTCTGGGCGATCTGGGCGGTGTCCAGCACGTTGAAGTTGTTGTCCACGCCCTCGGCCAGCTTGCGGCGGTCGCGCAGCAGGGCGGTGAGCTTGTCGGTGATGCGCGCGCTGTCCGCGCCCTCCTGCATCGAGATCAGCAGGGTGTTGATCTTGGTGCTGCCGGTGACGCGGCGCTGGGCGGTGCGCAGCGGCACGATCACCGTGTCGTCCTGGTCGATGCCCATGGCGGCCTGGCCCTTGGGCGCCAGCAGGCCGACGATCTGGCAGGAGAAGGACTTGACCCGCAGTTGCTCACCCAGCGGGTTGCTGCTGGCACCGAAGAGTTCGCGCTGCACGGTGGCGCCGATGACGCAGACTGCGGCGCCGGCCGTCTGCTCCTCGTCGCTGAAGACCCGGCCGCCGGCCAGGTTCCAGTTGTTGGTGAGGAAGTAGGCGTTGGTGCTGCCGGTGACGGTGGTCGACCAGTTCTTGCCGTTGGCCACCACGGTGACGGCCGAGCGCACCTCGGGGGCCACGGCCTTGAGGCCGCCGATCTGCGCCGAGATGGCCTCGACATCCGCTTCCTTGAACGGCGGTGCGCCGGCCGTGCCCATGCCCGGGCCCAGACGCTGGCCGGGGCGCACCTGCAGTAGGTTGCTGCCCAGGCTGCTGATCTGGTCGCGCACCGCCTGGGTGGCGCCATTGCCCACGGTGACCATGGTGATCACCGCGGCCACCCCGATGACGATGCCCAGCACGGTCAGGAAGGAGCGCAGCAGGTTGCGCCGGATGGCCCGCAGGGCCAGCAGGATGGAGCTGGCCCACATCAGGCGGCTTCCTCCTGAGGCGGCGCGGCCGTGACCGGGGTCTGCGCCTCGTCGCGCTCGATGCGGCCATCGCGGAAGTGCACCACCCGGTGGGCCCAGGCGGCCATGTCCGGCTCGTGGGTCACCATCAGCACGGTGATGCCGCTGCGGTTGAGCTCGGCCAGCAGGGCCATGATTTCCTGGCTGCGGGCGCTGTCGAGGTTGCCGGTGGGCTCGTCGGCCAGCAGCACGGCCGGCTGGGTGACGATGGCCCGGGCGATGGCCACGCGCTGCTGCTGGCCGCCGGAGAGCTCGCCGGGGGTGTGGCTCTCCCAGCCGTCCAGGCCCACACGCGCCAGCGCGGCGCGGCCCGCGGTGTGGCGCTCGGCCGTGGGTGTGCCCCGGTAGAGCAGGGGCAGTTCCACGTTCTCCAGCGCCGAGGTGCGGGCCAGCAGATTGAAGCCCTGGAACACGAAGCCCAGCTGGTGGCGGCGCAGGCGGGCGCGGGCGTCGCGGTCCAGCCGCTCCACGTGGATGCCCTCGAAGAGGTACTCGCCGCTGCTGGGCGTGTCCAGACAGCCCAGCACGTTCATCACGGTGGACTTGCCCGAGCCGCTGGGGCCCATGATGGCGACGAACTCGCCGCGCTGCACGTCCAGGTCCACGCCCTTGAGGGCCTGGAAGGCGATGGCGCCCTTGCCGTAGGTCTTGGTGACCCCGCGCAGGCGGATCAGCGGCGGCGCATCGGCCGGCGTGGACGTGGCGGGGCTCACGGTGCGGTGCCGCTCTGCTGTTCGGTGATCACCGCCATGCCGGGCTGCAGGCCGGGGCCGCTGACCTCGGTCAGGCGGCCGTTGCTCAGGCCCAGCTGCACGTCCACGGCCTTGGGCTGCCCGTCCACCAGCACCCAGATCTGCCGGGTGCCGCCGTTGCGGGTGTCGGTCTTGGCGCTGCGCGTGCCGCTGCTGGGCGGGCGGGGGATCAGCATCGACACCACGCTCTTGCTGCCCGAGCCCGACTTGGCGGCCGCGGTGGGGGAGAAGTTCAGTGCGCTGCGCGGCACCAGCAGCACGTTCTTGTGCTCGGTGGCGGCGATGGTGGCGGTGGCGGTCATGCCCGGGCGCAGCGTGAGGTCGGGGTTGGCCACCTCCAGGTCGGTGGTGTAGGTCACCACGTTGTCGGTGATGGTGGAGCCGTAGGCCACCCGGGTGATGACCGCCGGGTACTTGCGGTTGGGCCAGGCGCTGACGGTGAACTGGGCCTTCTGGCCGACCTGGATCTGGCCGACGTCGGCCTCGTCCACGTTGACGGAGAGCTTCATGTGGCTGAGGTCCTCGGCCACGGTGAACAGGGTGACGGCCTGCAGCGAGGCGGCCACCGCGTTGCCGGGCTCCACCGAGCGGGTCAGCACCACGCCGTCGATGGGCGAGCGGATGGCGGCCTTGGTGAGGTTGGTGCGGTTGGTGCGCAAGGTGGCCTCGGCCTGCACGACCGTGGCGCGCGCGGCGGCTTCGGCGGCCACGGCCCGGTCCAGCGCCGCCTGGGCGGCGTCCAGGTCGGTGGCGGCGGGCACCTTGCCACCCGACAGGCGACCCACTTCCTGCAGGCGCTGCAGGGCCACCCGCGCTTCCTTGGCGGTGGCCTGGGCCTGTTGCACGCTGGCCCGCGCGCTGTCCAGCGCCCCCTGGGACAGTCGGACCTGGTCCTGGAACTTGGAGCTGTCCAGCTCGACCATCACCTGGCCCTTGCGCACCCGGTCGTTCACGTCCACCAGCACCCGGGCGACGGTGCCGGAGAGCTCGCTGCCGATGTTGACCGAGCGGGTCGGCTCCAGGGTGCCGTCGGCAGAGACGGTGAGGGCCAGGTCGCCGCGCACCAGGGGCTCGGTGATATAGCGCGGGGCCTGTTGCGCGGCCCGCTGGCGCATCCAGACCACCCCGCCGCCGAGGGCCAGCACCAGCAGGCCGACGACCAGCCAGAGCCCCGGGCGCTTCCAGAGCGGCCGCGGGTCGCCCTGCAGCCAGTCGGGCAGCGCGGAGGCCTCGGGCGGGGTGGTGGTGGCGTCGGTCATGGTTCGTTCCGGAAGAGGGCGCTCAGCGGGTTGTCCGAGGGGGGCGGCGCCGGCGTGGCCACGGCGATGTCGTCCTGCGACCAACCGCCGCCGAGCGACTTGTAGAGCCGCACCAGCGCCTGCGCCTGGTCGGTGCGCGCCGTGGCCAGGCTGGTCTGCAGGCTCAGCAGCGTGCGCTGGCTGTCCAGCAGCGTGGCGGTGTCGATCAGGCCGGCCTCGTGCCGCTGGCGCTGGGTGTCCACCACCCGTTGGGCGGCGTCGGTGGCGGCCTGCAGCGCCTGGCAGCGGTCCACGCTGTCGCGGGTGGCCACCAGGGCGTCTTCCACATCCTGCACGGCCCCCAGCAGCGCGGATTCATAGCTGGCGCGGCTGATGTCCCAGGCGGCCTTCTGCTCGGCGATGAGGGCCTGACGCTTGCCGCCCTCCCAGATCGGCCAGTCGATGTTCAAACCCAGGGCCGTCACCAGGGCCGCGCCCCCGCTGGTCAGCGCCTTCAGCGCGGTGGCCTGCAGGCCCAGCGAGCCGGTCAGCGCGAAGGTGGCATCGCCATCCTGGCGGGTTTTGACCATGCTGTACCACTGAGCCTGCACCTTGGCCTCGGCCGAGCGCAGGTCGGGCCGGCGCCGCAGCAGATCGGCCGGGACGCCCACCTGCAGGCGGGCGATGAGCTCATCGGTGCCTGGCCAGTGGGGGGGCTCGCCCAGCTGTCCCGTCAGCTCGGCCGGGGTGCGACCGGTGAGCAGAGCCAGCTGGTGCTCGTCCTGCGCCACCTCGGTGCCCAGGGCGACCAGACTGGCCCGGGTCTGTTCGGCGCTCTGGCGGGCCTGGTCCTGGTCGAGCTGGCTGAGCAGGCCGGCCTGGGTCTTCCAGGCCACCAGCTGCTGCGTCTCCTCCAGCGAGGCCAGGTTGGCCCGTGCGACCCGCTGACGCCACTGGGCGCCCCGCCACTGGAAGTAGGCCACCGCCACGTCCGAGGTGATGACCATCCGGGCCGTGGCCAGATCCTGGGCGGCGCTGCGCAGGGTGGCGTCAGCGGCGCGGACACTGGTGTCGATGGCGTGGTTCCAGTCCAGTTCCCAGCTGGCGCTGACCCCCACCTTGTAGAGCTTGCTGTTGCTGCTGTCCACCCGGTTGCGGCTGGCCGAGGCCGGCGTCGAGAGCTGGGGTTGGCCACCGGCGGCGATGACTGCGCGGCTGGCTTCGGCCTGGGCCAGGGTGGCGCGGGCCGAGCGCAGGTCGGGGTTGCGGTCCAGCGCGGCCTGGATCAGGGCCGACAGCTGGGGATCCTGGAACTGCTGCCACCAGTGGACCAGGGTGGCGTCGTCCGCCGGCTGGCGGGCGGGGGGCGAGGCCTCCTGCCACCGGGCAGGCACCCCGGCATCCAGACCTTCGGTGGCCGGCGCCGGATCGGGGGCGGCCTGCGTTGGCGCATGGCCGGTCAGCAAGGCCGCGACGAGCGACCACAGGATCGGGCGGGCGACCGGTGCGTGGGGCATGGCCCATGATAGTCAGAAGGTGCCTGCCGCTTGCGTCAGTTTTGCCCCCGCACTTGCCGAAATTGATCTGGAGCAAGCCGGGGGCGTCGTTCCGGCTGGGCCGACGTGACAGCGCCCGCTCAGGGGCGGGCGCTGGTGCGGTGCCGGAGCGGCATCGCACAGGAGGGTGCGCTTACTGGCTCACGAAGGCGCGTTCGATCACGAAGTCGCCCGGCGTGGTGGTGCTGCCTTCCTTCAGGCCGCGCACTTCCATCATGGTCTTCAGGTCGCGCAGCATCTCGGGGGAGCCGCAGATCATCACGCGGTCTTCGGCGGCATTGAGCTGGGGGATGCCCAGATCGTTGGCCAGCTGGCCGTTCTCGATCACGGTGGTCACGCGGCCCTGGTGCTTGTAGGGCTCACGGGTGACGGTGGGGTAGTAAAGCAACTGCTGGCTGATCATCTCGCCCAGGAACTCGTGCTGGGGCAGCTCCTGGGTGATGTAGTCGTGGTAGGCCAGTTCGTTGACCTGACGCACGCCGTGCACCAGCACGACCTGCTCGAACTTCTCGTAGGTGTCCGGGTCGCGGATGATGCTCATGAAGGGCGCCAGGCCGGTGCCGGTGGACAGCAGGTACAGGCGCTTGCCCGGCACCAGGTAGTCGATCAGCAGCGTGCCGGTGGGCTTCTTGCCGACGATGATGTGGTCGCCCACCTTGATGTGCTGCAGACGCGAGGTCAGCGGGCCGTCCTGCACCTTGATGCTCAGGAACTCGAGGTGCTCTTCGTAGTTGGGGCTGACGATGGAGTAGGCGCGCAGCAGGGGCTTGCCGTCCACCTTCAGGCCGATCATCGTGAAGTGGCCGTTCGAGAAGCGCAGGCCTGTGTCGCGGGTGGTGGTGAAGCTGAACAGCCGGTCGGTCCAGTGGTGCACGCTCAGCACGCGCTCTTCGTGGAAGGCACTCATTCTTGTCGGATCCTGGGACAAAGGGGGTGGACAACAGGCCAGGGCCCGAACGTCGCCTGGCGGAAAACCCTGAATTGTCGCTCAAGCCGTATCCGCGGGACTGCGCAGGGTCAAGTCACGGTGTGCTGCCCTCGATGCAGGACAAGAAGAAGCGCGCCGCACGGCGCATGTGCGCGGGGGCTTCAGCGCCCCAGCCAGTCCCGCAGCACGGCGGCGCCATGCTCGTCCAGCGTGGGCGGCGCCACGCGGTACTGCACGGGGGTGGCGGACAGGCGGATCGGGTTGGCCACCAGGGGCACGCTGCCGAACTGCGGGTGGGGCATGTCCACCTTCAGCCCGCGCGCCAGGACCTGCGGGTCGGCAAAGACCTCGTTCAGCCGGTTGATGGGGCCGCAGGGCACGCCGGCATCTTCCAGTGCGGCGATCCATTCGGCGGTGCTGCGCATCACCGTGGCCTGGCGCAGCAGGGGGATCAGCACGGCCCGGTTCGCCACCCGGGCCGGGTTGGTGGCAAAGCGCTCGTCCGTGGCCCATTCCGGGTGGCCGGCCACGGCGCAGAACTTGGCGAACTGGCCGTCGTTGCCGATGGCCAGGATCATGTCGCCGTCGGCGGTGGGGAAGTCCTGGTAGGGGACGATGTTGGGGTGGGCGTTGCCCATGCGCTTGGGCGCGACGCCGCTGGTCAGGTAGTTGGCGGCCTGGTTGGCCAGTGCGGCCACCTGCACGTCCAGCAGGGCCAGGTCGATGTGCTGGCCTTCGCCGGTGGCGTCGCGGTGGCGCAGCGCGGCCAGCACGCCGATGGTGGCGTACAGCCCGGTCATGATGTCCACCAGGGCCACGCCCACCTTTTGCGGACCGGCGCCTTCCTCGTGGTCGGCGCGGCCGGTCAGGCTCATCAGCCCGCCCATGCCCTGGATCAGGAAGTCGTAGCCGGCGCGGTGGGCGTAGGGGCCTTCCTGGCCGAAGCCGGTGATGGAGCAGTAGACCAGGCGCGGGTTCAGGGCCTTGAGGCTCTCCCAGTCCAGGCCGTAGGCCTTGAGGCCGCCGACCTTGAAGTTCTCCAGCACCACGTCGGCCTGGGCCGCCAGTTCGCGGATCAGGGCCTGGCCTTCGGGCGTGGCCATGTCGATGGCGATGGAGCGCTTGTTGCGGTTGGCGCACTGGAAGTAGGCCGCCTGCCGGCTGGGCGTGCCCTCGGCCGTGGGCACCCAGGGCGGGCCCCAGCTGCGGGTGTCGTCCCCGGCGCCGGGACGTTCCACCTTCACCACATCGGCGCCCAGGTCGCCCAGCAGCTGGCTGGCCCAGGGCCCGGCGAGGACGCGGGAGAGATCGAGGACCTTGAGGCCTTGCAGGGCGGTGGTGTTCATCGGTGTTTTCGGTCGTCAGTGTCAGAGGTGGCGCGGGCCGAGGTGCCTGGGCAGGCCCTTTCGCTCATGTCCCCCGGCGGCCTGTGGCCGCCTCCTCCTTGACTTCGCTGCAGGGCCTGCCCAGCCCCCTCGGCCGGTTCAGCGGGGCGTACTTGCCAGCGTGAAACAGCCAAAACGCTGCCTGGTTCGGGAGTCGGGTTGCGTTGCGGAGCGAAGTCAAGGGGGAGGCCGAAGGCCGGGGGACATGAGCGGAGCAGCACAGCCCGGCGACCGAACCTCGCGCCAAGCGAACGCGAGGTTTTTCAGCAGTCCGATCCGTTCAGAAAGCAGCAATACCCGTCTGCGCACGGCCCAGGATCAGCGCATGGATGTCGTGCGTGCCCTCGTAGGTGTTCACCACCTCCAGGTTGACCAGGTGGCGGGCGATGCCGAATTCGTCGGAGATGCCGTTGCCCCCCAGCATGTCACGCGCGGTGCGGGCGATGTCCAGCGCCTTGCCGCAGCTGTTGCGCTTCATGATGGAGGTGATCTCCACCGCGGCGGTGCCTTCGTCCTTCATGCGGCCCAGGCGCAGGCAGCCCTGCAGGCCCAGGGTGATCTCGGTCATCATGTCGGCCAGCTTCTTCTGCACCAGCTGGTTGGCCGCCAGCGGCTTGCCGAACTGCTTGCGGTCCAGCGTGTACTGGCGGGCCATGTGCCAGCAGAACTCGGCCGCGCCCAGGGCACCCCAGGCGATGCCGTAGCGGGCGCTGTTCAGGCAGGTGAACGGGCCCTTCAGGCCACGCACCTCGGGGAAGGCGTTTTCGTCGGGGCAGAAGACCTCGTCCATCACGATCTCGCCGGTGATGGAGGCGCGCAGGCCCACCTTGCCGTGGATGGCCGGAGCCGACAGGCCCTTCCAGCCCTTTTCCAGCACGAAGCCGCGGATCGCGCCTTCGTCGTCCTTGGCCCAGACCACGAACACGTCGGCGATCGGGCTGTTGGTGATCCACATCTTGCTGCCCGACAGGCTGTAGCCGCCCGGCACCTTCTTGGCGCGGGTGATCATGCTGGCCGGGTCGGAGCCGTGGTTGGGCTCGGTCAGGCCGAAGCAGCCGATCCACTCGCCGGTGGCCAGCTTGGGCAGGTACTTCTGCTTGGTCTGCTCGTTGCCGAACTCGAAGATCGGCACCATGACCAGGGAGGACTGCACGCTCATCATCGAGCGGTAGCCCGAATCGACGCGCTCCACCTCGCGGGCCACCAGGCCGTAGCAGACGTAGTTCAGGCCGGCACCGCCGTAGGCCTCGGGGATGGTCGGGCCCAGCAGGCCCAGTTCGCCCATCTCGCGGAAGATGGCGGCATCGGTCTTCTCGTGGCGGAAGGCTTCCAGCACGCGCGGGGCCAGCTTGTCCTGGCAGTAGGCGCGGGCGGCATCACGCACCTGACGCTCGTCCTCGCTCAGCTGGTCTTCCAGCAGCAGGGGGTCGTCCCAATGGAAAACGGGCTTGGCGGCGCGGGGGGCATTCATGGTGGGCAGTCTCCGTGATGTGATTGAGACGAATATTAGGGTCGACAGTCTCTGGGAGGCAAACGAGAATATCGCACTGATTTGTGCGAAATAATCATTCTGGAGCAGGCATGAGCGAAAAGGGATCGGCGGGCTTGGCAGTGAGACCCCCCGGGCCGCGGGGCAATTGGGGTGTCTGGGGTCTGTGCTTGTTGGTGGCCGCGCTGCTGTTGGGGGCCCACTGGGGCAACGATTGGTCCGTAGGGCAACTGGAAGAATCGATCAAGCGTTCCAGCGAGGCCTTCATCGCCACCAGGGCGTTTGAGGCCGTGCTCAGCGAGTTGCGCAGCGTGGGAGTCTCCGGTGGGGCCGTGGTGATGGGTACTGTGGCACCCTTTGCCTGGTTGGAGCCGCTGCGGGAGATGGCTGGGCACACGGCGTCCTTGCTGTTCACTGCCGCGATGGTCCAAGGGGTGTTGCGCTTGTTCGCCGACGTCGCGGCGCATGGCGCCTTTCTGGGGGCCGCACTGTGCATGCTGGTTCTTGCCGGGTGGGCAGGCTACCGGCGTTGGGCTTGGGCACCGTTGCTGTGGCGGCTCACTGGTGTCCTGGTCTGCTTGCGGCTGGTGGTGCCGGTATATGCACTTTTGGATTGCGGTGCGCAGTCCGTCGTCAGCCTCAAGATGGCCGAGGCCAGTCAAGCCATCCGCCAAGCTCCAGTGCCCAATGTGGCTTCTGCAGCCAGTGACGCCGTGAAGAGCCAGGCCACAAAGCTGCGGGATGCCTTCAAAAGCGTCGTCGGTTTGTCCGCCTCATCCCAAGCGACTGCGGCACAGGCCGCGCCCTCACAGAGCGGAGGCGAAGCTGATTGGCTGAAAGTGGTGGCCAATGCCCTGGTCGGTTTGGCTGGTGCATTGGCTTTTGAGGTGTTTTTCCTGCCGCTGTTGGCGCTGTGGTTCCTCCGGGTACTCTGGCACAGCAGTTGGCAGGTGGTGCGTGGCCTTGACTGAGGCAAGGGCATGCGCCGCAAACTGCCCTCTACCGCCGCCCTGGCCGCCTTCGAGGCGGCCGCCCGCCACCAGAGCTACACCCGGGCCGCCAGCGAACTGGCGGTCACCCAGAGCGCCATCTGTCGCCAGATCGCCAGCCTGGAGGACTTCCTGGGCGTGAAGCTGTTCCGCCGCAGCCAGCGCGGCGTGGCCCTGACCGAGGCGGGCCAGCGCTACAGCCGGCGGGTGGCGGCGCGGCTGGACGAGGTGGAGCGCGATGCGCTGGACCTGATGAGCGGCGGCGAGGAGGGCGGTGGCAGCCTGGAGCTGGCGGTGGTGCCCACCTTTGCCACCCAGTGGTTGCTGCCGCGCCTGGGCGATTTCCAACGCCAGCATCCGGGCATCACGCTGCACTTCACGCCGCGCACCCGGCCTTTCCTGTTCACCGACACGCCCTTCGACGCCGCCATCCTGCCCGGCAGCGAGCCCTGGCCCGGCACCGAGTCCATCGACCTGCTGCCCGAGCCCCTGGTGGCGGTGGCCAGCCCGCGCCTGCCCGGCGCGCAGGCCTGCCGCTCGGCAGACGACGTGGCCCGGCTGCCGCTGCTGCAGGCCAGCACCCGGCCGGACGGCTGGCGGCAGTGGTTCGCCTCGCTGGGGCGGGCGGTGGAGCACGACATGGCCGGGCCGCGCATGGAGCTGTTCTCCATGCTGTCGGAAGCGGCGGCCCAGGGGCTGGGCGTGGCCCTGGTGCCGCGTCTGCTGGTGGAAAGCGATCTGGCCAGCGGCCGGCTGGTGGTGGTGCTGCCGCACCCGCATGCCAGCGGCCGCAGCTACCGGCTGATCTATCCGCCGCACAAGGCCGATGGGCCGCTGCTGCAGGCCCTGGCCAGTTGGCTGACGGGGCAGGCGGCGGCCTACCGGGCCCAGGCTTGAACCGAGGCCCCGGCGGCCGGGCTCAGCGGTGGGCGGCCAGCAGCAGGCCGCCGGCCCCGGCGAAGAAGCCGCCGGTCGCTTTGTTCAGGCGCCGTGCGCCGCGCGGCGTGGTGATGAAGCGGCGCAGCTGGCGGCCGCCCGCGCCATAGACCGCGGCGGACACGAACTCGGCCGCCAGGTAGGTGGCGCCCAGCACCAGGAACTGGTGGGCCGCCGGCTTGGCCGGGTTGATGAACTGCGGAAAGATGGCCGCGAACAGCAGCATGGCCTTGGGGTTGCTGATGCCCAGCAGGAATTCCTGCGTGGCCAGGCTGCGCAGGGAGCGCGGCGGCACCTGGCTGTCGTCGGCGGCCAGATGGCCGGCGTCCGTGCTGTGCCAGGCCTTCCAGCCCAGCCAGAAGAGGTAGGCCGCGCCCAGCCACTTGAGCACGCTGAAGGCGGTCTCGGAGGCCAGCAGCATGGCGCCCAGGCCCACGGCGGAGATGGTCAGGAAGATGGCGAAGGCCAGCACCCGGCCGATGGTGCCGAACAGCGCGGCACCCACACCCTGCCGGATCCCGTTGTTGAGCGCGCAGAAGTTGTTCGGCCCCGGGGTCAGGGCGATCATCACGGCCAGCGGGAAGAAGAACAGGGCGTCCATGGGACCTCAGGCGTTGGGGTGCTTGTCGGCTTCGGAGGTGAAGCTGTCGGCGTAGAACTCGTCCTCCGGCAGGCCACATTGGGCCACGAAATCGCGCTGGGCACTCTCGATGACGATGGGCGCGCCGCAGGCATAGACCTGGTGGCCGGACAGGTCCGGCAGGTCGGCCATCACCGCCTGGTGGACGAAGCCGGTGCGGCCGGTCCAGCCGTCCTCGGGCAGGGCGTCGGAGAGCACCGGCACGAAGCGCAGCCAGGGCAGGCGGGCGGTGGCCTCGGCCAGCCAGTCGGTCAGGTAGAGGTCCGCCTTGCGGCGGCCGCCCCAGTACAGCACGGTGGGGCGGCTGAGCCCCTGGGCCTCCATGCGTTCGATCAGGGCCTTGATCGGCGCGAAGCCGGTGCCCGAGGCCAGCAGCACGATGGGCTTGTCGCTGTCCTCGCGCAGGTAGAAGCTGCCGAAGGGTCCTTCCATGCGCACGATGTCCTTTTCCTTGAGCGTGCTGAAGACCTGGTCGGTGAACTTGCCGCCGGGCATGTGGCGGATGTGCAGTTCGATGGCCGGCGGCGTGCCCAGCTTGTGCGGGGCGTTGGCCATGGAGTAGGCGCGGCGGGCGCCGTCGCGCAGGAGGAACTCGATGTACTGGCCGGCGTGAAACTGGAAGTTCTGGTTGGCCGGCAGTTGCACCTTCACGCGCATCACATCCTCGGCCAGACGCTCCAGCGACAGCACGCGACCGGGCATCTTCAGCACGGGGAACTGGCCCTCGGCGGCCACGCCGCGGGCTTCCAGCACCACGTCCGTCTGCGGGGTGGCCCGGCAGGTCAGGATCATGCCGGCAGCCTGCTCGGCGGCGCTCAGGGCCTTTTCCTGATGCTCGCCCATCACCACCTGGCCTTCGATCAGCTTGCACTTGCAGGAGCCGCAGGCGCCGTCCTTGCAACCATAGGGCAGGCCGATGCCTTCCCGGATGGCGGCGGTCAGCAGGGTTTCGTCGCCGTCGACGTTGTACTGGCGGCCCGAAGGCTGGAGGGTGACGTGAAAGCTCATGGGGATCTGGGCAAACCGGAAAGGGAAGGGGGCGTCGCGGTGCCGGCCAGCGCGCTGGCTACACTCGGCGCAACCTCTCATTTTGCCCTGTCCACCATGTCCCTGCCCGCCCGCTTCCGCCGCAGCCGCCTGCTCATCGTGGGCTGCGGCGACGTGGGCAGCCGCCTCTTGCCGCGCTTGCGCCATCAGACGGTGCGGGTGTTGACGTCCTCACCCGACCGTTGCGAAGCCCTGCGCGCGGCCGGGGTGACGCCGCTGGTGGGCAATCTGGACGCGCCCGCCAGCCTGCGGCGGCTGGCTGCGCTGGCCAGCCGGGTGCTGATGCTGGCGCCGCCGCCGGGGCAAGGTGCGGGGGACCCGCGCTCTCGCGCCCTGGTGCGGGCCCTGCACCAGGGCCGGGCGGTGCGGCGCCTGGTCTATGCCAGCACCACCGGGGTGTATGGCGATGCGGGCGGTGCCTGGGTGGACGAGACCCGGGCCTGTGCGCCGCAGACCGACCGGGCGCGGCGCCGTGTGGCGGCCGAGCAGACCTGGCGGGCGGTCGGCCGGGCGGCCGGCTGGGCGGTGAGCATCCTGCGCGTGCCAGGCATCTACGCGGGCGACCGCGAGGGCGGGCCAGCGGCGCGGGTGCGCCGCGGCGCACCGGTGCTGCGGCCCGAGGACGACGTCTACACCAACCACATCCATGCCGAGGATCTGGCCCGGGCCTGCGGGCTGGCCCTGTTCCGGGGTCGGCCGCAGCGCGTCTATCAGGTCTGCGACGACAGCCAGCGCCGCATGGGCGAGCACTTCGAGGTGGTGGCCGATGCCTGCGACCTGCCGCGGCCGCCGCGCATCAGCCGCGCCCAGGCCGTGGCCGAGCTGTCGCCGGTGCAGATGAGCTTCCTGAGCGAATCACGCCGCCTGACGAACGGCCGAATGAAAAAGGAGCTGCGATTGCAGCTCCTCTATCCGGATGTCCTGGACGCCCTGAAGGCGGGTCGCTGATTCACCAGCGCCGACGGCGCGGGAACGGGGGCTGGCCGCGCCAGTAGCGGATCATCAGCCAACCGCCGAGCATGCCGCCCAGGTGGGCGAAGTGGGCCACGCCCATCATGCCGGCCACGCCCATGCCCAGTTCGATCAGGCCGAAGACCAGCACGAAGGTGCGCGCCTTCATCGGGATGGGCGGGAACAGCGGCATGATGGTCCGGTCCGGGAACAGCATGCCGTAGGCCAGCAGCAGGGCGAACAGGCCGCCCGAGATGCCGATGGTGGGCGCGAAGGAGCCGAACAGCGGCGAGATGATCAGTTGGCAGGCCGCGGCGGACAGCACGCCGGCCGCCATGAACTGCAGGAAGCGCTTGCCGCCCCACAGCCGCTCCAGCTCGCTGCCGAACATCCACAGGCCCAGCATGTTGAAGAAGATGTGGCCGATGTCCGCATGCAGGAAGGCATAGGTGATCAGCTGCCAGGGCATGAAGTTGCCCGAGCCCAGCGGCCAGAGCGCCAGCCAAGCGGTCAGCGGCAGGTAGCCGCCCAACAGGGCTTGTGCGCAGAACACCGCCGTGCAGATCAGCAACAGCGCCTTGGTCATCGGGGGCATGGGGGGCATGAGCGCTCGCTACGGAGAAAGGCTGGAGGAACGCCGCGCAATGCGAGGTCCTGGTGCCCGCGGCCAGACTCGAACTGGCACGCCTTGCGGCGGCGGATTTTGAATCCGCTACGTCTACCGATTTCGTCACGCGGGCATCGGATCGTGCTGACAGGCCGAAGGCCATGGAACACGTTGGGCGCGCATTATGGCATGGCGAATTACCGGGTCTTGCGCGCCGCCCATAATGGCAACCTTCGCCCTGATTGCCGGACCCATGCCGCACTACAAGACCCTTGAGGAAGCCATTGGCCACACGCCGCTGGTCCGTCTGCAACGCCTGCCCGGAGACGAGATCTCCGGCCGCGGCAACGTGATCCTGGGCAAGCTCGAAGGCAACAACCCCGCGGGCTCGGTGAAGGACCGACCGGCCATCAACATGATCCGCCAGGCCGAGCTGCGTGGCGAGGTCAAGCCCGGCGACACGCTGATCGAGGCCACCTCGGGCAACACCGGCATCGCGCTGGCCATGGCCGCGGCCATCAAGGGTTACCGCATGGTGCTGATCATGCCGGAGGACCTGTCCATCGAGCGGGCCCAGACCATGAAGGCCTTCGGTGCCGAGCTGATCCTGACGCCCAAGTCCGGTGGCATGGAGCTGGCCCGTGACCTGGCCGAGCAGATGCAGCGCGACGGCAAGGGCCGGGTGCTGGACCAGTTCGGCAACCCGGACAACCCGGCCGCCCACTACGACAGCACCGGACCGGAGATCTGGACCGACACCGCCGGCCAGGTGACCCATTTCGTCAGCGCCATGGGCACCACCGGCACCATCACCGGGGTGTCGCGCTACCTGAAGGAGAAGAACCCGGCCGTGCGCATCATCGGCGCCCAGCCCTCCGAGGGCTCGCGCATCCCGGGCATCCGCAAGTGGCCCGAGGCTTACCTGCCCAAGATCTACGACCCGTCCCAGGTGGACGAACTGGTCTCGGTCAGCCAGGCCGACGCCGAGGACATGGCCCGCCGCCTGGCCGCCGAAGAGGGGCTGTTTGCCGGTATCTCGGCGGCCGGTGCCTGCTGGGTGGCGCTGCAGATTGCCCGCACGGTGGAGAACGCCACCATCGTCTTCGTCGTCTGCGACCGGGGCGACCGCTACCTGTCCACCGGGGTGTTCCCCGCCTGAGGCGGGGATCGGCCACCTGCGATGAACGAACTCCCGCAGTACCGCTTCTGCCCGCAGTGCGCCCAGCCCCTGGGCTGGATTTCGGCGCTGGAGGATGGCGGCGAGAAGCAGCGCCTGCGCTGCGCCGCCTGTGGTTTCACCCACTGGAACAACCCCACGCCGGTGCTGGCGGCGGTGGTGGAGTGCACCGACCAGGACGGACGGCTGCTGCTGGCGCGCAATGCCGCCTGGTCGGGCGACATGTTCGCGCTGATCACCGGCTTCATGGAGGCCGGCGAGAGCCCGCAGGAGGGCATCGCCCGCGAGGTCAAGGAAGAGACCAACCTGGATGTCAGCGCCGTGTCGCTGATCGGGGTCTACGACTTCCAGCGCCTCAACCAGGTGATCATCGCCTTCCATGTGCAGGCGCACGGACAGGTGCAGCTCTCGCCCGAGTTGGTGGAGTACCGTCTCTTCGCGCCGGGCGAGGTCATCTGCTGGCCCGGAGGCACCGGGCTGGCCCTGGCCCAGTGGCTGCGCGAACGCGGCCACGAAGTCACGCTGCGCGACTGGACCAGCCGCACTTGAGCCCTGCGGGGCCTGAGTTGTTTTTAGAATGTCCCAACGGTGACAGAAGGGATAGAAGGATCCGCATGCAAGCCGACAAGGAACTCGACACGAGCGGACTCAACTGCCCGCTGCCCATCTTGAAGGCCAAGAAGGCCCTGGCCGAACTCAACAGCGGCCAGTTGCTCAAGGTGATCGCGACCGATCCCAGCTCGTCGCGGGATTTCCAGGCCTTTGCCCGCCAGACCGGGCACGAACTGGTGGCGCAGGAGTCGCAGGGCGACAAGCTGGTCCACTGGTTGCGCCGCCGCTGAGCCTCCCGGCCAGACGGCACCTCAGACGGCACCGGCGGGCTGGCGCGCAGAGGGCCAGCCCGAGGGCATGACGCTCAGATGTCGAGCGTCTTCAGGTACTCGCGGAAGCCGGCGCCCAGCTGCGGGTGGGCCAGCGCCAGTTCCACATTGGCTTCCAAGAAGCCTTCCTTGCTGCCGCAGTCGTAGCGGCGGCCTTCGTAGCGGTAGGCGAACACCTTCTCCCGGCGCATCAGGTTGGCGATGCCGTCGGTCAGCTGGATCTCGCCGCCCACGCCGCGCGGCAGGTTGGCGATCTCGTGGAAGATGCCCGGGGTCAGGATGTAGCGACCGGCCACGCCCAGGTTCGACGGGGCGTCGGCCGGAGCCGGCTTCTCGACGATGTGGCTCAGGTCCATCAGGCGGTCGTTGACCGGCGTGCCGGCCACGATGCCATAGCGCTTGGTGTGCTCGGGCGGCACTTCCTGCACCGCCAGGATGGAGGCGCGCCACTCGTTGAACTGATCCACCATCTGCTTGAGCACCGGTGGCTTGCCGACCATCAGGTCGTCGGCCAGCAGCACGGCAAAAGGCTCGTTCACCACCACGCACTGCGCGCACAGCACCGCATGGCCCAGGCCCAGGGCCTTGGGTTGGCGGATGTAGATGCACTCCATGTCATCGGGCTTGATGGTGCGCACCAGGTCCAGCAGCTCCTGCTTGCCGGCCGCTTCCAGTTCGTGCTCGAGCTCGAAGGCGGTGTCGAAGTGGTCGGGAATCGCGCGCTTGCTGCGGCCATTCACGAAGATCATCTGGCGAATGCCCGCTGCGTAGGCCTCTTCCACGGCGTACTGGATCAGCGGTTTGTCGACCACCGGCAGCATCTCCTTGGGCATGGCCTTGGTGGCAGGCAGAAAGCGCGTGCCCAAGCCGGCGACCGGAAAGATGGCCTTGTTGATCTTCTGCATTCGGTTCCCTTTGTGTTGCGGATAACCCTAAGGATGCCAAATTTGTCGGCCACCGGTGTGACCGGCGGCCGACAAATGTTTCCTCAAGCGGTGGGAAGCTTGGCCAGCTGCTGGCGCAGGCCCTCCAGTGTGCGGCCGAAATCGACCAGACGCTGGCGTTCCTGGGCCACCACGGCTTCCGGCGCGCGGGCGACGAAGCTCTCGTTGCCCAGCTTGCCCTCGGCCTTGGTGACCTCGCCCTCCAGGCGCTTGATTTCCTTGGACAGCCGTTCGCGTTCGGCAGCCACGTCGATCTCCACCTTCAGCGCCAGGCGAGCCTCGCCCTGCACCAGCACCGGTGCCATGGCCGTGGCTTCGGCGAAGGCGGCCTCGTCGCTCATCACCTGCACCTCGCTGAGCTTGGCCAGGGCCTGCAGCACCGGCGCGGCCTGGGTGATGAAGGCCGCATCGCCGATCGTGAGCAGGGGCACCCGCTCGGCCGGTGACAGGCCCATCTCCCCGCGCAGGGTGCGGCAGGCGCCGACGAAGTCCTTGAGCTTGGCCATCCAGGCGTCGGAAGCGGCGTCCACCTTCTCCAGCTGGGCCACCGGGTAGGCGGCCGTGGCCAGCGTGCTGGCGTCGCCCGCCGCCTTGCGCCCCGCCACCGGAGCCACGGTGTCCCACAGCTCGGCGGTGATGAAGGGGGCCACCGGGTGCAGCAGGCGCAGCACGGTCTCCAGCACGCGGATCAGCGTGCGGCGGGTGGCGCGCTGCTGCTCCGGCGTGCCGGTCTGGATCTGCACCTTGGCGATCTCCAGGTACCAGTCGCAGTACTGGTCCCAGACGAACTGGTAGATGGCGTTGGCCACGTTGTCCAGACGGTATTCGGCAAAGCCCTTGGCCACCTCGGCTTCGACGCGCTGCAACTCGCTGACGATCCAGCGGTCGGCGTGGCTGAAGTCCAGGTAGCCACCGGCCGCGCAACTGCCCGCGGCATGGTCGGCCAGGCCGCAGTCCTGGCCTTCGCAGTTCATCAGCACGAAGCGGGTGGCGTTCCACAGCTTGTTGCAGAAGTTGCGGTAGCCCTCGCAGCGCTTGCTGTCGAAGTTGACGCTGCGGCCCAGCGTGGCCATGGCCGCGAAGGTGAAGCGCAGCGCGTCGGCACCGTAGGCCGGGATGCCGTCCGGGAATTCCTTCTCGGTGGCCTTGCGCACCTTGGGCGCCGTCTCGGGCTTGCGCAGGCCGGTGGTGCGCTTGTCCAGCAGCGGCCCCAGGGCGATGCCGTCGATCAGGTCCACCGGGTCCAGCACATTGCCTTCGGACTTGGACATCTTCTTGCCCTGGGCGTCCAGCACCAGGCCGTGGATGTACACGTGCTTGAAGGGCACCTTGCCGGTGAAGTGCTTGGTCATCATGATCATCCGGGCGACCCAGAAGAAGATGATGTCGTAGCCGGTGACCAGGACGGAGGAGGGCAGGAAGAGGTCCTGCTCCAACGTCTGCTCGGGCCAGCCCAGGGTGGAGAAGGGCACCAGGGCCGAGGAATACCAGGTGTCCAGCACGTCCTCGTCGCGGGTCAGCGCGCCGGTGTAGCCGGCCGCAGCCGCCTTGGCGCGCGCCTCGTCCTCGCTACGGGCCACGAACAGCTCGCCATCCGTGCCGTACCAGGCCGGGATCTGATGGCCCCACCACAGCTGGCGCGAGATGCACCAGTCCTGGATGTTCTTCATCCACTGGTTGTAGGTGTTGACCCAGTTCTCGGGCACGAAGGTCACGTCGCCCGAAGCCACCGCCTCGATGGCCTCCTCGGCGATGCTCTTGCCACCGGCGCCGGCCTTGGTCATGGCCACGAACCACTGGTCGGTCAGCATCGGCTCGATGACCTGGCCGGTGCGGGCGCAGCGCGGCACCATCAGCTTGTGCTTCTTGACTTCCACCAGCAGGCCCTCGGCCTCCAGCTGGGCGACGATCTGCTTGCGGGCCGCGAAGCGGTCCAGGCCGACATAGGCGGCCGGGATCTCGGCCACCTCGGCGTTGCTGACTTTGGCTTCCAGGTCGAAGATGGTCAGCATCGGCAGGCCGTGGCGCAGGCCGACCTGGTAGTCGTTCTGGTCGTGCGCGGGCGTGACCTTCACCACGCCGGTGCCGAAGGCCTTGTCCACGTAGTCGTCGGCGATCACCGGCACCAGGCGGCCGGTGATGGGCAGGCGCACCTGCTGGCCGATCAGGTGGGTGTAGCGCTCGTCTTCGGGGTGGACCATCACGGCGGTGTCGCCCAGCATGGTTTCCGGCCGGGTGGTGGCCACCACCAGCGATTCGGTGGACCCTTCGACCGGGTAGCGGATGTGCCAGAGGCTGCCGTCCTCCTCCTCGCTCTCGACCTCCAGGTCGGAGACGGCGGACTTGAGGATCGGGTCCCAGCTCACCAGGCGCTTGCCGCGGTAGATCAGGCCTTCCTCGTAGAGGCGCACGAAGGTCTCGGTCACCACCTTGGACAGCTTGTCGTCCATGGTGAAGTACTCGTGCGACCAGCTCACCGAGTCGCCCAAGCGGCGCATCTGCTGGGTGATGGTGGAGCCGGACTTCTCCTTCCACTCCCAGACCTTGGCGACGAAGTTCTTGCGGCCCAGGTCGTGGCGGCTGACCTTCTGTTCCTGCAGCTGGCGCTCCACCACGATCTGGGTGGCGATGCCGGCGTGGTCGGTGCCCGGCACCCACAGGGTGTTGAAGCCGCGCATGCGGTGGTAGCGCGTCAACGAGTCCATGATGGTCTGGTTGAACGCGTGGCCCATGTGCAGCGTGCCCGTCACATTGGGCGGCGGCAGCTGGACGCAGAAGGAAGGCTTGGCCGGGTCGAGCGTCGGTTGGTAGACGCCGGACTGCTCCCACAGCGGGGCCCAGCGGGCTTCGATGTCCTTGGGCTCGAAGGATTTGGCGAGTTCGGTCATGATGACCGATTATCCCGCAGGGTCCCGGCGGGAGCGTCGGCTCAATCGCAGTTGGGCGCGTTGCTCGGCAGGAAGGTCAGCCCGTTGGCGTACTGCAAGGGCTGAGAGCCGGCCTTCTCGGGCGGCGGAGAGTCGGGGTTGAACTCCTGCCACTGCTGCAGGAGGGGAATGGCCGCCGTGGGGACCGGCAGCGCAGGCATCTCCAGGCGTGCATCGGTGTAGTAGGCGTTGGCGTTGCGGACGGTGTGGGTCGTCTGCAGCAGACAGGTGAAGCCAGGCGAGGCGCTTGTCGAGCCCTTCCAGACCCGGATGTTGTCCCGGATGTTGCTGGCCAGCAGCAGCTGATCGCCGCCCAGCCAGGCGATCTGGGAATAGGTGGGCAAGGCGTTGGGATTGCTGGCGGACGAGATCAGCATCCTGGGCTTGCTGGGCCACTGGCGGGTCGCGGCATCCCGACGGGTGAAGTACAGGCTGCCCGCATCGGTGAAGGTGACGAAGACGTTGCCCGTTGCGTCGGTGACCGCGCTGAAGTGGCTGGACATGGGGTCGTTGTCTTCGGTGCCGCTCAGGAACATCGTGGTCGTGTTCCAGGCCACGGTGGCCCCGCCCTTGAGCTGGCGCTCGGCCCAGAAGATGTCCTTGCCCACCGTGTAGACCATGCCGATGCCACCCGGGATGTTCACCAGGCGGGCGCTGCGCTTGGCCCGGTACATCGTGTCGTAGGGGCCGACATCGCTGAAGGGCTGCTGATAGCCCGCAGCCACCCAGTTGCTCTTGCCGGCGGCGCGGCGGTACACCACGATGCGGGCCGTTTCGACGCCGACGCGGGTGTCCTCTTCCACATAGGCGACCCAGGTGTTGCCGTTGGCGTCCACGGTGAAGCTGGGGTTCACCGCACGGATGTCGGCGCTGGCCCGGGGCAGCTTGCTGACCGTGAACGAACTCCAGCCCTGGGTGTCCGGGTCGTAGGTGGCGGTCGCGTAGCGGATGAAGCCCTGGTTGTCCTGGAAGACGGTGGTCAGGGTGTTGCCGGTCAGCGCGCTGTCGGACACGGCGTCGTAGCCGGTGTAACCCAGGTGGCGCTGTTGAACCCAGTTCACCCCGTCATGGGAGGACAGGAGATACAGGCTGGCCTGCGCGCCGCCCTGGGTGCCCAGATTGGTCAGCAGGTGGTAGCGGCCATCGGCCGTGACCACCATGTGCCGCTGGTGGCGGTAGGAGAACAGATAGGGCGTGCTGCTGACCAGGCTGGTGGACTGCTCTTCGACCGCCGCGCGGGCCGGGAAAGCCAGGCCGACCGCCAGGGCGGCGGCGCTGAGGAGGGGGATGGCGTACTTCATCCGGTCGATGTTGCCTTCGGATACATCTGGCCACCACCTCCGATTGGGGATGGACCGGGGCACAAGGCCCCGGTCTCCCCAAGGTGCCGGCCGGGGCCTCACATCAGCAGGTGCTCGCCCGCGTTCTCACCGCCCAGGATCACGTAGTTGACCCGCTTGAGGTCGGCCAGCTGCTTGCCGCCGGCATAGCTGATCGAGCTCTGCAGGTCCTCCTGCATCTCGCGCAGGGTGTCGGCCAGCTTGCCCTTGACCGGCTCCAGGATGCGCTTTCCCTCGACGTGCTTGTACTCGCCCTTGTTGAAGTCCGAGGCCGAGCCGTAGTACTCCTTGTACAGCTTGCCGTCCACTTCCACCGTCTGGCCGGGGGATTCCTCGTGGCCGGCGAACAGCGAGCCGATCATCACCATCGCGGCGCCGAAGCGCACGCTCTTGGCGATGTCGCCGTGGTGACGGATGCCCCCGTCGGCGATGATGGGCTTGGTGGCCACGCGGGCGCACCACTTCAGCGCCGACAGCTGCCAGCCGCCGGTGCCGAAGCCGGTCTTCAGCCGGGTGATGCAGACCTTGCCCGGGCCGATGCCCACCTTGGTGGCGTCGGCACCCCAGTTCTCCAGGTCGATCACCGCCTCGGGTGTGCCCACATTGCCGGCGATCACGAAGGCCTGCGGCAGCTTGCCCTTGATGTACTCGATCATCTGCCGCACGCTCTCGGCGTGGCCGTGGGCGATGTCGATGGTGATGTAGTCGGCACCCACGCCGTCGGCCGCCAGGCGGTCGATGACGGCCCGGTCGGCCGGCTTCACGCCCGAGCTGATCGACACGTAGTGGCCGGCCTCGCGCATCTGGCGGGCGAAGGCCACGTTGTCCAGGTCGAAGCGGTGCATCACGTAGAAGTAGCCGTTGGCGGCCAGCCAGGCGGCAATGCGCTCGTCGAGCACCGTCTTCATGTTGGCCGGCACGGCGGGCAGCTTGAAGCGGCGGCCGCCGAACTCCACGCTGGTGTCGCACTCCGCACGGCTTTCCACGCGGCACTTGCGTGGCAACAGCAGAACGTTGTCGTAGTCGAAGATGTCCATCTCGAAGCTCCAGGTTGATGACCAGCGCGTTGATCGCAGTGCGCCGGGAGGGGCTGCGAGCGCTTGACCTGGGGTTCCGGTGGTGCCGCGAGGGCCGTTCAGCGTGGAACGGTGCGGACACAAAAAACCGGACGCCAGAATTTGGGCCCGGTGGCCGATTCTACGTCAAGCCGGTGACGCGCACGATCCTGAAAAAGCCTGTCGCTTTCAGGGGGGTGTCCGGGCCGCCTGCCGGGGAGGTCGATCCCTACAATGCCGCGATGCAATTCCCGGATGATCCGGAGGCCGAACGCGCCCCGTCCCTGGTGGACACGGGCGCGCTGCTGCGTGGCCTCAACCCCGAACAACTGGCCGCGGTGACCCTGCCGGCCGAGCCCGCCCTGATCCTGGCTGGTGCCGGCTCGGGCAAGACCCGCGTGCTGACCACCCGCATCGCCTGGCTGCTGCAGACCGGGCAGGTCTCGCCCGGCGGCGTGATGGCCGTGACCTTCACCAACAAGGCGGCCAAGGAAATGATGACCCGCCTGGGCGCCATGCTGCCGGTGAATGTGCGCGGCATGTGGATCGGCACCTTCCACGGCCTGTGCAACCGCTTCCTGCGGGCGCACTGGAAGCAGGCCGGCCTGTCGCAGACCTTCCAGATCCTGGACAGCGGCGACAGCTTGTCGGCGGTCAAGCGTGTCATCAAGGCCATGAACCTGGACGAGGAGCGCTTCGTGCCCAAGCAGGTGGCCTGGTTCATCGCCAGCTGCAAGGAAGACGGCATGCGCCCCGGGGACGTGCCGGTGCACGACGGCCAGACCCAGAAGATGGCCGAGATCTACCAGGCCTACCAGGACCAGTGCGAGCGCGAGGGCGTGGTCGACTTCGCCGAACTGCTGCTGCGCACCTACGAGCTGATGCGCGACGACGCGATGCTGCGCGAGCACTACCAGCGGCGCTTCCGGCACATCCTGGTCGACGAGTTCCAGGACACCAACCGGCTCCAGTACCTGTGGCTCAAGATGTTCGCCGGCCCGCACACCGCGGTGCTGGCGGTCGGCGACGACGACCAGAGCATCTACGCCTTCCGCGGCGCCCAGGTGGGCAACATGAGCGACTTCGAGCGCGAGTTCCGCGTGAAGAAGGTCATCAAGCTCGAGCGCAACTACCGCAGCTACGGCAACATCCTGGACGCGGCCAACGCGCTGATCGCCCACAACAGCCGGCGCCTGGGCAAGAACCTGCGCACCGAATCGGGGCCTGGCGAGCCCGTGCGGGTGCAGGAGAACGCCAGCGACTTCAACGAGGCCCAGTGGGTGCTGGAGGAAGCCCAGCAACTGCACCGCGGCGGCATGGCGCGCCACGAGATCGCCATCCTGTACCGCAGCAACGCCCAGTCTCGGGTGATCGAATCGGCGCTGTTCAATGCCGGCATCCCCTACCGCGTCTATGGCGGCATGCGCTTCTTCGAGCGGGCGGAAATCAAGCACGCGCTGGCCTATCTGCGCCTGATCGAGAACTGTCACGACGACACCAGCTACCTGCGGGTGGTCAATTTCCCCACCCGCGGCATCGGCGCCCGCACGCTGGAACAGCTGCAGGACGCCGCCCGCCAGACCGGCCGCAGCCTGTGGCAGAGCGTGGGCGCGGTGGGCGGCAAGGGCGGCGCCAACCTGGCGGGCTTCAATGCGCTGATCGACGGCATGCGCAACGAGACCCAGGGCCTGACGCTGCGCGAGATCATCGAGCACATGCTGCACCGCTCCGGGCTGATCGATTTCTACCGCACCGAGAAGGAAGGCGCCGACCGCATCGAGAACCTGGAGGAACTGGTCACCGCGGCCGAGGCCTTCGTCACCCAGGAGGGCTTCGGCAAGGACGCCGTGGCCCTGCCGGTGGACGAACTGGGCCCGGGCAGCATCGCCGCGCCGCGCTCGCCCGACGTGCCGGAGGCGCCGGCCCCGGTGGATCTGACGCCCGACGCCGAAACCGGCGAGATCATGAGCCCGCTGGCAGCCTTCCTCACCCATGCAGCGCTGGAAGCCGGCGACAACCAGGCCCAGGCCGGCCAGGATGCCATCCAGCTGATGACCGTGCACTCGGCCAAGGGCCTGGAGTTCGACGCCGTGTTCATCACCGGGCTGGAAGAGGGCCTGTTCCCGCACGAGAACGCGCTGTCCGACGCCGACGGCCTGGAAGAGGAGCGGAGGCTGATGTACGTGGCCATCACCCGGGCCCGCCAGCGCCTGTACCTCAGCTTCAGCCAGACCCGGATGCTGCACGGCCAGACCCGCTACAACGTCAAGAGCCGCTTTCTGGATGAACTGCCCGAGAGCGCCCTGAAATGGCTCACGCCCCGCACCCAGGGCTTTGGCTCGGGTTTTGCAAGGGACTACCAGGCGGCCTGGCAGCGCGGCAGCGGCCTGGGCTCCATGGTGGGGGCCGGGCGGCGCAACGCCGGCTGGCAAGCTCCGGCCGAGCCACCCGTGCCCGCGGCGATGAAGGCGGCGGCGGCCGAGGCTGCGGGCCACGGGTTCAAGGTGGGGCAGTCGGTGTTCCACGCGAAGTTTGGTGAAGGAGTGGTGGTGACCTTGGAGGGATCGGGCCCCGATGCACGAGCGCAGGTGAACTTCGGCCGGCACGGCGCCAAGTGGCTGGCGCTGTCCATCGCCAAGCTCACGCCCATCGACTGAGGCCGGTCCGCTGCCTGCGCCGTGAATTTCGCAGTCGTCCTCCCGCGGGCCTGGCGCTCGCCTCTGGTGCGCGGTCTGAGCCTGCTGTGTCTCGCACTGGGCGCGGCGACGCCGGCTTGGGCGACGGAGCCGGCGGTGCGCGCGGGCGACGAACTGGCTCAGCTGGAGTACGACGCCCGCGCCCACCCGGTCGAGGTGGTGCGCAAGCTCGAGGGGCTGCTGACCCAGGAGGTCGCGCCTTCGCCACGGCGACTGGAGATCCTGCGGCTGTTGACCGGGCTGCACATCAGCCTGGCACAGCCCGATGCGGCGGAGTCCCTGCTGCAGCAGGTGCAGGATCTGGCCCGCCAGGGGCCGGCCCCTCTCCGGCGCGACGCCGAGGTGGCCAGCAACTGTCTGCAGGGCGACCTCGCGCGCCTGCAGGGGTCGCTCACCCGGGCCGATGAGCCGCTGGAGGAGGCCATGCGCCTGCTGGACGACAGCACGGCGGTGCCCATCCACATGTCCTGCCTGGTGATCCATGCCTCGGTGGAGGAGAACCTGGGGCGCTTCGACGAGGCCGCGCGCCTGACCCAGCGGGCCCTGCGCCTGGTGGATCGTGGCCAACCCTGGCGTCGCAGCGAACTGCTCAGCAGCCTGGCCTACACCTACCTCCGGGCCGGCCAGCGGGAGCGGGCCCGCCACCTGAACAGCGAGGCCAAGGTGCTGGCGCAGGCCACCGAAGACTGGGTGTCCCTGTCCGAAGCGGCGACCGTGGAGTCCATCCTGCTGACCGACGAGGGGCAGGAGACGAAGGCCTTGCAGGCCCTGAGCCAGTCGATCCAGTACGCCCGGCAGGCCGGCGACCAGTTCAGCGTGGCCATGGGCCTGGCCAACCTCAGCGACCACTACCTGCGCCAGGGCGACTATCGGCAGGCCTTTGCCCAGGCCCAGCAGGCACTGCCGCTGGCCCGGCAGCTGCGCTCCAGCGAGATCGAGCAACTGGCCGACTTCAACACCGGGCTGGCGCTGATCGCCATGCGCCGCAAGGACGAGGGCCTGCCCCTGGTGCGGGAGGTGCTGGACCAGCAGCGCCGGGCCGACGAGGTCGTGGCGCAGGCCGAAGCCCTGGCCGATCTGGCGCACTATCTGGAGAAGGCCGGCTACCTCCCCGAGGCCCTGCAGGTCTACCGGGAACACCGCGCCATGTCGGAGCAGGCCTTCCAGCGCAGCCAGCAGAAGGCGCTGGTGGAGTTGCAGGAGAGCTTCGACGCCGAACGCCGCAAGCACGAGCGCAGCCTGCTGACCGACGACAACCAGCTCAAGGAAGAGGCGCTGCGCCAGACCGAGCTGCGCTTCAAGCTGTGGGCCCTGGTGATGGCCGGCGTGGGCATGGCGGTGCTGCTGCTGGCCCTGCTGCACCGCCGGATGAAAGCCACCCAGAAGGCCCTGCACAGCGTGAACGAGCGCCTGAAGGTGCAGAGCGAGCAGGACCCGCTGACCGGCCTGGCCAACCGCCGGCATTTCCAGCGCCTGATGGCCCAATGCGAAGACGCCGGCGGGACGCTCTATCTGCTGGACCTGGACCATTTCAAGCGCATCAACGACAACTTCGGCCATGCCGGCGGCGATGCGGTGCTGATCGAGGTGGCCAGGCGGCTGCAGGCGGTGCTGCGCGAGGAGGACGTGGTGGTGCGCTGGGGCGGCGAGGAGTTCATGATCCTGGTGCCGGGCGAGGGGGGCGAGCCCGCCGAGCTGCTGGCCCAGCGCCTGCTGACGGCGTTGGCCTCCTTGCCGGTGGTCGTCGGGCCCGACCGTGTGGCGGTCACCGCCTCGATCGGCTTCGGCAGCTTCCCGCTGCAGCCCCAGCAGCTGGACGTGCCCTGGTCCATGGCCATCGATCTGGTGGACGCGGCCATGTACATCGCCAAGACCCAGGGCCGCAACCGGGCGGTGGGCATCCGGCGCATGGCGTCCAGCGATCTGGACGCCGTGGCCCGCCAGATGCAGGACCTGGAGGCCGCGTGGCGCCGGGACGAGGCGCAGCTGGTCGAGATCCACGGCCCGGACGTGGTGGGGCAGACCGCATGACCGGCCCGGCCCTGCATCGGCGCCCCGGCGTGTGGCGGCTGTTGCTGGCGGCCTGGTGGCTCGCGGGCGCCGGCATGGCGGGCGCGATGCCGGTGTTCCAGCCGGGTGAGGGGAGTCTCGGGCGCGCCTTGAGCGATGTCTCGGAGGAATGGCTCCACCGGGGCGAGGACGAGCCCGCGGCCGTGCTGGCCGAGCTGGAGCATGCGCCACCGCCCGCCAGCGGGGTCTCGGTCATCGAATGGCAGCGCATGCGGGCCCGCACCCGCGGACTGGTGGCCGCCCGCTCGGGCATGGAAGAGGATGTGCGCCGCGCCCTGGACACGCTGGCCTCCCTGTCGGCCGATGCCCCCGGAGATTCCCGCTTCCGCGAAGAACTGCGCGGCGACCAGGCCCTGATCCAGGCCGTGCTGCAGGACCTGCTGGGGCACCCGGTGAACGCGGCCCGGCAGGGACGCCTGGCGGACCAGGCCTACGACCAGGCCTGCGGTTCGCGCCAGCCCGCGGCCGATTGCGACTACCGGGCCTGGTGGCGGGCCCTGCACCTGCAGGCGCAGCGCGCCGAGGTGCGGGGGGATCTGGTGGAGGCCCTGAACCTGGCGGAACGGGCCCATGCCGTGGCAGAACTGGGGCTGGACCCTGGCCTGGAAGGGTGGAGCCTGGCCATGCAGGCGGTGTACCAGCAGGCGCTCAACCATCCGGACCAGGCCCGCGCCCTGATCGCCCAGGCCGACCGGGGCGTGCGGCGCCATGGCGATATCCGTTCCCTGATCTGGGTGCGTTTCGCCGAAGCCCGTCTGGCGCTGGAAGGCGGTGATGCGACCACTGCCCTGCGGCTGATGCAGCAGGCCCTGCGCCTGGCCGAGCCCCTGCATTCCCCCCGCTTGCAGGCCCGCATCCTGCCCAGCCTGAGCGACCTGTTGCGCCGGGTGGGCCGACCGCGCGAAGCCCTGCAGGCGGTGGAACAGGCCTACCCGGTCTTGCGGCGCCACCATGAGCTGCGCGGCCAACCCACGCTGCTGCACAACGGGGGGCTGGCCAAGCTGCAGCTGGGCCAGGTGGCCCAGGGTCGGGCCGATCTGGAGACCGCCCTCAAACTCTGGGAATCCACCGGTGCGCGGGCCGCCATGCGGGTGGCCCTGCAGGAAGGCTCCGACGCGCTGGCCGCACTCGGCGATGTGCGGGGGGCGCTGGACCTGCTGCACCGCGAGCAGGCCTTGCGTGGCGAGATCAACGCCGACAACCAGGCGGCCATCCTGGCCCAGATGCGGGCCACCTACCGCACCGAATCCGAGCGCCGCGAACTGGACCTGCTGGAGCGGGAGAACGCCCTGCGCTCATCCCACCTGCAGACCCAGACCCTGATCGAGCGGATCTGGGTGGCGGCCATCGTGCTGCTGGGCCTGGCCGCGGGGGTGGTGGGCATGCTGGCGCTGCGCGCCCGCGACGCCACCCGGCGCCTGCGCCACAGCGAGGCCCTGCTGAGGGTGCAGAGCGAGCGGGACCCGCTGACCGGCCTGGCCAACCGCCGTCACTTTCGCGAGGTGCTGGCCACCCGGGGCGGCGCCGCCTTCCGCGGTGCGCTGCTGCTGGTGGATGTGGACCACTTCAAGCGCATCAACGACGAGTTCGGTCACCCGGCTGGCGATGCGGTGCTGATCGAGGTGGCCCGCCGGCTGGACAGCTCGGTGCGCGCAGGCGACCTGGTCTGCCGCTGGGGCGGGGAGGAGTTCCTGATCTACGCCCCGGACCTGCAGGGCGAAGCCCTGGACGTGCTGGCCCTGCGGGTGCTGCGCGCCCTGGGGGATGAGGCGGTGGCCCTGGACAACGGGCGCTTCCTGCCGGTGTCGGCTTCGCTGGGCTATGCCGCCTTCCCGCTGCCCACGCACCAGATCGCCCTGGGCTGGGAGCGTGCGGTCAACCTGGTGGACATGGCGCTCTACACCGCCAAGTCCATGGGCCGCGACCGCGCGGTGGGGATCCAGTCGGTGGCCGCGGGGGATGCCCTGGCGCTGCAGGTGCTGGAGGCGGATTTCGAGGCCGCCCGGCTGGCGGGCGAGGTGGAACTTCAGGTGTCGCTGCGCCGCGAGTACTGAGCCGACCGCCGCGGCGCGCACGGCGCCGGGGCCTGGCTCGGTCGGGAGATCACGGGGCTGGCTTGTCGCCGCTGCTGACCGCGTCGATCCCGGCGCCCACGGCCTTGCCCGTGACGGTGATGCCGGTGCTCACCACACTGGCCCCCACCGAGATGACCGCGCCCGTGGCCGCACCTGCCACCTCCACCACCGCGCAGCCGGCCGTGCCGCCCAGGCAGGCCAGCAGGAGGATCGGGGTCAGCAGGGCGGAAAGACGTCGGGACATGGCGAGCACCTCGTGGCAGTCGGGGTCACTCCGCCTGGCCGAAGCTGTCGCGGAAGGTGAAGAACAGGGAGACATAGTAGGCGGAGGTCAGCGCCAGGGCCAGCGGCATCGACAGCAGGCCCATCAGCGAGGTGCCGCCCAGCAACACCATCAGCAGGCTCAGCACCACCCCGGTGAACATCATCAGCCCCATCCAGCCCAGGCCGTAGACCAGCATGGCCGCGCGGCAGCGCCACAGGGCCAGCACGCTGGAGAACATGGCCTGTGCCGGCGATTGGCCGACCCAGCAGACCAGGGCGGGGGCGTGCCAGAAGGGCATGCTCAGCAGCAGGGTCACGGTGACGCGGGCCAGCATGCCGGCCATCACGCCGGGGGCATCGGCCAGGCGTTGCAACTCGTCCGGGTCGGCGTTGCGGCTCACCCCCTGCATCAGGTCGTCCACGCCACCGTGGTCGAACAGGTTGCAGGCCATCAGCAGGATCAGCGTCAGGAAGGCGTAGCCCAGGGCCAGCGTGAGCAGGCCGCGGCGCCGCTCCACCGGCAGGTGCCGCCAGGGGGCGACGAAGACCGACAGCGAGGGCCGCACGCCCCGCAGGCTGGCGGCGGTGGCCATCATGTAGGCCAGTGTCAGCAGGGGAATGCCCGCCAGCACCAGCACTTCGCCAAAGCCTGGCAGCAGCGAGACGATGGCCCCGAGCAGCATGAAGGCCATGAACAGGGCCGTGTAGCTCAGCGGATGGCGAACGAACTCCCGCAGGCCCTGCCGCACCCAGACCAGCCCCTGCGAGGCCGGCACCGTTTTGAGGATCAGTGCCATGCGGTCAGACGTCGGCGTGCCAGGGGCGCTCGGCGGCGTCGCGCAACACGCGTTCGAAGTGGGCCGGGTCCTTGGGCAGGAGCAGGCTGGCCTCGCGCGGCAGGTGCCAGTCGGACAGGCGCGAGAGCCAGAAGCGCAGGGCCGCGGTGCGGCGCAGGGCGGGCAGCAGGCGCAGCTCGGTGCTGGAGAGCGGCCGCTCGGCCTGATAGGCGCTCATCAGGGCCTGGGCGCGTGGCAGATCCAGCCGGCCGCTGTCCAGGTCGACGCACCAGTCGTTGAGCACCACCGCCAGGTCGAAGACGAAGGTGTCGGTGCCGGCGAAGTAGAAGTCGAACACACCGCTCAGGCGCTCGCGGCCGGGCAGGCCGGCGAACATCGCGTTGTCGCGGAACAGGTCGGCATGGACGGCGCCGGCGGGCAGGGCCTGGTAGGCCGCGCTGGCGTGCAGCTCGCGCTGGTGGGCCATTTCCTGGTCCAGCAGGGCGGCATCGGCCGGGGCCAGATGGGGGCGCACCACCGGGGCGGTGGCCTCGCGCCAGGGCAGGCCGCGCAGGTTGGGCTGCTGCAGCGGGAAATCGGCCACGGCCAGGTGCATGCGGGCCAGCACGCCGCCCAGTTCGCGACAATGGTGCAGGTCCGGCGCGTCCAGGCTCTCGCCTTGCAGGCGGTTGACCAGGGCGGCCGGCTTGCCCGCCACCGTCTGCACCAGCCCGCCCTGGGCATTGGCCCGGGGCTCGGGCACCGGCAGGCCGCGCTGGGCCAGGTGCTGCATCAGGCGCAGGTAGAAGGGCAGCTGATCGTGCGACAGGCGCTCGAACAGGGTCATCACCCATTCACCCTCGGGCGTGGTGACGAAGTAGTTGGTGTTCTCGATGCCGCTGCCGATGGGCTGCATCGCGACCAGCGGACCCAGGCCCAGCTGCGCAAGCAGCGAACCGGCCTGTTCGGCGCTGACCTCGGTGTAAACCGCCATGAATGCTTGAAATGAAGGGGGTGGGGAGCCGGAACCCGCAGGTCCGGCTCAGAAATCCAGCTTCAGCCAGACGCGCTGGCCGGCGGACTTGTCGTCCTGCGGCAGCTTGCCACCCTGCGGCGGCACGATGTCATAGGCCGGCATGCCGGGGATCTTGGGATGCACGGTGATGCGTTGGGTCAGGCCGCGCACCCGCAACTCCTCGATGCGGACGTTGTCGTCCTCGGTCACCACATGCAGGACCTGGGGTTCAGGCACCTTGCTGGCCGGTGCCGGGGTGTCCGTCACGGGCAGCGCGGGCAGTTCGGCAGCGGCCGGCCCCGAGGCCGCCGCAGGGGCGGTCTGGGCCAGGCTGGCACTGCCGACAAGCAGACCCGCGAGCAGGGTGGGCAGAAAGAGGGCGTTCATGGGGTGCCGATTCTACGGAAGCACGCACAATCCGCTTCCATGAGCGAGAAGATCCTGCTGCTGGTCGATGGTTCCAGCTACCTCTACCGTGCCTTTCACGCCATGCCCGACCTGCGGGGGCCCGACGGTTTCCCGACCGGGGCCATCCACGGCATGGTCAACATGATGAACTGGCTGCGCGAGCAGGTGCCGGCCGAGCACGCCGTGTGCGTGTTCGACGCCAAGGGCCCCACCTTCCGCGATGAGTGGTATCCCGAGTACAAGGCCCAGCGAGCCCCCATGCCCGAGGACCTGCGGGCCCAGATCGAGCCCATCCACGAGGCGGTGCGCCTGCTGGGCTGGCCGGTGCTGGAGGTGCCCGGCATCGAGGCCGATGACGCCATTGGCACGCTGGCCCGGGTGGGCGCCGAAAGCGGCCACACCGTGGTGATCTCCACCGGCGACAAGGACCTGGCCCAGCTGGTGACGCCCCAGGTGACCCTGATCAACACCATGGCCAAGCCGCCCGAGCGCCTGGACGTGGCGGGGGTCACCGAGAAGTTCGGCGTGCCGCCGGACCGCATCATCGACTACCTGACCCTGATCGGCGACACGGTGGACAACGTGCCCGGCGTGCCCAAGGTCGGGCCCAAGACCGCGGTCAAGTGGATCCAGGAACACGGCTCGCTGGACGGCGTGATCGCCGCGGCCGAGCAGATCAAGGGTGTGGCGGGCGAGAACCTGCGCGCCACCCTGGGCTGGCTGCCCACGGGCCGCCGCCTCATCACCGTCAAGACCGACTGCGACCTGGGTGCCCAGGTGCCGGCCTGGCCGGCGCTGGACGCCCTGGCCCTGCGCGCGCCCGACCAGGCCGGCCTGGTGGACTTCTACACCCGCTACGGTTTTCGCAGCAGTCTGCGGGCCCTGGGTCAGCCGGTGCCCGCCGCCGCCCCGGCGAGCCCTGCCGCCGCGGGCGAAGACCCCGCAGGAGAGGTTGACCCGCGCCCGGCGCCCGTGCTGGCACGCGACTACCAGACCCTCACCAGCTGGGAACAGCTGGACGCCTGGATCGCCCGCCTGAAGGCCGCACCTCTGGTGGGTCTGGACACCGAGACCGATTCGCTGGATCCGATGCGTGCGCGCATCGTCGGCATCAGCTTCGCGGTGGAGCCCGGCCGGGCCGCCTATGTGCCCACCGGCCATGACTACCCCGGCGCGCCGGACCAGCTGCCGCTGGATGGGGTGCTGGCGCGCCTGCGCCCCTGGCTGGAAGATGCCGGCGCGGCCAAGCTGGGCCAGAACATCAAGTACGACCTGCATGTGTTCGAGAACCACGGCATCCGGGTGCAGGGCTATGTGCATGACACGCTGCTGGAAAGCTATGTGCTCGAGGCCCACAAGCCGCACAGCCTGGAGAGCCTGGCCGACCGCCACCTGGGCCGCCACGGCCTGAGCTACGAGGACCTGTGCGGCAAGGGCGCCAACCAGATTCCCTTCTCGCAGGTGGACGTGGAGCGCGCCAGCACCTACAGCGGCGAGGACAGCGAGATGTGCGTGCAGGTGCATGAGACGCTGTGGCCGCAGCTGCAGGCCGAGCCAGGCCTGCGGCGCGTTTACGCTGAGATCGAGATGCCCACGGTGGCGGTGCTGCAGCGCATCGAGCGCCATGGCGTGCTGATCGACCCGGCCCGGCTGGCGGCCCAGAGCCAGCAGCTGGCCGAGCGCATGATCGCGCTGGAGCAGGAGGCCTACGCCATCGCCGGTCAGCCCTTCAACATGGCCAGCCCCAAACAGATCGGCGAGATCCTGTTCAACCGCCTGGGCCTGCCGGTCAAGAAGAAGACCGCCACCGGCGCCCCGTCGACTGACGAAGAGGTGCTGCAGGAGCTGGCGGCCGACTACCCGCTGCCGGCCAAGCTGCTGGAACACCGCGGCCTGGCCAAGCTCAAGAGCACCTACACCGACAAGCTGCCCGGCATGATCAACCCCGCCACCGGCCGGGTGCACACCAACTACGCGCAGGCGGTGGCCGTCACCGGGCGGCTGTCCAGCAACGAGCCCAACCTGCAGAACATCCCGATCCGCACGCCCGAGGGTCGGCGCGTGCGCGAGGCCTTCATCGCCCCGCCCGGCCATGTGATCGCCAGCGCCGACTACTCGCAGATCGAGCTGCGCATCATGGCCCACATCAGCGGCGACCCGGGTCTGAACAAGGCCTTCGCCGAGGGCATGGACGTGCACCGCGCCACCGCCAGCGAGGTCTTCGGCATCGCCCCGTCGGAGGTCACGGCCGAGCAGCGCCGCTACGCCAAGACCATCAACTTCGGCCTGATCTACGGCATGGGCGCCTTCGGCCTGGCGCAGAGCCTGGGCATCGACCAGAAGGCGGCCAAGAACTACATCGACCGCTACTTCGAGCGCTTTGCCGGCGTGAAGCGCTACATGGAGGAGACCAAGGAGCGGGCCCGCGAGCGCGGCTATGTGGAGACCGAGTTCGGACGGCGCATCGTGCTGCCGGAGATCAAGGGCGGCAGCGGCCCGCGCCGTGCCGGCGCCGAGCGCCAGGCCATCAACGCGCCGATGCAGGGCACCGCGGCCGACCTGATCAAGCTGGCGATGATCGCGGTGCAGCAGGCCCTGGACGCCGAGGGCCGCGCCACCCGCATGGTGATGCAGGTGCACGACGAACTGGTCTTCGAGGTGCCCGAGTCCGAGGTGGACTGGCTGCGCGAGGCCGTGCCCCGCCTGATGGCCGGCGTGGCGTCCTTCAGCGTGCCCCTGGTGGCCGAGGTGGGCTTCGGGCCGAGCTGGGAAGCAGCGCACTGAGCCCCCCGACCCCGCCCGGCCGTTGACCGGGCGCGACGTTCGATTCCGCGCCGTCCGGCCGGAAATCGAACGCCTACGGTGGCGCTTCTCGGCGTTGCCGCAGCGCAGCATCCCTCGGGGTCTTCACCAGGGGGACTGAACAAAATCAAGCACTTGGCACGGGGCCGCCGGGAGGCGCGCCGCCGTGGCATGGGCGCTGCAATGACTTGCACGAGACCAGCGCATGGTCTCCGGCGACCGGACCACCGGCGCCGCATCCCAACGATGGAGACAAGCTCATGCAAGTGCAGCAATCCAAGGTGCAGGTGATGGGCATCGATGCCGGGGGCACGATGACCGACACCTTCTTCGTCCGCGAGGACGGCCGCTTCGTGGTCGGCAAGGCCCAGAGCAACCCGGCCGACGAATCGCTGGCCATCTTCAACTCCTCGCGCGATGCGCTGGCCCACTGGCAGCGTGACGTGGACGACGTCTACCCCGAGCTGGTGACCTGCGTCTACTCCGGCACCGCCATGCTCAACCGGGTGGTGCAGCGCAAGGGGCTGGACGTGGGCCTGATGGTCAACAAGGGCTTCGAGCATGTGCACTCGATGGGCCGGGCCATCCAGAGCTACCTGGGCTATGCGCTGGAGGAGCGCATCCACCTGAACACCCACCGCTACGACCAGCCGCTGGTGCCGCTCAAGCGCACCCGCGGCGTGACCGAGCGCACCGATGTGCAGGGTCAGGTGGTGATCCCGCTGCGCGAACCCGAGGTGCGCCAGGCCACCCGCGAGCTGGTGGCCGCCGGCGCCAAGGCCATCGTGATCTGCCTGCTGCAGTCGCACAAGAATGGCGCCAGCGAACGCCGGGCGCGCGACGTCTGCCGCGAGGAGCTGCAGGCCATGGGCGTGGACCTCCCGGTGTTCGCCTCGGTGGACTACTACCCGCAGCGCAAGGAAAGCCACCGGATGAACACCACCATCCTGGAGGCCTATGCGGCCGAACCTTCGCGCCAGACGCTCAAGAAGGTCAGCGACCGTTTCAAGAAGCACGGCGCCAAGTTCGACCTGCGGGTGATGGCCACCCACGGCGGCACCATCAGCTGGAAGGCCAAGGAGCTGGCGCGCACCATCGTCTCCGGCCCCATTGGCGGTGTGATCGGCTCCAAGCTGCTGGGCGAGGCCCTGGGCGACGAGAACATCGCCTGCTCCGACATCGGCGGCACCAGCTTCGACATGGCGCTGATCACCAAGGGCAGCTTCGCGATCGCTTCCGACCCGGACATGGCCCGCCTGGTGCTCTCGCTGCCCCTGGTGACCATGGACTCGGTGGGCGCGGGCGCCGGCAGCTTCGTGCGACTGGACCCCTACAGCGGCGCCATCAAGCTGGGGCCGGACAGCGCGGGCTACCGCGTGGGCACCTGCTGGCCCGAAAGCGGGCTGGACACGGTGTCGGTCTCCGACTGCCACGTGGTGCTGGGCTACCTGAACCCCGACAACTTCCTGGGCGGGGCGATCCAGCTGGACGTGGAGCGCGCCCGCCAGCACATCAAAGCGCAGATCGCCGACCCGCTGGGCCTGTCGGTGGAGGACGCCGCGGCCGGCGTGATCGAGCTGCTGGACCTGCAGCTGCGCGAGTACCTGCGCTCCAACGTCAGCGCCAAGGGCTACAGCCCGACCGACTTCGTCTGCTTCAGCTACGGCGGCGCGGGCCCGGTGCACACCTACGGCTACACCGAGGGCCTGGGCTTCAAGGACGTGGTGGTGCCGGCCTGGGCTGCGGGCTTCTCGGCCTTCGGCTGCGCCTGTGCGGACTTCGAGTACCGCTATGACAAGAGCGTGGATCTGGCCGTGCCGCAGGACGCCAGCGACGGCGAGAAGGCCCAGGCCTCGGCCACCATCCAGCAGGCCTGGAGCGAGCTGGCCGGCAAGGTCATCGAGGAGTTCCGCATCAACGGCTTCGAGGCCAAGGACGTGATCCTGCGCCCGGGCTACCGCATGCAGTACATGGGCCAGCTCAACGATCTGGAGATCGACTCGCCGGTGTCCTCGGCCGCCACGGCCGAGGACTGGGAGAAGATCGTCACCGCCTTCGAGACCACCTACGGCCGGGTCTATGCCAGCTCGGCCCGCTCGCCGGAGCTGGGCTTCTCGGTCACCAGCGCCATCATGCGCGGCATGGTGGTCACGCAGAAGCCGGTGCTGCCGGAAGACCCGATCGGCGAGGCCACGCCGCCCGCCGCCGCCCGCCTGGGCACCCGCAAGCTCTACCGCCACAAGGCCTGGTACGAGGCGGTGATCTGGAAGATGGAAGCGCTCAAGGCCGGCAATGAGATCTTCGGCCCGGCCATCATCGAATCGGACGCCACCACCTTCGTCGTGCCCAAGGGCTTTGCGACGACGCTGGACAAGCACCGCCTGTTCCACCTGCGCGAAGTCGGCCACGACGGCCAGACCCTGTGACGCCCAAGGAGACACACCATGAACATGATGACGCAACGTGAACTGGGCCGGGCCGACCTGCTGGGCACCGGCGAGACCCTCAAGGAATTCCGCGACGGCATCCTGGCCCGCACCGCGGCCACCGGCCACTACAACGGGTTGGAGCACCTGGAGCTGCGCGAGCGTGACCCCATCGGCTACGAGAAGCTGTTTTCCAAGCTGCGCGGTGGCCTGGTGCATGCGCGGGAGACGGCCAAGAAGATCGCCGCCAGCCCCATCGTCGAGCAGGAGGGCGAGCTCTGCTTCACCCTCTACAACGCCGCGGGCGACTGCATCCTGACCTCCACCGGGATCATCATCCACGTCGGCACGATGGGCGCGGCGATCAAGTACATGATCGAGAACAACTGGGAGGCCAACCCCGGCATCCACCCGGGCGACATGTTCACCAACAACGACTGCGCGATCGGCAACGTCCACCCCTGCGACATCGCCACCATCGTGCCGATCTTCCACGACGGCAAGCTGATCGGCTGGGTCGGCGGCGTGACCCACGTGATCGACACCGGTGCGGTGACGCCCGGCTCCATGTCCACCGGCCAGACCCAGCGCTTTGGCGATGGCTACATGATCACCTGCCGCAAGACCGGGGTGAACGACACGCCGCTGCGCGACTGGCTGCATGAGAGCCAGCGTTCGGTGCGCACGCCCAAGTACTGGATCCTCGACGAGAAGACCCGCATCGCCGGTTGCCACATGGTGCGCCAGCTGGTGGAGGACACCATTGCCGAGGAAGGGCTGGAGACCTACCAGAAGTTCGCCTACGAGGTGATCGAGGAGGGCCGGCGCGGCCTGGCCACCCGCATCAAGGCCATGACGCTGCCGGGCATCTACCGCAAGGTGGCCTTCGTCGACGTGCCCTACGCCCACCCGGACGTGCAGACCTCGAACGCCTTCGCCAAGCTCGACTCCATCATGCATGCGCCGGTGGAGATGGAGATCCGCCGTGACGGCAGCTGGCGGTTGGACTTCGAGGGCGCGAGCCGCTGGGGCTGGCACAGCTACAACGCCCACCAGGTGGCCTTTACCAGCGGCATCTGGGTGATGATGACCCAGACCCTGGTGCCCACCCAGCGCATCAACGACGGCGCCTACTACGGCACCGAGTTCCACATGCCCAAGGGCGGCTGGAACAACCCGGATGACCGCCGCACCGGCCATGCCTATGCCTGGCACTTCCTGGTCAGCGCCTGGACGACGATGTGGCGCGGCCTGTCGCAGGCCTACTTCAGCCGCGGCTACCTGGAGGAGGTCAACGCGGGCAATGCCAACACCAGCAACTGGCTGCAGGGCGGCGGCATCAACCAGGACGGTGAGGTGCACGCGGTCAACAGCTTCGAGGCCAGCTCCTGCGGCACCGGCGCGGGCGCCATCAAGGACGGCCTGAACCACGCGGCCGCCATCTGGAACCCCGAAGGCGACATGGGGGACATCGAGATCTGGGAGATGGCCGAACCGCTGCTCTACCTGGGCCGCAACGTCAAGGCCAACTCGGGCGGCTACGGCCAGTACCGTGGCGGCAATGGCTTCGAGACCCTGCGCATGGTCTGGAAGGCCCAGGACTGGACGATGTTCTTCATGGGCAACGGCTACATGAACAGCGACTGGGGCCTGATGGGCGGCTACCCCTCGGCCACCGGCTACCGCTTCGAGGCCCACCACACCGGGCTGATGGAGCGCATCGCCCGCGGCGAAAGCCTGCCGCTGGGCGGCGACGCCAACCCGGACGTGCCCGACTACGAGAACCACCTGGGCCCGCAGGCCACCGTCAAGCGCGACCACCAGTGCATGACCACCGAGGACTGCTACGCCAACGGCGACCTGTACCTGAACTACCTGCGCGGCGGGCCGGGCTTCGGCGACCCGCTGGACCGCGAGGTGGCGGCCATCGTGGACGATCTGGACAACGGCTTCCTGCTGCCCGAGTACGCCCGCCGTGTCCACGGCGTGGTGGCCACCCGCAACCCCGATGGCCAGTGGCAGGCCGACGAGAAGGCCACGGCGCTGGAGCGGCTGAACATCCGTCAGCAGCGCAAGGCCCGCTCCGTCCCCACCCGGGAATGGATGGCGCGTGAGCGCGAACGCATCCTGGCCAAGCAGGCCTCGCCGCAGGTGCAGCACATGTTCGCCACCAGCTTCGGCCTGTCCAAGAAGTTCACGCAGCAGTTCCGCGACTTCTGGGACCTGCCGGCCAACTGGACGCTGACCGAGGACGAACTGAGCGTGCCGTCCTATGGCGCCAACTGCCGCATGGACCTCTCGGCCATGCCCGACGTGCGCGTTGTCACCCTGGTGCAGGAGTGAGCCCGGCTCACGCCCCGACCCGAACCACAGGAGAAATCACCCATGTCCACCTACACCCCGGAACAGGTCCGCAAGCTGGTCGACGGCAAGCTCGACTGGGACACCGTGCTGCGCATGCTGTCCATGCCCAAGGACGGCGAGCGTTTCGCGCTCTACCTGCGTGCCCTGCAGGACAAGCTCGGCTGGAGCGACCGCATCGTGCTGCCGCTGGGCCCGCATCTGCACATCGTGCAGCGCGCCAAGGACAAGCGCTGGCTCATCCAGTGCGACTGCGGCCATGCTTTCTGCGACTGGAACCAGAACTGGAAGCTGCACGCCAATCTTTACGTGCGTGACACCGAGGCGGCGATGACCGAGGTCTATCCCCAGCTGATGGCGCCCGACACCGCCTGGCAGGTCTACCGCGAGTACACCTGCCCGCAGTGCGGCACGCTGCACGATGTGGAGGCGCCGACGCCGTGGTATCCGGTGATCCACGACTTCGAGCCCGACATCGACGCCTTCTACCAGGACTGGGTGAAGCTGCCGCTGCCAGAGCGTTCGAACTGAGGGCACCGCGCACGGCGGCCCCCGGGAACTCCTGGGGACCGCCGTGCGGCGACTGTGCCTAGCATCACGTGCGCGCGTCGGGCTGTTGTCCAGGCTCGCGCACCCGCAGCTTCCCATGGTGGGCCAGCGTGCCTGCCGCGGGGCTTCATGGTGGAGCACATGTTCTCGAACCCTCGCAACGAACTGAGGGTCTCCCAGGCCTGGGAGACCCTGCTGAGCGGTGGCGAACTGCCCAGCGGTGCGGTCCGCACCCTGGTGGACCAGTCCTGGCAGCGCTGCGCGCAGGCCCAGGTCGATCCGCTGCGCCGGCGCGGCGCGCTGCCGGTGTCCGAGCAGGATCTCTACCTGTTGCACGAGCGCCAGAAGGACCTGCTGGAGGCGGCCGCGCCGGTGATGGCCTGCGCCCGCGACTACCTGGCCGAGACCGGCATGCTGATGGCCCTGAGCGACGCCCACGGCACCATCCTGGTGACCGAGGGTGACCACCCGGCGCTGGACGCGGCCCAGGCCATCGCCCTGGTGCCCGGCGTCACCTGGAGCGAGGTGGCCTGCGGCACCAACGCGATCGGCACCGCGCTGGCGGCTCAGCGGCCGGCCCAGATCCACGCGACCGAGCACTTCTGCGCCGGCATCCAGGGTTGGACCTGCTCGGCTGCGTTGGTGCGCCACCCGCTCGACGGCGAGCTGCTGGGCAGCCTCGATGTCTCCGGTCTGTCGGCCACCTACCACCGGCAGAGCCTGGCCTTCGTGATCAACACGGCCAGCCGCATCGAGGCCCGGCTGGCCATGGTCGAGATGGAGCGCCGCTACCGCCTGCTGGACCATGCGCTGGGCCGCTGGTCGGCCGACGGCCAGGACGCGATGGTGCTGTTCGACCGGCGGGGCTGCCCGATCAAGGCCAGCGCCCATGCCCAGCGGGCCATCGAGGCCCTGGGCGGCGGGCTGGACCTGACGGGGCAGCAGCGGGTGCCGTCCTTGCGGGCTGGCCGCTGGCGGCGTGGCACGCTGCCCGCCGGCCTGCCGGCCTGGCTGCGCGGTGAATGGCTGGAGCCGCTGGTGGTGCGTGGCGAGCAGCTGGGCACGCTGCTGGTGCTGCCGGGCCGGAGCTCCGGTGGCGCGCATGGCGCCCGCGGCGCGGCGAGGGCGGCCCCCATGGGCGAGGTCACCACCCTGGTGCCGCGTGTGGCCGCCGGCTTCGAATCCGTGCTGACCCGCGATCCGGCCATGCGGGCCCTGTTGGACAAGGCCCGCGTGCTGGCGGCCTCGCAGGCGCCGGTGCTGCTGCAGGGCGAGACCGGGGCCGGCAAGGAGGCCTTCGCGCGTGGCCTGCACGGCGGGCGCGGCGGTGCCTTCGTGGCGCTCAACTGCGGTGGCCTCTCGCGCGAGCTGCTGGCCAGCGAGCTCTTCGGCTATGCCGAGGGCGCCTTCACCGGGGCCCGCAAGGGCGGCATGGTCGGCAAGATCGAAGCGGCCGAAGGCGGCACGCTCTTCCTGGATGAACTGGGCGAGCTGCCGCTGGACATGCAGCCGCAGCTGCTGCGCGTGCTGGAGCAGGGCACCCTGTACCGCCTGGGCGAAACCGAGCCCCGCCAGGTGCGTTTCCGCCTGGTGGCCGCCACCCACCGCGACCTGCGCCAGGAGGTCGCCGCCGGCCGCTTCCGCATGGATCTCTACTACCGCATCGCGGTCACGCGCTTGCAGCTGCCACCGCTGCGCGATCGCCGGCAGGACATCTCTCTGCTGGCCGCGGCCTTTCTTCAGCGCTTCCGGTCCGAGCAGGGCCAGGCGGTCGAGACTCTGTCCGACGAGGTGCTGGCCGTCCTGGAGGGCCATGCCTGGCCCGGCAATGTGCGCGAGTTGCGCAATGTGATCGAGGCTGCGGTGCTGATGCGCGCCGAAGGTCCCCTGCGGCCGATCGACCTGGGCCTGGACGAGCTGCGTGAACCGGCTGCGGACCCGCACCGCGCGGCATCCGTCGACCGGGGCGACAGCCTGGCCGAGGGGGAGGAGGCCCAGATCAGCCGCATCATCGCCGGGTGTGGCGGCAACCTCACGCTGGCGGCCCGGCGCCTGGGCATCGCCAAGAGCACGCTCTACGCCAAGATGCGCCGCTACGGGCTGCGGCGGGCCAGCGGGTCCGCGTCCCACTGACGCCCTGGGGCCGGGCGGGTGGGGGCTTGCGTCATGCAGGCGTCACCGGGGCGTCACCGGCGGGTCACCGCCCGGGCCCAGCATGAGGGCTCATGCAGAACCCCACGCCCCTCCCGCCCGCCGGATCGGCGCATGACGCGCCGGATGCCCAACGCTTCCGCGCGATCTGGATCTCCGACATCCACCTGGGCACCCCGGGCTGCCAGGCCGAGGCGCTGCTGGACTTTCTGAAGCACACCGAGAGCGATCTGCTCTACCTGGTGGGCGACATCATCGACGGCTGGCAGCTGCGCCGCAGCTGGTACTGGCCGCAGGCCCACAACGACGTGGTGCAGAAGATCCTGCGCAAGGCCCGCAAGGGCACCCGGGTGATCTATGTGCCGGGCAACCACGACGAGTTCGCCCGCAAGTACCTGGAGCACAGCTTCGGCGGGGTCGAGGTGGCGCATGAATGGGTGCACCAGCGGGCCGACGGCAAGCGCTTCTGGATCACCCACGGCGATCTGTTCGACGGCGTGATCCAGCATGCCAAGTGGCTGGCTTACGTGGGCGACTGGGCCTACGAGTTCACGCTCAAGCTCAACGCCTGGCTCAACCGGCTGCGTGGCCGTCTGGGCCTGCCGTACTGGAGCCTGTCCAAGTACCTCAAGCTCAAGGTCAAGCGGGCGGTCAGCTTCATCGGTGACTACGAACGCGCCGTGGCCCGCGAGGCCCGCAAGCGCGAGGTGGACGGTGTGGTCTGCGGCCACATCCACCACGCCGAGCTGCGCGAGATCGACGGGCTGATCTACGCCAACGACGGCGACTGGGTCGAGAGCCTGACGGCCCTGGTGGAACACCCGAACGGTCGGATGGAACTGCTGGACTGGTCGGCGCTGGCCCGGCCCTACGGCGCCGCGGCGGTCGTGCGCGGCGAGTCGGCCGAGGCCGGCGAGCCGGTGGCGCCGCTGCCGGTGCCGGTGGCTGCCCGGCGCATCTGAGGCCGATCCGGAATCCATCTGCAAAGGGATGTCCGGCCACGGGCACCGGATCACCGCACCGCCGGGGTCATGGTCTTGTCACGAAACTTTCATAGACTGGGCGCATGACCGAAGTCTCCGAGCCCCAGACGGCCGCTGTCGCGATGCCGCCGCTGCTCAACCGCGAACTGGCCATCCTCGCCTTCAACCGCCGGGTGCTGGCCCAGGCCCAGCGTCCGGACGTGCCGCTGCTGGAGCGACTGCGCTACATCACCATCGTCTCGTCGAACCTGGACGAGTTCTTCGAGGTGCGCTTTGCCGACGTGCTGGATGCCGCGCGTGCGGCCGGCAGTGAGGCGGCCTGGCGGGATGTGTCGGCCACCGCGGCGCGCGCGCATGCCCTGGCCGACGAGCAGTACCGCATCTTCAACACCGAGGTGATGCCGGCCCTGCGCCGCCACGGCATCGAGATCATCAACCACGCCGAGCGCACGCCGGCCCAGAAGGCCTGGGTGGCGCGCTTCTTCGAGCGCGAGGTGCGGCCGCTGCTGATCCCGGTCGGGCTGGATCCGGCCCATCCCTTCCCGCAGGTCGCCAACAAGACGCTGAACTTCATCGCCCGCCTGGGCGGGCGCGACGCCTTCGGCCGCGAAAGCACCATCGCCATCGTCAAGGTGCCGCGCGTGCTGCGCCGGGTCATCCGCATGCCCGACGAGGTCTGCGCGCCGGGGCAGCAGGGCTTCGTGCTGCTGTCCAGTGTCATCCGCGCCCACCTGCAGGAGCTCTTTCCCGGCCGCACGGTGGAATCCTTCTCGCAGTTCCGCGTCACCCGCGATTCGGACCTGGACGTGGATGAGGAGGACGTGACCAACCTGCGCCAGGCCCTGCGTCGCGGCCTGACCACCCGCCAGTTCGGCAAGGCCATCCGCATGGAGGTGGTGGCCACCTGCCCGCCGGAGCTGTCCAAGCTCCTGCTCGACGAGTTCGACCTGCCCGAGGCCGCGCTGCACCGGGTGGATGGCCCGGTCAACCTGGTGCGCCTGACCCAGTTGATCGACCAAGTGGTCCCGGTGCCGGGGGTGGCGCTGACCTTCCCGCCCTTCGAGCCGGGCTGGCCGGAGCGGCGGCTGCCGCGGGGCAAGGACTTCTTCGCCCTGCTGCGCGAGCGCGACGTGATGCTGCACCACCCGTTCGAGAGCTTCGACCCGGTGGTGGAGTTCCTGCGCCAGGCGGTCAACGACCCGGACGTGCTGGCCATCCGCCAGACCATCTACCGCACCGGCGCCAAGTCCGAGCTGATGGACCTGCTGATCGAGGGCGCGCGCCGCGGCAAGGAGGTGATGGCCGTGGTGGAGCTCAAGGCCCGCTTCGACGAAGAGGCCAACATCAACTGGGCCGAGCGCCTGGAGGCGGTGGGGGCGCAGGTGGTCTACGGCATCGTCGGCCTGAAGACCCACGCCAAGCTGCTGCTGGTGACGCGGCGCGAGAGCGGCGGCAAGGCCGGCCCGCGCCTGCGCCGCTATGTGCACCTGTCCACCGGCAACTACAACCCGCGCACCGCGCGGCTGTACACCGACGTGGGCTTCCTGACGGCCGACCCCGGCATCACGGCCGATGCCGATGCGGTGTTCCAGCAGATCGCCAGCCTCACGCGGGTGAAGCCGCCGCGCCACCTGCTGACCGCACCCTTCGTGCTGCACCGTCGCCTGGTGCGGCAGATGGCCGAGGTGGCCGACGCCGCGCGTGCGGGCAAGCCCGCCCGCATCGTCGCCAAGTTCAATGCCCTGACCGACCCGGGCCTGATCCAGGCCCTGATCGCCGCCGGGCAGGCGGGTGTCAAGATCGACCTGATCGTGCGCGGCGCCTGCATGTTGCCGCCGGGTCTGCCGGGGCTGACCGAGAACATCCGGGTGCGCTCCATCGTGGGCCGCTTCCTGGAGCACACCCGCGTCATCTATTTCCGCTGGGGTGAGGGCGAGGACGACGAGGTGCTCTACCTGTCCAGTGCCGACTGGATGAGCCGCAACATGTTCCGCCGCATCGAGCTGGCCTGGCCGGTCCACGACCCCAAGCTGCGGCAGCGCATCATCGACGAGTGCCTGGTGCCCTACCTGCACGACGCCCAGGACGCCTGGGAGCAACTGCCGGACGGCCAGTACCGGCGCGTGGGCGAGTCGGGGCCCAGCGCACAGCAGGCGCTGATGCGCCGCCACGCGACACGGATCGGAGGAGGAGGATGAGCATGGACCTGATCCTCTGGCGCCACGCCGAGGCCGAGGAACTGGCCGATGGCCTGGACGACCCGGCCCGCGGCCTCACCCCCAAGGGCGAGCGCCACGCACGGCGGGTGGCCGACTGGCTCAACCGCTTCCTGCCGGCCACCACCAAGGTGCTGGTCAGCCCGGCCCTGCGCACCCAGCAGACGGCCGAGGCCCTGGGCCGGCGCTTCAAGGTGGTGGAGGCCCTGGGCCCGGAAGGCACGGTGGAAGGCCTGCTGGCCGCGGCGCGCTGGCCCGATGCCCGCGAGCCCGTGCTGGTGGTGGGCCACCAGCCCACGCTGGGTCTGACGGCGGCCTATCTGATGACCGGGCCGCGGTTCAACCCCGCGCAGGACGGCAGCCTGACGCCCTGGACCATCAAGAAGGGCGGGGTCTGGTGGCTGCGTCACCGGCCGCGCCAGGACCGCGGCGAGGTGGTGCTGGTGGCGGTGAGAACCCCCGAGCAGATCTGACGCCTCGCCGTCCTGTATCCTTCAAGACCGGCCGCACCGAGAGGGAGCGGCCGGTTCTTTTTCAGCAGTACCGACATGACGATGAATTTCAAGCCGCCGCGCACCGATCGCCGGCGCGCACTGGGGCTGGTCCTGGGCAGTGGACTGGCGACAGGGCTGGGCCTGATCGGCCCGGGGCCCGCCTGGGGCGCCTCGGCCCGCGTGCAGGGGGCGGGTGCCACCTTCCCCTCCAAGGTCTATGCCCGCTGGGCGGCGGACTATGCCAGGCAGACCGGCGTGGATGTGCGCTACCAGCCCACCGGTTCGGGCAACGGCATCGAACAGGCCACGCGGCGCAGCGTGGATTTCGCCGGCAGCGATGTGCCGCTGGGGCCGGACGCCCTGGGCCAGAAGCGCCTGGTCCAGATCCCCACCTGCGTGGGCGGCGTGGTGCCGGTGGTCAACGGCTTCGAGCCGGACCGGCTGCGGCTGACCGGCGAGGTGCTGGCCGCGATCTTCGCGGGCGACATCCAGCGCTGGGACGATGCCCGCATCGCCACGCTCAATCCCGGCCTGAGCCTGCCCGCCCGGCGCATCGTGCGGGTGGTGCGGGGCGACAAGTCCGGCAGCACCGAGGGACTGACCCGCTACCTGGCGGGGCAGTCGCCGGCCTTCGCCAAGCAGGTGGGAGAGGGCGTCATGCCCGCCTGGCCGGGCGAGCCGCTGCGGGCCGAAGGCAACGACGGCATGTCCGCCCTGGTGCGGGCCACGCCGGGCGCCATCGGCTACGTGAGTTATGACCGTGTGGTGGCCGACGGCCTGGCCGGGGTGCGCCTGCGCAACCGCGAAGGCCGCTGGGTGGCCGCGTCGGAGGCGGGCTTCCGGGCCGCCATCCTGCACAGCCCCCTGTACCGCGATGGCAGCGACACCGCCAGCCTGATGGACATGCGCGGGCCCGACAGCTGGCCGCTGACCATGACCACCTTCGTGCTGCTGGACGCCGCACCGGCGACGGCCGCCGCCGTGGAGCCGGCCATGCGCTTCCTGTACTGGTGCTTCCTGCATGGGGATGCGCTGACCCAGGGCACCGGCTTCGCGCCACTGCCCACGGCGGTGCAGGCCCGGCTCACGGCCCGCTTCGCGCAGGTCAAGCCGCGGGATGGCCAGTTCCCGCATTACCTCAGCTTCTGATCCTGCCTGCCGCACCCGTGGCCCCGCTTCGGGGCTCTGGCATCATGCCGCCCACCATGTCCGAACCCACTGTTGCGCGGCCTGCTCCGCACCTGCCCGCGGACGACGGCGTACCGCGCTGGCAGGGCCTGGCCTGGGTGCTGGCCCTGCTGCTGCTGGGGGCGGGCAGCTGGCTGCACCTGCAGCCGGCCTTGAACCAGTCCCTGTTCCTGAACCTCAACCACCTGGCAGGGGGCGTACATCCCGCCGCCGCGGGCCTGTGGGGCGGCCTGAGCGTCGCGGGCCTGGGCGTGTCGGCGGTGCTGGTGGTGCTGGCCCTGGACCGCACGCGGCGCCTGGCCTTGAATGCCCTGCTGTGGGGCGTGCCCCTGGGGCTGCTGTTCAGCCGTCTGCCCAAGGCCCTGATCGACAGCCCCCGGCCGGCCCGTTCGCTGGGCGTCCAGGCCATCGAGGTGATCGGCACGCCGCTGCTCAACCACGCCTCCATGCCCTCCGGCCATGCGCTCACCGCTGGCGCGGTGGCCACCGTGCTGGCGGCGGCGCTGGGCCTGCGGGGCTGGCGTGTGCTGCTGCCCTTTGTCCTCGCGGTGGCGGTGGCGCTCTCGCGCATCGCGGTCGGCGCGCACTGGCCGGCCGATGTGCTGGCCGGCGCCGGCCTGGGCCTGGGGGTGGGGCTGCTGTCCCTGCGGCTGGCGGCCCGCTGGCCGGCGGCCTGGCTGGGAACGGCCAACGGCCAGCGCGGTCTGGCCGTGCTGGAATGGGGCCTGGCGGTGGCCGTGGCGGTGCTGCCGACCGGCTTGCCGGTGGCCGCCCCGTTGCAATGGACGCTGGCCTTCCTCGGGGTGTGCAGCGGCCTTTCGCGCTGGCGCCATGCCGGGGCCCCGGCCGGCACCGACCAGGCCGTGGCCCGGCTGGTGCTGCCTTCGCTGGCGGCAGGCCTGCTGCTGGCCATGCTGCTGCGCGAAGGCATGGGGGCGCAGCTGCTGACGGCGTTGGCGCAGGTGCCGCTGTGGGCCTGGCCGCTGGCGGTGGCCGGCCTGTGGGGCAGCTATGGGCTGCGGGCCGAACGCCTGCGACGGGAATGGGGCACCTGGGGGCGCACCCACCGGCCCGAGGCCCGCATGCCCAGCCTGTCCGACAGCGTGGACCTGTTCCTGACCCACAACGCCGCCCTGCTGCTGCTGCCCATGCGGGCCGGTGAGGCGGGCTATCCGTGGCTGCTCCATCGCCGCTTCGGCATTCCGGTGGCTGAATCGGTGCGCAGCCTGGTCTGGCTGCGCCTGCAGGACGCGCTGGTGCTCGCATTGCTGGGCCTGCTGGGCCTGGCGCCGGGACCGGCCTGGCTGCGGCTGGCCGGCGTGGCGGCGCTGGTGCTGCTGCTGTGGGGCCTGCTGCCCCGCCTGTCGCGCCAGCTGGGACAATGGTGGCCACGCTGGCAGGCCCTGCAGGGCACGCTGGTAGCCCACCGGGGTGACCTGACCGGCTGGGGTCTCTGTGTGGGCAACTGGCTGCTCAAGCTGGCGGTCCTGGGCGGCGTGCTGGCCCTGCTGGCCGGCCTGCCGGTCTGGCAGGGCTGGAGCGGGGCGGTGGCGGGTGAACTCGCCGCGGCCCTGCCCATCCAGGCCCCGGCCGGCCTGGGCAGCTACGAGGCCGCCATCTGGGCTGCGGGACAATGGGTGGGGGCCACGGTGCCGCCGGCCGTGCTGGCCGGTGCCGCGCTGGCGGTGCACACCCTGAGTCTCGTGACCGCCTTGCTGACCCCTTTGATCTACCGTGCCCTCTTGTGGGTGCAATCCCGCCGCTCATCGGCCGCGGGGCCTTCTTCTGCTCGACCATGAACGCAACCGAACACACCGCTTCCGTCGCCCCCGTGCAGGCCCCGCCGCACCGTCTGTCGGTGGTGGTGCCCATGTACAACGAGATCGACAACGTCAAGCCGATGGTCGATGCGGTGCAGGACGCCCTGAAGGACTACCCGCACCCCTGGGAACTGGTGGTGGTGGACGATGGCAGCCGCGACGGCACCGGCCTGGCCCTGCAGCGCCACGCCAAGACGGTGGGGCCGCACATCCGCGTGGTGCGCCTGCTGCGCAACTTCCGCCAGACGGCCGCCATGCAGGCCGGCATCGACGCGGCCCGCGGTGATGTGATCGTGACCCTGGACGGCGACCTGCAGAACGACCCGCGCGACATCCCGCGCCTGGTGGCCCGTCTGCTCAACGACGATCTGGACCTGGTGGCCGGCTGGCGCAAGAACCGCCAGGACGGTTTCGCGATGCGCCGCCTGCCGTCGATGATCGCCAACCGGCTGATCCGCAAGACCACGGGCATGCAGTTCAAGGACCTGGGCTGCAGCCTCAAGGCCTTCCGGGCCTCGGTGCTCAAGGAAGTGCGCCTGTATGGCGAGATGCACCGCTTCATCCCCGCCTGGCTGTCCACCGTCACCTCGCCGGACCGCATGGCCGAGGAACCGGTGAACCACATGGCGCGCCAGTTCGGCGAATCCAAGTACGGCATCTCGCGCACCTTCCGGGTCATCATCGACCTGCTGTCGGTCTACTTCTTCATGAACTTCGGCTCGCGGCCCGGCCACTTCTTCGGTGCGGTGGGCCTGGGCGTGGGCGGACTGGGCACGGCCATCCTGGGCTATCTGGCGGTGCTCAAGCTGCTGGGTGAGTCCATCGGCGGGCGGCCGCTGCTGTCGCTGGGCTTCTTCTGCGTGATGGGCGGGCTGCAGTTCCTGGTCACCGGGGTGCTGGCCGAACTGCTGATCCGCATCTACTACGACGGCAGCCATGCCCGCCAGTACCACGCGCTGCACGCGCCCGTCCTGGCCGACAGCGAGGGCTGGCACGCATGAGGCTGGGCTCGCCGATGTCCGGCGCTCGCCTGACGCGCCTGGAGTGGCTGGCGCTGGCCGGCCTGCTGCTGGCGCTGGCGCTGTGGGCGCTGGGCGCCACGCCGCTGTTCGACGTGGACGAGGGCGCCTTCAGCGAGGCCACCCGCGAGATGATCGTGCACCACGACTGGATGCACACCACGCTCAACGGCGAGCCGCGTTTCGACAAGCCCATCGGCGTGTACTGGCTGCAGGCGATCAGCGTCAGCCTGTTCGGCGTGCGCGAGTTCGCCTTCCGCCTGCCTTCGGCCCTGTCGGCCTGGGGCTGGTCGCTGGCCCTGGTGGCCTTTGCCCTGCCGCGCCTGGGCCGGCAGGTGGCGGTGGCGGCCGGGGTGATCCTGGCCACGTGCCTGGGCGTGCTGGCCATCGGCCGAGCCGCCACGGCGGATGCGCTGCTGAACCTGCTGCTGACCTTGACGGCGCTGGATGCCTGGCGCTGGCTGGAAGCGCAGAACCGCGGTGAGGCGGGCAGGGCGCCCTTGCGCCGCGCCTACGCCTGGATGGGCATGGGCCTGCTGGTCAAGGGCCCGGTGGCGGTGGTGGTGCCCGGTGCCGCCCTGGTGCTGTGGCTGGCGCTGTCGCTGCCCTGGCGCGAGGCCCTGCGCCGGCTGGGCCGCGCGGCGGGCGACGGCTGGGGCTGGGCCCTGCTGCTGGGCATTGCCGTGCCCTGGTATGCCTACGAACTGCACCGCGATGGCCAGGCTTTCATCGACGGCTTCCTGATCCGCCACAACCTGGCGCGCTACAGCAGCCCGCTGGAGAAGCATGGCGGCAGCATCGGCTACTACTTCGTGGTGCTGCCCCTCTTGCTGCTGCCCTGGACGCCGCTGCTGGCCAGCGTGGTGGTGGGCGTGCGCCGCCACTGGGCCGATCCGATGCAGCGCTTCCTGCTGGTGTGGGGCGGCTTCGTGCTGGTGTTCTTCTCGCTGTCAGGCACCAAGCTGCCGCATTACGTGCTGTATGGCGCCAGCCCCTTCGTGCTGCTGATGGCCATGGCGCTGGTGCAGGCCGGCACGGCCATGCGGGCGGCGCTCACGGTGTGCCTGCTGCTGTTGCTGGCCCTGCTGTGTGGCAGTGCCGCCACGCTGCACCTGTGGGCACCCGGCGTGGTGAAACCGCCGCTCTACCGAGCCCTGCTGCTGGGGCAGCAGGCCTCGCCCTGGCTGGTGTGGGTCAGTGGCATGGCGGCGCTGGCCGTGCTGTTCCTGATGACCCAGCTCAGCCGACCGGGCCTCACCCTGCTGTGGCGCAGCGGCTCGGCGGCCGTGCTGCTGTCGCTGGTCAGCCTGGGGGTGGCCTTGCCCTGGTGGGGTGATCTCTTGCAGGGACCGATCAAGCGGGCGGCCGAGGTGGCCCGGCAGCGGCCGGAACCTGCGGTGCAATGGGGCCTGCACCAGCCCAGTTTCGCGGTGTACCGTGAAGAGGAGGCGCCGCGCCGGGCGCCCCGGGATGGTGAGCTGGCCCTGGTTCGGCTTGACCAGCTGCCGGCCCTGATGGCCCAGGTGGGCGGGCGCTACAGCACGCTGTACGCCGAGCGCGGTTACGCCCTCATTCTGTGGCGGGCGTCTTCCGCCCCCGCCGAGCCTTCGGTGGCCCAGGCGCCGATGACGGCGCCCTGAGCCGGCGCACCTTCCCTGGACTGGAGTCAGCCAGGGAAGGCCCGGATCACAACGTCCATGCGAAGACCAGGCCGGTGAAGTTGACGCCGTTGTTGGGCTTCTTGATGTCGGCGTTGCTGATGTGGCGCCACTGCAGGCCCACGCGCCACTGGCCGCCGCCATCCACCAGGTTCAGGCCCAGGTGGTCGGAGAACTGGAAGTTGCTGCCCTTCTGGCGGTCACCGATGTTGACCTCGCTGAGCCAGGCCGGGCCGATGCCGAACTCCACTTCCCACTTGTGGGAGGCGAAGGCCGGATGCTGCCAGTGCACCAGGGGCACCACGGCCACATCCCAGGCGGAAGAGGCGCCGGCCACGTCGCCGCGGGTGGTCCAACGGCCCACCGAGAAGTTGGTCTGATTGCTCAAGGACCAGCTGCCGGCATCCAGCATGTGGCAGTCGCCGTAGGCGGCGCCGACCGAGGCCAGGTTCAGCTCGTGGTCGTGGGCCACGTTGCCGCGCAGCTGCCACTGGGCGCCGCGGCAATCGGTGAAGGGAGCGCCTTCCCAGAGGCCATAGGCCCAGGAGGCAAGGGTGCCGCCCACGGCCAGCGCGCGCAGCGCGTTCTGGTCCTTGGCTTCGGCATGGGCGTTGCCCAGGCTGCCGATCAGGGCGAGCGCGGCCAGGGCGGTACGGGTGACGGGGTGTTTCATGGCCTGCATTCTGCCAGCCATCCCCTGTTTGCCGGGCTGGCGTCCGTCCTGCGGGTGGTAGCGTCCGACATCGGGCGCGCCTGTCGTCTCAAAGACCCCATGGCGCGTTGAGCTTCCGATCGGGTGCCCGCGGCCTGTCGTCCTGCGCGCTTGTGGGCGCTGTCCGACACAGGCTTCCGCAGCCAGCCGACAGGTTGCTGGCGGGAAGCATTCTTACCATTCGCACACCTCGCAACTTTTCCTCAGGGAGTGAATCCATGAACCAGCGCCTGATGCGCCTGTTGATCGGCAGTGCCCTTGTCGCCTCGCTGGCCGCCTGTGGTGGCGGCGGCAGCAGCAACAGCGTGGCCGCAGGCGACAGCCTCGTCTCGACCACGGTGGGCAGCTATCCCCACGCGGTGAACATCTATGTCCCGGCCGGCGGTGCCACCCGGGCGATCGTGGCCCTGCATGGCGGCGGTGGCAACAACACGGCCATCGCCTACCAGCTGGGCCTGAACAGTTCCAACAGCGAGACGACCACCAACACCATCAACTGGGACTGGTTGCACGCCAACAAGGTCATCATGGTGTTTCCGCAGGGGCAGCACATTGACGGTGCGAGCGGGGCCACCACCTGGTCCAACTACGCCATGACCTCCGGGCAAGATGACGTGGCCTTCCTGCAGGCCCTGGCCGCCAAGCTCAAGAGCGACTACGGCGTGACCCAGATCGACCTGATGGGTCACTCGATGGGCGGGGCGATGACCAACCGCATGCGCTGCGAGTCGCCGGCCACCTTCGACGGCTACATCGCACTGGCCGGCCCCGCCTCCGAACACTTCGATCCGGCTGGCGCCACGCCCTGCGTGCCCAGCGTGAACAAGCCCTACATGAGCATCAGCGGCGACGACGACCAGGTCATGCAGACCTACAACAACCGCTGGCCCAACTACAACTGGATCATCAACCCCCTGGTCGAGTGGGCGGGCAATGCGGCTTTCCTGGACGGCACGATGATGGGCGAGTGGCCTGAGCAGCAGGTGCGTGTCACGCAGACCTGTGGTGAGTCGGTGGCGCCGCTGGGCTCGCCCAACGCCACCTCGGGCAATGTCCAGACCTGGACCAACTGCGGCGGTGCGATGGTGATCAAGAAGATTACCGGTGCCGACCACGGCGTGGCCACCATGGCGGCCCAGATGGATGCCAACAACCCGACGGTGGTGATGGACACGGTGATGAGCTTCCTGAACGCGCAGTGAGCGCGCCGGGACGCTGACGGCGGACAAGACCCGTCATGCCTGCCAGGCCGGCCGGGCTGCTAAGCTCGGCCGGCTTTTTCTGTTTCCGAGGTTTCCAACATGTTCACCGGCATCGTCCAGGGCGTGGCTGAAGTCGCGTCGATCACCGACCGTCCCGGTCTGCGCAGTTTCCGCCTGCGCTTTCCGCCCGGTTTCGCCCAGGATCTGGCCATCGGGGCCAGCGTGGCCTGCGACGGCGTCTGCCTCACCGTCACCACCTTGCACGGCCCCGACGAGGCCGACTTCGACGTGATGCAGCAGAGTCTGGGGCTGACCACCCTGGGTTCGCTGGCCGAGGGCGACCGCATCAACGTGGAGCGGGCGGCCAAGGATGGCGCCGAGATCGGCGGGCACCCCTTGTCCGGGCATGTGGATTTCACCGCCACGCTGGCCTCGGTGCGTCAGCCCGAGAACAACCATGTGATGCGCATCGAGGTGCCCGCGCGCTGGATGCGGTACGTCTTTGCCAAGGGCTACATCGCCATCAACGGGGCCAGCCTGACCGTGGCCGAGGCCGACCGGCAGGCCGGCTGGTTCGAGGTCTGGCTGATTCCCGAGACCCTGCGCATGACCACCTTCGGCCAGAAGCAGCCGGGTGACCGCCTCAACATCGAGATCGAGCGGTCGACCCAGGTCTTCGTGGACACCGTGCGCGATGCGCTGGAAGAGCGCCTGGGGCCGCTGATGCCGGCGCTGGAGGCGCTGATGCGCCAGCAGGGCCTGAGCACCGACGAGCTGACCCGGCCCCTGCCGGCGCCCGAGCGCTGAGAGTGTGCGTTCCTGGCGCAGAGGGTTGTCCCGAGGGCGCCTGACCCGGTCAGGTGTTCCACCTCGGCACGGCTCACCAGGGATGTTCCGTTTCGCCACAGGGTGTTCCCGGGGGTGAATGCGGCCCGGGTCCTGGGCGGCGAGGATTTCCCCTCGGAAAAGCCGGCCAACCGGGCCTGGAGCCAAGCTGGCACAGGGTGTGCAGTAGAGAGCCTGTGGTGAGCAGCCGGACCGACCGGCGCCGCCTGTTCCACAAGCACCTACTCTGGAGACACCTCATGCTGTATGCACTGCCCGGTACCGCTGGCGCCCCGGTCCAACACAAGGCCCGCTACGACAACTTCATCGGCGGCAAGTTCGTGGCCCCGGTGAAGGGCCAGTACTTTGACGTCGTCACCCCCATCAACGGCAAGGTCTACACCCAGGTGGCCCGCTCCGACGAGGCGGACATCAACCTGGCCCTGGATGCCGCCCACGCCGCCGCCGCCAAGTGGGCCGCCACCCCGCCGGCCGAGCGCGCCAACATCCTGCTGAAGATCGCCGACCGCATCGACCAGAACCTGGAGAAGCTGGCCTACGCCGAGACGGTGGACAACGGCAAGCCGATGCGCGAGACGCTGAACGCGGACATCCCGCTGTCGGCCGACCACTTCCGCTACTTCGCTGGCTGCCTGCGCGCCCAGGAAGGCTCGCTCAGCGAGATCGACGAGAACACCATTGCCTACCACTTCCACGAGCCCCTGGGCGTGGTCGGCCAGATCATCCCCTGGAACTTCCCGCTGCTGATGGCCGCCTGGAAGCTGGCCCCCGCCCTGGGTGCCGGCAACTGCGTGGTGCTCAAGCCGGCCGAATCCACCCCGGTCAGCATCCTGGTGCTGGTCGAGCTGATCGCCGACCTGCTGCCCCCGGGCGTGCTGAACATCGTCAACGGCTATGGCCGCGAAGCCGGCATGCCGCTGGCCACCAGCAAGCGCATCGCCAAGATCGCCTTCACCGGCTCCACCGCCACCGGCCGTGTGATCGCCCAGGCCGCCGCCACCAACCTGATTCCCGCCACGCTGGAACTGGGCGGCAAGAGCCCCAACATCTTCTTCGACGACGTGATGGCCCAGGACGACGCCTTCCTGGACAAGGCCATCGAAGGTCTGGTGCTGTTCGCGTTCAACCAGGGCGAGGTCTGCACCTGCCCGTCGCGCGCCCTGATCCAGGAATCCATCTACGACAAGTTCATGGAGCGCGCCCTCAAGCGCGTGGCCGCCATCAAGCAGGGCAGCCCGCTGGACACCGACACCATGATGGGCGCCCAGGCCTCCACCATGCAGATGGACAAGATCATCTCCTACCTGGAGCTGGGCAAGCAGGAAGGCGCGCAAGTGCTGATCGGCGGCGCCAAGGCCGAGCTGGGCGGTGATCTGGCTGGCGGCTACTACATCCAGCCGACCCTGTTCAAGGGCCACAACAAGATGCGCATCTTCCAGGAGGAGATCTTCGGCCCGGTGCTGGCCGTGACCACCTTCAAGGACGAGGCCGAGGCCATGCAGATCGCCAACGACACCCCGTACGGCCTGGGCGCCGGCGTGTGGACCCGTGACGGCAGCCGTGCCTACCGCTTCGGCCGCGGCATCCAGGCCGGCCGCGTGTGGACCAACTGCTACCACGCCTACCCGGCCCACGCGGCCTTCGGTGGCTACAAGGAATCGGGCATCGGCCGCGAGACCCACAAGCAGATGCTGGACCACTACCAGCAGACCAAGAACCTGCTGGTCAGCTACAACCCGAACAAGCTGGGCTTCTTCTGATCCTTCGCGAGTTCAGGACGGGACGGCTTCGGCCGCCCTTTTTTGTTGGTGCAAGCAAGGAGAGACCGGATGGAAACGCTGGAGACACCGGTGGAGCGCGTGGTCGCCTCGCCCGAGGCGCTGGCGCTGCTGGAGCGCCTGAAGGCCCGGCATGGCGAGGTGATGTTCTACCAGTCGCACGGCTGCTGTGATGGCAGCACGCCCATGTGCCTGCGGGTGGGGGAGATGACGCTGGGACAGGCCGATGTCCGCCTGGGCACGGTGGGGGGCGTGCCGTTCTGGGTCGGACGCACCCAGTTCGAGTACCTCGAGGGAGGCCAGGTGCTGCTGCATGCCAAGTCCGGCGCGCTGGGCACCTTCTCGCTGGAAGATGCCGAGGACATGCACTTCGTGGCCACCCAGCGCCTGTGGACCGATGCGGAATGGGCCTGGCTGCAGGCGCACCCGCTGGAGGGCGCGTGAGCGGGGGGCTCAGGCCAGCTTGAAGGTGTCGACCAGGTTCACCAGCTGGTGAGCCTGGCCACGCAGGCTTTCGGCCGCGGCGCTGGTCTGTTCCACCAGCGCGGCATTCTGCTGGGTGCCCTGGTCGATGCGGCTGACCGCCTCACCCAATTGCCCCACGCCGGCACTCTGTTCCTGGCTGGCCCGGCTGATCTCGTGGATGATGTCCGACACCTTGGCGATGGACTGCACGACCTCGTCCATGGTCTGTCCCGCCTGATGCACCTGGACCGAACCCTGTTCGACGCGTTCCACGCTGGCCTGGATCAGCTGCTTGATCTCCCGGGCCGCCTCGGCCGAGCGTCCGGCCAGGCTGCGCACTTCGCTGGCCACCACCGCGAAGCCGCGCCCCTGTTCCCCGGCGCGGGCAGCTTCCACCGCGGCGTTCAGGGCCAGGATGTTGGTCTGGAAGGCGATGCCGTCGATCACGCCGATGATGTCCACGATGCGGTGGGAGGCGGCCTGGATGCCTTTCATGGTGTCCACCACGCCGGCCACGACCGTGCCGCCCTGCAGGGCCACGGCGCTGGCACGGGAGGCCAGTGAACTGGCTTCCTGGGCGCTTTGGGCGTTGTGGCGCACTGCGCCGTCCAGTTCCTCCATCGAGGAGGCCGTTTCCTGCAGGGAGGAGGCCTGCTGCTCGGTGCGGGTGGCCAGGTCGCTGTTGCCCAGGGCGATCTGCGCACTGGCGCTGGCCACCTGCTCGGCATTGCCGCGCACGTCCTGCACCAGACGGCGCAGCTGGGTCTGCATGGTGGCCAGTGCACCCAGCAGGCGGCCCGTCTCGTCGTGGCCACGCACCTGCACCGTGTGGCTCAGGTCGCCGCGCGCCACTGCGTCGGCAGCCGCCACGGCGGTCTGCAGCGGGCCCACCACGTCGCGGCTGATCCGCATCCCGATGCCCACGCCCAGGACGGCGGCCAGCAGCATCATGCCCAGGCTCCATGCGACCGCGCGCCGCCCCTCGGCATAGGCCTGCTGTGAGGCGTCGGCGCTGCGCTGGGCGATGGCGGCCTTGAGATCCCGCAGCAGCTTGGCGGCTTCCCGGTCGATGCCCCGCACGGCCATGTCGCCCACCGAGGATTCCAGCCCGGCGGACTTGAACTTCTCCAGGCCGTCGCGGTAGCCGGCGGCCATCTTGTCGTGCTGGACCATGAAGGCGGCGGCGAGTTGGGCCAGCTCGGGGTCCTTCAGGTCGGCCTGCAGGCCCTTGGCCAGGGTGTCGACTTCCTTCTCTTCCTTCAGGAAGGCATTCCAGTGCTTGTCCAGCAGCTGGCTGTCCGACCCCCGCAGCAGCGTGTCCTTCCACTCCTGCACCTGGGTCTTGAAGTGGCTCTCCATTGCCGCGGTGCGCCGCTCCTGATCCACCTCGGCCTGCACGTCCGTGTGGAACACGCTGATGGCCCGATGGGCGGTCCACAGGCCGGCAAAGCCGGCCAGCAGGGTCAGCAGCAGGGTGAGTGCAAAGGCCAGAGGCAGCTTTCGACTCAGATTCACGGTGAACTCCTCGGTCTGAAGTGGGGCGCCGAGTGAACACATCGTCGGCGTACGAGTGGCCAGATGCTGCCAGGGTTGGTGTGGTCGGCATGGCCGGAAAAGCGGTGAGATGGCGGGTTGATTCGGCGCTTGCGGGGGCTTGCCGGCCGCTGCGAAGGCACGCCCCGGTTTCTCCTACGGACAGGGGAGGGCCGGTCCCTCCTTGGCGGGATGTGGGGGGCTCGGCGTCGCCCTAGGCTGGGAGCCTTGTCAGATCAGGAGGCCCCGGATGGACCTGCCCCATCACCCTGCGCTGGGTGCATCGCTGTTGCCCTTGGCCGCATGGACGGCGCTGACCGCGCTCGCCCCGCCTGCCGCAGGGGCCGAGTCGGCGCCGGACCTGCTGCTGGCGCGGGACTGGACCGCCGGCCGCTCACCGCAGGGCTTTCTCGTTAGCGAGAAGTTCGACGGCGTGCGGGCGCTGTGGGATGGGCGGCGGCTGCGTTTCCGGGGCGGCGGCGTGGTCGCTGCGCCGGACTGGTTTCTGGCCCGTCTGCCGCGCCAGGCGCTGGATGGCGAGCTGTGGCTGGGGCATGGCCGCTTCGACGAGGTGTCGGCTCTGCTGCGGCGCGGTGATCCGCAGGACCCGGGCTGGCGTGCGCTGCAGTACCGCGTGTTCGAGCTGCCTGGCGCCCCCGGCGGGTTTGCGCAGCGGGCGGCGCAGATCGAGGCCCTGGTGGCCGCCGCCGCGTGGCCGCAGCTGGTGGCGGTGGCCCAGCGGCCGATGGCGGACGCCACCGCCCTGCAGCAGTGGTTGGACGAGGTGGTGGCGGCCGGGGGCGAGGGCCTGGTGCTGCACCGCGCCGACGCGGTGTTCCAGACGGGCCGGACCGAGGCGCTGTTCAAGTTCAAGCCTGTGCAGGACGCGGAGGCTGTGGTGATCGGCCACGCGCCCGGGCACGGCAAGTACGCGGGCCAGGTGGGGGCGCTGCGGGTGCGCAACGACGCCGGACAGGTCTTCCTGCTGGGCAGCGGCCTGAAAGACAGCCAGCGGCGCGAGCCGCTTCCCGTGGGCACCCGGGTGACCTACAGCTGGCGCGGCCTGACCGCGACGGGGTTGCCCCGTTTCGCCACGCTGCTGCGCGTGCGCGAGCCGGGCTTCTGAGTGGCCCGGCGCGGGCCCTGGGGTATCGTGCGCACATGAGCGACTTCAGCTTCTTCTGGCACGACTACGAAACCTTCGGCCGGGTGCCCCGGCGGGACAGGCCCTCCCAGTTCGCCGGCGTGCGCACCGATGCCGACCTGAACGAGGTGGGCGAGCCGGTGATGGTCTATTGCCAGCCTGCGCCCGACACCTTGCCCGATCCGGAGTCCTGCCTGCTCACCGGCATCCTGCCCCAGCAGTGCCTGGCCCAGGGGCTGCCCGAGCACCGCTTCGCCGCCACCATCGAGGCCGAACTGGCCCGCCCGGGCACGGTGGGGGTGGGCTACAACTCCATCCGCTTCGACGACGAGGTGACGCGCCACCTGTTCTGGCGCAACCTGCTGGACCCGTACGCCCGCGAATACAAGAACGACTGCGGACGCTGGGACCTGCTGGACACGGTGCGCTGCATGTACGCGCTGCGGCCCGAAGGCATCGAGTGGCCGCGCCACGAGGATGGCCGGCCTTCCTTCAAGCTGGAGCACCTGAGCGCGGCCAACGGCCTGCTGCACGAGGCCGCGCACGATGCGCTGTCCGACGTGCGGGCCACCATCGCCCTGGCCCGCAAGATCCGCCAGGCCCAGCCACGGCTGTGGGAGTTCTGCCTGAAGCTGCGCAAGAAGGATGCCGTCTGGGCCGAGATCGGCGTGGGACGGCCCTTCCTGCACATCTCCGGCATGTACGGGCCGGAGCGTGGCTGCCTGGGCGTGGTCTGGCCGCTGGCCCCGCACCCCACCAACCGCAACGAGCTGATCGTCTGGGACCTGGCCGAGGATCCCTCCGAGCTGTTCACCCTCAACGCCGAGCAGATCCGCCAGCGTCTCTACACCCGCACGGAGGACCTGCCCGAGGGCGTGACGCGCTTGCCGATCAAGACCATCCACGTCAACAAGTCGCCGGTGGTCATCGGCAACCTGAAGACCCTGCCGCCGGCCATGGCCGAACGCTGGGGGGTGGACCTGGTGCGTGCGCTGGAACATGCCGAGCTCTGCGCGCACCGCGGCGCCAGCATGGCCGGCATCTGGCCCGATGTGTTCACCCGCCCGGGCGGAGAGCAGCCGGTGGATGTGGACGAGGATCTGTACGGCGGCTTCCTGGGCCCGCAGGACCGCACCCGCCTGGACCGCCTGCGCAAGACCTCGCCGGACGATCCGGCCTGGCAGACGGCCAGCTTCGACGACCCGCGGCTGGAGGAGCTGGTGTTCCGCTACCGAGCCCGCAATTTCCCGGATCGCCTGGGTTCCACCGAGCGGGACCGCTGGGAGCAGTTGCGGGTGGCCCGTCTGCACGAGGGGGTGGGCGGCGGCCTCACGGTGGCCCGCTTCCTGGAACGGGTGGACGAGCTGGCCGAGGCGGCCGCCGAGCGGGACGACGAGCGCGCGCAGCTGCTGCTGGAGGCGCTGGTGGACTACGCGGAGCAGATCGCGCCGGCCCACGGCTGAGCGCGCGGCCTGATCGGGAGTTGCCCGAGGGCAAGGGCGCGGTGGCGGTGGCCCGGCTACACTGCCGGCCTTTCGTGCCCCTCCCAGATTGCCCATGCCCCGTGCCGTCATCACCGGAACCGGTCTCTACGTTCCGCCCCATGTGATCACCAACGCCGAACTGGTGGTGTCCTTCAACGCCTACGTCGAGCGCTTCAACACCGAGCATGCGGCGGCCATCGAGGCCGGCACGGTCGCAGCCCTGGCCCCGTCCAGCGAGGCCTTCATCGAGAAGGCCTCCGGCATCCAGCGCCGCTACGTGATGGAGAAGAGCGGCGTACTGGACCCGGCCCGCATGCGCCCCAAGCTGACGGAGCGGCCCGACGACCAGCTCTCGCTGATGGCCGAGATTGCCGTGGATGCCGCCCGCCAGGCTCTGGCGGCCGCGGGCCGGCAGGCGGCCGATGTGGACGCGGTGATCTGCGCGGCATCCAACATGCAGCGCGCCTACCCGGCCATGGCCATCGAGATCCAGCAGGCCCTGGGCGCGGGCGGCTACGGCTTCGACATGAACGTGGCCTGTTCCTCGGCCACCTTCGCGATCGAGCAGGCCGTCAACGCGGTGCGCAGCGGCGCCTCGCGCTGCGTGTTGGTGGTCAACCCCGAGATCACCTCGGGCCACCTGGAGTGGAAGGACCGCGACTGCCATTTCATCTTCGGCGACGTCTGCACCGCGGTGCTTGTCGAGGCCGACGAGACGGCGGTGGCGGCCGAGCGCTGGGAGGTGCTGGGCACCCGGCTGGCCACCCAGTTCTCGAACAACATCCGCAACAACGCCGGCTTCCTCAATCGCAGCGAGGACAGCGACCCCGAGGCCCGCGACAAGACCTTCCGTCAGGAGGGCCGCAAGGTCTTCAAGGAGGTGGTGCCCATCGCCTCGGCCCACATCGAAGCCCATCTGCAGGCCCAGGGCCTGACACCGGCCCAGGTGCGTCGCTACTGGCTGCACCAGGCCAACCTGGGCATGAACCAGCTGATCATCAAGAAGCTGGTCGGCCAGGAGGTGGGCCCCGACCTGGCTCCGCTGATCCTGGACGAGTTCGCCAACACCGCCTCGGCCGGCTCCATCATCGCCTTCCATCGCCATCGCGACGGGGTTCAGTCCGGTGATCTGGGCGTGATCTGTTCCTTCGGGGCGGGTTATTCGGTGGGCAGCGTCATCGTGCGCAAGCAGTGATTCCCGCGCCGCCGCGCCGACAGGCTGCGGCGGGGCTGGTGGCATCATCGCCACCTGGGCGGCGCCGACCCGGCGCCAGGCGGCCGGTCATCGCCGGCCTTGTTCTCGAGGTACATCCATGCAACGTTCCCCCTCCTTCGCACTGCTGCCGGGCCTGCTGCTGGCCCTGTGTGCCGGCTCGGCTCTGGCGGCCGACAACGGCAAGATCAACACCCTGGGCAATGCCAGCGCCAAGGCGCCTGTCATGAGCCGCGACGAGCTGCGGGTCTGCCTGAAGCAGCAGGACGCGCTCAAGGCCCGGGCCGAGGACGCCAAGGCCAAGCGGGCCCAGCTGGACGTCGAGCGCAAGCAGCTGGAGGCGGACAAGGAGGCCATCGCGGCCGAACACGCGGCCCTGGCGGCCCGCATCGAGAAGACCGCCAGCGACTTCAACGCCAAGGTGGCCGAGCAGTCCAAGACGGTGGAGGAGTTCAACGCCAAGATGGAGGCGATGAACAAGGCCGCGGCCAAGGGTGACAATGTCGAGCGTCAGCGCCAGAAGCTCGAGCGCGAGGGCAAGGCGATCCAGCAGGCCTCGGACGATCTGAACGCCCAGAACAAGGTGCTCAACGACCAGATCGCAGCCGACAAGGTGGCTTTCGACGCCAAGAACACGGCCTTCCAGACCCGTGCCGACGACTGGAACACCCGCAACCATGCGATGGACACCACCGCAGCGGAATACGACATGGATCTGGAGTCCTGGAAGAAGCAGTGCGGCGGCCGCAACTACCGCGAGATCGACGAGAAGGTGATCCGCTCGGGCGGCTGATCGCCACCCCTGCGCCCCGTTCAAACCCCTGACGGTTTGGCGGGGCAAGGCCGGCAGAGGACAATCGAGGGGTGAAGCACACCGCCCCCGAACTCCTGCTGCCGGCCGGCTCGCTGGCCAAGATGCGCGCCGCCTACGATTTCGGCGCCGATGCCGTCTATGCCGGCCAGCCGCGCTACTCGCTGCGCGCCCGCAACAACGAATTCCGCCTGGAGCAGATTGCCCAGGGCATTGCCGAAGCCCATGCGCGCGGCAAGAAGTTCTTCGTCACCAGCAACCTGATCGCGCACAACGACAAGGTGCGCACCTACCTGCGCGACATCGAGCCGGTGATCGCCCTCAAGCCCGATGCGCTGATCATGGCCGATCCGGGCCTGATCATGCAGGTGCACGAGAAGTGGCCCGAGGTGCCCATCCACCTCTCGGTGCAGGCCAACACCACCAACTGGGCCACGGTGAAGTTCTGGCAGAAGATGGGCGTGAGCCGCATCATCCTCTCGCGCGAGCTGAGCCTGGACGAGGTGGAGGGCATCCGCAACGAATGCCCGGACATGGAGCTGGAGGTCTTCGTGCACGGTGCGCTGTGCATCGCCTATTCCGGCCGCTGCCTGCTCTCGGGCTACTTCAACCGGCGCGACCCCAACCAGGGCACCTGCACCAACGCCTGCCGCTGGGAATACGGCACCCAGGTCGCCAGCGAGCATTCGCCCAGCGGCGAGGCGGTGCCGGTGGGTACGCTGGAGCGCGATTTCGACTTTGCCGAGGCCCAGGCCGAGGCGGAAACGAGCTTCTCGACCTGTGGCGGTGGCGCCCGCCACCCTGCGGCCGACCGGGTCTACTTCATCGAGGAGAAGGGCCGTCCGGGCGAGCTGATGCCCATCATGGAAGACGAGCACGGCACCTACATCCTGAACAGCAAGGACCTGCGGGCGGTGGAGCATGTGGCCCGGTTGTGCCAGATCGGCGTCGATTCGCTGAAGATCGAGGGCCGCACCAAGAGCCTGTACTACGTCGCCCGCACGGCCCAGGTCTACCGCCGCGCCATCGACGATGCGATGGCCGGCAAGCCGTTCAACCCCGAGCTGCTGCTGGAGCTGGAAGGCCTGGCCAACCGCGGCTACACCGGGGGCCTGCTGGAGCGCCGCCCGGCGCAGGATTACCAGAATTACATCAGCGGCCACAGCGAGCTGCATCGCAGCCACTTCGTCGGCGAGGTGCTGGGGGTGCGTGCCGATGGCTGGGCCGAGGTCGAGACCAAGAACCGCTTTGCGGTGGGTGACCGCATCGAGGTCATCCATCCGGCGGGCAACCGCATCTTGACGCTGGAGACCATGCAGAATCCCGAGGGCGAGACCATCCAGGTGGCCCAGGGCAACCCGATCCGGGTGTTCGTGCCCCTGGGCGGGCCGGTGGAAGGGGCGCTCCTCGCGCGCCTGCTCTGAGTGCGGGCCTCGGCGCCCTGAGGAACACAGGATCGCACGTCCCCTGCATTCGGGAGGTTGCGGGTTTGTCCGGGCGGTGCTGGCGCGTCAGGCGCGCATCGTGGTGGGGGCGGGCTGCCCTCGGCCCGGTCCCGTTCCACCGCCCCATTCAGGAGGATCCACCATGCCCATTCCCGCCTGTCCTGTCGTCCATTTCGAACTGCCTTACCGGGACGCGGCCCGCGTCTCGACCTTCTACCAAACGGTGTTCGGCTGGCAGTTGCAGCCCATGGGTCCCGAGATGGGCAACTACATTCTCGCCACCACCTCCACCTGTGACAGCAGCGCGCCGGATGCTTTGCGAGGGTCGATCAACGGCGGTCTGTTCCCCCTGGTGCCGGAGTCGCCACTGCAGCAGCCCTCGGTGGTGCTGGGCGTGCCCGATGTGCGAGAGGCCATGGCCCGCGTGAGCGCGGCTGGTGGGCAGGTGCTGGGCGAGCCCATGGCCATTCCGGGCGTGGGTGACTATGTCGTCTTCGTCGATCCCGAGGGCAACCGCCTGAGCATGCTGCAGCCGCTGATGGGTTGAGCGGCGGTCCGGCCCGTCCCCGTACAGGCATGAAAAGGCCCGCACGGGGCGGGCCTTCCGGTCTGGCCGCACTTGGCGCCCGCGTGACGGACCTCAGACGCTCTTGGCGACTTCGGCGTATTCCTCGATCTGGTCGAAGTTCATGTACTTGTAGATCTGGTCGGCCTTGGCGGTGATCACACCGGTGGCGGCCAGGTACTCTTCCTTGGTCGGCAGCTTGCCCAGCTTGGAGGCCACGGCCGCCAGTTCGGCCGAGCCCAGGAACACGTTGGTGTTCTTGCCCAGGCGGTTGGGGAAGTTGCGGGTCGAGGTCGAGATCACCGTGGCGCCTTCGCGCACCTGGGCCTGGTTGCCCATGCACAGCGAGCAGCCGGGCATCTCGGTGCGGGCACCGGCGGCGCCGAAGGCGGCGTACTGGCCTTCCTTCATCAGCTCGGAGGCGTCCATCTTGGTCGGCGGGGCCACCCACAGCTTGACCGGGATGTCACGGGCACCGCCCAGCACGGTGGCGGCCGCGCGGAAGTGACCGATGTTGGTCATGCACGAGCCGATGAAGGCCTCGTCGATCTTGGTGCCGGCCACGTCGGACAGGGTCTTGGCGTCGTCCGGGTCGTTCGGGCAGCAGACGATGGGCTCGGTGATCTCGGCCAGGTCGATCTCGATCACGGCGGCGTACTCGGCATCCTTGTCGGCTTCCAGCAGCTCGGGCTTGGCCAGCCAGGCCTCGACCTTCTCGATGCGGCGCTGCAGGGTCTTCGCGTCCTGGTAGCCATCGGCGATCATGTTCTTCATCAGCACGATGTTGGAGCGCAGATACTCCTTGATCGGCTCGGGGTTGAGCTTGATCGTGCAGCCGGCGGCCGAACGCTCGGCCGAGGCGTCGGACAGCTCGAAGGCCTGTTCCACCTTCAGGTCGGGCAGACCTTCGATTTCCAGGATTCGGCCCGAGAAGATGTTCTTCTTGCCGGCCTTGGCCACGGTCAGCAGACCGGCCTTGATGGCGTACAGCGGGATGGCGTGGACCAGGTCACGCAGGGTGACGCCGGGCTGCATGCTGCCCTTGAAGCGCACCAGAACGGATTCGGGCATGTCCAGCGGCATCACGCCGGTGGCGGCGCCGAAGGCCACCAGGCCGGAGCCGGCCGGGAAGGAGATGCCGATCGGGAAGCGGGTGTGGCTGTCGCCGCCGGTGCCCACGGTGTCGGGCAGCAGCAGGCGGTTCAGCCAGCTGTGGATCACGCCGTCGCCCGGGCGCAGGGCCACGCCGCCGCGGCTGCTGATGAAGGGCGGCAGCTCGCGGTGCATCTTGGCGTCCACCGGCTTCGGGTAGGCGGCGGTGTGGCAGAAGGACTGCATCACCAGATCGGCCGAGAAGCCCAGGCAGGCCAGGTCCTTCAGCTCGTCGCGGGTCATCGGGCCGGTGGTGTCCTGGCTGCCGACGGTGGTCATCTTGGGCTCGCAGTAGGTGCCCGGACGGATGCCCTGGCCTTCCGGCAGACCGCAGGCGCGGCCGACCATCTTCTGGGCCAGCGTGAAGCCCTTGCCGGTGTCCTTGGGGGCCACGGGCAGGCGGAAGACGGTGGAGGCGGGCAGGCCCAGGAAGTCGCGGGCCTTGGCGGTCAGCGAGCGGCCGATGATCAGGTTGATCCGGCCGCCGGCGCGCACTTCGTCCAGCAGCACGTCGCTCTTGAGCTTGAACTCGGCGACGGTCTCGCCGTTCTTCACGATCTTGCCGTCATAGGGCAGCACGTCGACCACGTCGCCCATCTCCAGCTTGGAGACATCGACCTCGATCGGCAGCGAGCCGGAGTCTTCCTGGGTGTTGAAGAAGATCGGGGCGATCTTGCCGCCCAGGGTCACGCCGCCGAAGCGCTTGTTCGGCACGAAGGGGATGTCCTGGCCGGTGGCCCAGATCACGCTGTTGGTGGCGGATTTGCGGCTGGAGCCGGTGCCGACCACGTCGCCCACGTAGGCCACCAGGTGGCCCTTCTTCTTCAGATCCTCGATGAACTGCATCGGACCGCGCTTGCCGTCTTCCTCGGGCTTGAAGGCCGCGTCAGGGCGCGTGTTCTTCAGCATGGCCAGGTAGTGCATCGGGATGTCCGGGCGGCTCCAGGCATCCGGGGCCGGGGACAGGTCGTCGGTGTTGGTTTCGCCAGGCACCTTGAAGACGGTGATGGTGATCTTCTTCTCGACCTCGGGGCGGCTGGTGAACCACTCGGCATCGGCCCAGCTCTGGATCACTTCCTTGGCCTTGGCATTGCCGGCCTTGGCCTTGTTGGCCACGTCATTGAAGTAATCGAACATCAGCAGGGTCTTCTTCAGGCCCGCGGCGGCAACGTCCGCCACTTCGGCGTCGTCCAGCAACTCGATCAGGGGGTGCACGTTGTAGCCGCCCACCATGGTGCCCAGCAACTCGGTGGCCTTGGCCTTGGAGATCAGGGCGACCTTCACGTCACCGTGGGCCACGGCGGCCAGGAAGCTGGCCTTGACCTTGGCGGCGTCGTCCACGCCCGGGGGCACGCGGTGGGTCAGCAGGTCCAGCAGGAAGGCCTCTTCGCCAGCCGGCGGGTTCTTGATCAGCTCGATCAGCTCGGCCACTTGCTTGGCGTCGAGGGCCAGCGGCGGGATGCCGAGCGCGGCGCGTTCGGCGACATGTTGGCGATAGGCTTGCAGCATGGTGTGCTCTCCAGGGGTGAAACGGAAACGGGGGCGTCAGGCCGCGTGCGGCACGATGACCTTGAGCCCCTTGAAGTAGTCGCGAAAGAAGGTGTCGTCGCGGGTGATCAGGGCGTCGCACTGCAGCAGGGCGTGCGCGCCCACGAGAAAGTCGGGCAGGGTGCGCTCGCGGCGGCCGCCCCGCTGGCGGTAGCGCCGCTGCATTTCGCCGGCCCGGATGGCCGATTTGGATTCGGTGGCCGAGAAGCGCACGCCCATCTCCTCCAGCACTTCCAGCACCTCGGTGCCGTTGCGCAGGGCGGTGCAGACCTCGGTCAGTGCCACGTCGCAGACCACCACGGGCCCCACGCTGAGCGACTGGCGCAGGCAGGCCTCGGCCGCATCGGCGGCGGGGCCGTCGGCCAGCAGGTCGATCAGCACGGAGGAGTCGATGGCGATCATGGGGGATCAGACGTCCAGGGGGTCGCCAGGGGCCCGGCCGCGGATGCTGCGCATGGCGTCGTCGGTGTCGGCGAAACCATCGAGCTTGAAGCGGCCGCGGGCCTTGGAGATGGCGTCGGAGACGTCCTTGCGCAGCACGATGCGCGCGCCATCGAGCTCCACCTTGAGCACGGTGCCCTTGGTCAGGCCCAGGGCATCCCGCACCGCCTTGGGCAGGGTGATCTGTCCACGCTCGGCAACTGTGGCTTCCATCGGCGTCTCCGGGTTGATCCGAAAGATTCGGTATGCATGAATTCTACATACTTCGTCATGCATGCACAGCCGGGATGGGCGGAGGAGGGGAGGGACCGGCGAAAAAAAACGGACCCTGAGGGTCCGTTGCTTCACTGGGCTGAGGCCTTACTGCTTGACCTCGGTCTTGGCGACGTTCGGGTCCACCAGAAGCGCCTGCTGAGGCACGCCCTCGGCCGCCTTCTTGGCCTCGAGCTGCTTCTGGCTGACGCATTCGTCCACCAGGCGGCGGCCGACCTGGGTGTCCATCAGCATGGACTTGTAGGCAATCTGCAGCATCAGAGTCTTGCCACGCACGTCTTCCAGGCGCACGGCGCCGGTGGACGAGAGCACCGGCTTCATGGTGTAGACGTTCTTGCCGAAGGTCACATCGACATAGCCCGCATGCTTGGGGTTCATGACCACGTTGACGGTCTGGCTGAACTCGCAATCGTAGTGGCCGAAATCGACCAGGGCCGCGGCGGCGTTCTGCGGGCCATCGGCGTCGGGCAGCACCAGCTCAGGTTCGGGCTTGGGGGCAGCCTTGGCATGCGCACTCTTGCTGGCCTTGGTCTTGGCCGGCTGGACGGCGTGTGCAGCCTGGGCGCCCAGCAGGCCCAGAGACAAAACAGCAGTCAGGAACGCACGGATCATGCGTATCACTCCTCGGGAAACGGGTGGGTAGAAAACAGATGAGATTGTGCGCCTTAAAGCCTGATTTTTCGTGACCTTTGGTTTCAGGCTCCGGTGTTTTCGCCGAAGAAGCGCTCGCGCACCTCGGCCGGCAACTGGGGGCCCTGGCTGAAGGAGGTTCGGTGGGCGCGCTGCAGCACCTGCCAGAAGTAGCGGTAGCTGGCCCGGTCGTGCAGTTGGTCGCGCCCCTGGTGCCGGTGGCGGATGGGCGCCCAGTCCTGGGCCTGGGCGGCCAGCAGGATGTCCACGGCCTGGTCGATTTCTGCAGCTGTGGGCGAGAAGGCGTCCACGATCGGGCGGATCTGATCCGGGTGGATGCTCCACATGCGGGTGTAGCCCAGCTGCCGGCAGGCGCGCTCGGCAGCCTGCTGCAGGGCTTCGCTGTCCTTGAACTCCGTCACCACGCAGTGCGAAGGCACCTTGCCGGCCGCGTGGCAGGCGGCTGTGATTTCCAGCTTGGCGCGCAGCACCAGGGGGTGCTGGAACTGCCCCTCGACACCCATGGCCGACTGGGGGATGGCGCCGCGGTGGGCTGACACGAAGTCCATCAGTCCGAAGGACAGGGACTCGATGCGGGGGTGGGCGGCCATGGCGAACACGTCCCGCAAGGCCCCGTGGGTCTCCACCAGGGCGTGCAGGGGCAGGGCGCGGGTCAGGCCGGCCTGGGCTGCCAGCGCATCGATGATGCTGACCGCCTGTTCCAGGTCTGCCAGATGGCGCGGCTTGGGAATCATCAGGTAGGCCAGGCAATCACCGGCGCGCGGCAGCAGCACCTCCAGCATCGGCACGAAAGCCGGGTGGTCCACCGGCACCACCCGTGCGCCGACCCGGCCGAAGCGGTTCTGCGCCGAGGTGGCCAGCTCCGCGATCAGGTGGGCGTGCTCGACCTCTCCGCCCACCGGGGCGCCGTCCTCGCCATCCAGGGTCACGTCGAAGACCGGGCCCAGCTCGGCCTGCAGGTCCAGGCTCTTGCGCATGCGGGCCTCGACGCCGCAGTAGTGGTCGCAGACGGGCAGATCGGGAACCGCGTCCCCTTCTTCGAAGAGCACGTCACGGGGATGGCGGAGCGAAGCGTCGGTCATGGCAGGCGGGTTCGGGGTGGGCATGAAAAAAGCCGGTGGCGCACAGGCGCCGACCGGCTTCGCAGCTTAGCGTGCCCTTCGGGAGAAGGGCAGCAGGCATCACAGCAGGTGCTTGACGCCGTCCTTTTCGCCTTCCAGCTCGGCCAGGGTCTTGTCGATGCATTCTTGCGAGAAGGCATCGATCTCCAGGCCTTCGACGACCTTGTACTCTCCGTTTTCGCAGGTCACCGGGAAGCCAAACATCACGTCCTTGGGGATGCCGTACCAGCCTTGCGAGGGAATGCCCATCGTGACCCACTGGCCGTTGGTGCCCAGGGCCCAGTCGCGCATGTGGTCGATGGCGGCGTTGGCGGCCGAGGCGGCCGACGACAGGCCGCGGGCGGCGATGATGGCGGCACCACGCTTGCCCACGGTCGGCAGGAACACGTCCTTGTTCCAGACCTGGTCGTTGATGGTGTCCTTGACGGACTTGCCGTTCACGGTGGCGAAGCGGTAGTCAGCGTACATGGTGGGCGAGTGGTTGCCCCACACGGCCAGCTTCTGGATGTCGCCCACGGCGCAGCCGATCTTGGCGGCGATCTGCGAGGCGGCACGGTTGTGGTCCAGGCGCAGCATGGCGGTGAAGTTGCCCGGCTTCAGGTCCGGAGCCGACTTCATGGCGATGTAGGCGTTGGTGTTGGCGGGGTTGCCGACGACCAGCACCTTGACGTTGCGCGAGGCCACAGCGTTCAGGGCCTTGCCCTGGGCGGTGAAGATCTGGGCGTTGGCGGCCAGCAGGTCGGCGCGCTCCATGCCGGGGCCGCGGGGGCGGGCGCCGACCAGCAGAGCGTAGTCGGTGTCCTTGAAGGCGGTCATCGGGTCGCTGTGGGCTTCGATGCCGGCCAGCAGCGGGAAGGCGCAGTCTTCCAGCTCCATGATCACACCCTTGAGCGCGTTCTGGGCCTTCTCGTCCGGGATCTCCAGCAGTTGCAGGATCACGGGCTGGTCCTTGCCCAGCATCTCGCCGGAAGCGATGCGGAACAGCAGGGCGTAGCCAATCTGGCCTGCGGCGCCGGTCACGGCCACGCGCACGGGTTTCTTGCTCATGTGGAAATCTCCGAGGAAGGGTAGGGGAGCGGAATGGGTCGCGTGGCAGGGTCTTCCGACTGCGCGGACGGGCCGTGTCGCCACCGGCACTTTGTGAGCGGCGCGCACGCTTTGCAAGCGCGCACCGGCCATGAGTGTAGCTCGCGAGTCTAGGGGGGTGTTGACCCTCGGTCAAGAATCTTATGTCTTATATAAGACAACTCGCGATTGCGATGGACGCCGGGCGCTGCCTGTGCTGCAATGCCGCCCCATGCCTGCTTTGCCCGCTCCCGATTCGATGGACGCCGCGCCCGCCGCCGCCTCCGCGGGACCGGCATTCAGCCCGCTGTACCGCCAGATCAAGGCCTTGCTGGTCAAGAGTCTCAACAGCGGTGAATGGAAACCGGGTGAACTGATCCCCAGCGAGCAGGAGCTGGCCTCCCGTTTCGGTGTCAGCCAGGGCACGGTGCGCAAGGCCATCGACGAGATGGCCATGGAGAACCTGCTGACCCGCCGTCAGGGGCGGGGCACCTTCGTGGCCACCCACGCGGAGCAGAACATCCAGTACCGCTTCCTGCGGCTGGCGCCCGACAAGGGCCCGGCCAGCGGCATGGCGCGGCACTTCATGGATTGCCGGCGCATGCGTGCCCCCGCCGAGGTGGCGCGGGCGCTGGAGCTCAAGCCGGGTGACAGCGTGCTGCAGATCCATCGCACCCTGTCGCGCATGGGCCGGCCGGTGGTGCTCGACGAGATCTGGCTGCCGGCGACCCCCTTCAAGGGGTTGACCGCCGACCGACTGGCCCAGTACGCCGGGCCGATGTACGGCCTGTTCGAGACCGAGTTCGGCGTGCGGATGATCCGGGCCGAAGAGAAGATCCGTGCCGTGGCGGCCGACGCGCGCACGGCGGAGATCCTGCAGGTGGCCGTGGGTGCGCCGCTGCTCAACGTCGAGCGGCTGTCCCACACCTATCACGACAAGCCCGTGGAACTGCGCCGCGGCTGGTACGACACCAGCACCCACTACTACAGGAACGAACTCAATTGAAATCCAGTGATGTTCGTTGGGCCTCCGGAAAGGCCCCTGAAAGCCTGGTGCGTTGCAATAAAATCATTCGGTTTCGCTGAGGTTACAAGGCCTTCAACGTTCCGCTCTTTCCTCCGAATTTCCCGTTCTGACGAGAGACAACCACAACCAGGACTGACACAACCAGGACAGACGCCATGGCAGATACGCTCAAGCAACGTCCGGAATTCCGCAACATCCATGTCACGGAAATCCGCAATTACCGGCTCCCCCCAGCCGGCATCGTTTCCATCCTGCACCGCGTCAGCGGCGCCATCCTGTTCTTGCTGCTGCCCTTCGTGGTGTGGCTGTTCGACGTCTCCGTGACCTCCGAGGTCTCGTACGAATCCTTCCGCAGCGCCTTCGTGGCCGGCATCGGCTTCGTGCCGGGTTGGTTCGTCAAGCTGGTGTGCCTGGGCCTGATCTGGGGCTACCTGCACCACTTCACCGCCGGTGTTCGCCATCTGTGGATGGACGCCACCCACAGCGTCACCAAGGAACAAGGGCGCTCGTCGGCCATCGTGACCCTGGTGATCAGCCTGGGCCTGACCGTGCTGCTGGGCACCAAGCTCTTCGGCCTGTACTGATCGGAGTTCTCCGCAAATGGCAATCAACTACGGAAGCAAGCGCACCGTCGTCGGTGCGCACTATGGTTTGCGCGACTGGCTGGCCCAGCGCGTCACGGCAGTGCTGATGGCGCTGTTCACGGTGGTCCTGCTGGTGCAGGTGCTGCTGCCCGGCGAACTGGGCTATGACAAGTGGGCCGGCATCTTCGCCGCCCAATGGATGAAGTTCCTGACCTTCACGGTCATCGTGGCGCTGGCCTACCACGCGTGGGTGGGCGTGCGCGACATCTGGATGGACTACATCAAGCCGGTGGGTCTGCGCCTGGCGCTGCAGGTCTTCTCCATCGTCTGGCTGGTGGGCTGTGCCGGCTGGGCTGTTCAAGTGCTCTGGAGGCTGTAAGCAAAATGGCACAGACCAACAATATTTCCAAGCGCAAGTTCGACGTCGTCATCGTCGGTGCCGGTGGTTCCGGCATGCGCGCCTCGCTGCAACTGGCCAAGGCTGGCCTGAACGTGGCGGTTCTGTCCAAGGTGTTCCCGACCCGTTCGCACACGGTGGCGGCCCAGGGCGGCATCGGTGCCTCGCTGGGCAACATGTCCGAGGACAACTGGCACTACCACTTCTACGACACCATCAAGGGCTCGGACTGGCTGGGTGACCAGGACGCCATCGAGTTCATGTGCCGTGAAGCACCCAAGGTCGTCTACGAGTTGGAGCACTTCGGCATGCCGTTCGACCGCAATGCGGACGGCACCATCTACCAGCGCCCCTTCGGCGGCCACACCGCCAACTACGGCGAGAAGCCGGTGCAGCGCGCCTGCGCCGCGGCCGACCGCACCGGCCATGCCCTGCTGCACACCCTGTACCAGCAGAACGTGCGCGCCCGCACCAACTTCTTCGTCGAGTGGATGGCGCTGGACCTGATCCGCGACGCCGACGGCGACGTGGTGGGCGTGACCGCGCTGGAACTGGAAACCGGCGATATCCATATCCTCGAAGCCAAGATCGTGCTGCTGGCCACCGGTGGTGCCGGCCGCATCTTCCAGGCCTCGACCAACGCCTTCATCAACACCGGTGACGGCCTGGGCATGGCGGCACGCGCCGGCATCCCGCTGCAGGACATGGAGTTCTGGCAGTTCCACCCGACCGGCGTGGCCGGCGCGGGCGTGCTGCTGACCGAAGGCTGCCGCGGCGAAGGCGCCATCCTGCGCAACGCCAATGGCGAGCGCTTCATGGAACGCTACGCTCCGACACTGAAGGACCTGGCGCCGCGCGACTTCGTCTCGCGCTGCATGGACCAGGAAATCAAGGAAGGTCGCGGCTGCGGTCCCAACAAGGACTACGTGGTCCTGGACATGACCCATCTGGGGGCGGACACCATCCTCAAGCGCCTGCCCTCGGTGTTCGAGATTGGCCACAACTTCGCCAACGTCGACATCACCAAGGAGCCGATCCCGGTGGTGCCGACCATCCATTACCAGATGGGCGGCATCCCGACCAACATCCACGGCCAGGTGTCGGTGCCCAAGGGCGACGACCATCGCAGCCCCATCCCGGGTTTGTATGCCGTGGGCGAGTGCTCCTGTGTGTCGGTGCACGGCGCCAACCGCCTGGGCACCAACTCGCTGCTGGACCTGGTGGTCTTCGGCCGCGCCGCGGGCAACCACATCGTCGAGTCGCTCAAGAACGAGCCCAAGGCCCACAAGCCGCTGCCGGCCGATGCGGCCGACAAGACCCTGGCCCGCCTGGCGCGCCTGGAGTCCAGCACCTCCGGCGAGTACGCGCAGACCGTGGCGAACGACCTGCGTGCCTGCATGCAGTCGCACGCCGGCGTGTTCCGTACCCAGGCCCTGATGGACGAGGGCGTGATCCGCATCGCCGAGATCCGCGAGCGCGTGAAGAACATCACCCTCAAGGACAAGTCCAAGGTCTGGAACACCGCCCGCATGGAAGCGCTGGAGGTCGACAACCTGATCGAGGCCGCCCAGGCCACGATGGTGTCGGCCGCCGCCCGCAAGGAATGCCGTGGTGCCCACACCGTGAACGACTACGAGCGTGGTGCCGACGACGCCGAGTTCCCGCTGGGCCGCAACGACAAGGAATGGATGAAGCACACCCTGTGGGACAGCGCCTCGAACAGCCTGTCCTACAAGCCGGTGAACCTCAAGCCGCTCACCGTCGACAGCGTGCCGCCCAAGGTCCGCACCTTCTGAGCGTGCCCAAGGAGAAATTCACATGATCAAGCGCACTTTTCAGATCTACCGCTACGACCCGGACAAGGACGCCAAGCCCTACATGCAGACCATCGAGCTCGAGCTGCAAGGCAACGAGCGCATGCTGCTGGACGCCCTGATCAAGCTCAAGGAGGTCGATCCCTCGATCGCCTTCCGCCGCTCCTGCCGCGAAGGCGTCTGCGGTTCCGACGCGATGAACATCTGCGGCAAGAACGGCCTGGCCTGCCTGACCAACCTGCGCTCGCTGCCCGACACCATCGTGCTGCGTCCGCTGCCGGGCCTGCCCGTGATCCGCGACCTGATCGTGGACATGACGCAGTTCTTCAAGCAGTACCACTCGATCAAGCCCTACCTGCTCAACGACGCGCCGCCGCCCGAGAAGGAGCGCCTGCAGTCGCCGGAAGAGCGCGAGGAGCTCAACGGCCTGTACGAGTGCATCCTGTGCGCGAGCTGCTCGACGAGCTGCCCGAGCTTCTGGTGGAACCCCGACAAGTTCGTCGGCCCGGCCGGCCTGCTGCAGGCCTACCGCTTCATCGCGGACAGCCGTGACGAGGCCACCGCGGAGCGACTTGACAACCTGGAAGATCCGTACCGGCTGTTCCGTTGCCACACCATCATGAATTGCGTTGACGTGTGCCCCAAGGGTCTGAACCCGACCAAGGCCATCGGCAAGATCAAGGAATTGATGGTGCGTCGCGCCGTCTGAGCACGCACCTTGGTCTGCGTGGAGCAAGCCCTCATGGATGACACGACCCGCGTGGAGCCTTCTGTCGTCAGCCGCCTGAAATGGAGCTGCCGACGGGGCTTGCTTGAAAACGACCTGTTCATGGAACGGTTCTTCCGCCGCTACGAAGAGACATTGACGGCGCGGCAGGTGGAAGGACTTCAATTGCTGATGGATCTGGCGGACAACGACCTCCTGGACCTGCTGCTTGCGCGGAAGGACCCCGAGGGCCCCCTGGACATCCCGGTGGTACGGGATGTGCTGGTGCAGTTGCGCCAACCTGCTTGATGGTTTTGAGTGAGAAAGGACCCGACGATGACTCCCTCCGACGTGAAAGCCACCCTGTCGTTTTCCGACGGCAGCCCCAGCATGGAACTGCCGATCTACAAGGGCACGATCGGGCCCGACGTGATCGACATTCGCAAGCTGTATGGCCAGACCGGCAAGTTCACCTACGACCCCGGCTTCCTGTCGACGGCTTCGTGCAACTCGACCATCACCTACATCGACGGTGACAAGGGCGAACTGCTGTATCGCGGCTACCCGATCGAGCAGCTGGCGGTGAACTGCGACTACCTGGAAACCTGCTATCTGCTGCTGAACGGCGAACTGCCCAACGCCACGCAGAAGGCCGAGTTCCAGAATCGTGTGACCAACCACACGATGGTCAACGAGCAGATGCAGTTCTTCCTTCGTGGCTTCCGCCGTGACGCGCACCCGATGGCCGTCATGACCGGCCTGGTGGGGGCCCTGTCGGCCTTCTACCACGACAGCACCGACATCAATAACCCCGAGCACCGCGAAGTCGCGGCGATCCGTCTGATCGCCAAGATGCCTACGCTGGTGGCCATGGCCTACAAGTACACCGTCGGCCAGCCCTACATCTATCCGAAGAACGACCTGTCCTACTCGGGCAACTTTCTGCGGATGATGTTCGCCACCCCGTGCGAAGAGTACAAGGTCAGCCCGGTCATCGAGCGCGCCCTGGACCGCATCTTCATCCTGCACGCCGACCATGAGCAGAACGCCTCGACCTCGACCGTGCGCCTGTGCGGTTCGTCGGGCACCAACCCGTTCGCGGCCATCGCCGCGGGCGTGGCCTGCCTGTGGGGCCCGGCCCACGGTGGCGCCAACGAGGCCTGCCTGAACATGCTGGAAGACATCCAGGCCATGGGCGGCGTGGCCAAGGTCGGCGAGTTCATGAACCAAGTGAAGGACAAGAACTCCGGCGTGCGCCTGATGGGCTTCGGTCACCGTGTCTACAAGAACTACGACCCGCGTGCCAAGCTCATGCAGGAAACCTGCAAGGAAGTGCTGCAGGAACTGGGCCTCGAGAACGACCCGCTGTTCAAGCTGGCCATGGCCCTGGAGAAGATCGCGCTGGAAGACGACTACTTCGTCGCCCGCAAGCTGTACCCGAACGTGGACTTCTACTCGGGCATCGTGCAGCGCGCCATCGGCATCCCGGTGCCGCTGTTCACCGCCATCTTCGCGCTGGCGCGCACGGTGGGCTGGATCGCCCAGCTCAACGAGATGATCGCCGACCCCGAGTACAAGATCGGTCGTCCGCGTCAGCTCTTCGTGGGCTCGGCCAAGCGCGACGTCAAGCCGCTGGCTCAGCGCTGATGCGCCGCGGATGCGGGCAGGGCGCGCAGGCGCTCTCCCGCTCCAGCACGAAGGCCCCCTCGGGGGCCTTTTTTCATGGCCTTGCGCTAGCGCCCCCTTCGTCAGAGGTGTTGCCAGCGCGGCAAGAGGCGGCCCACCTCTGCCAGGCAGGCTTGCTGCGCCTCGCGCGGGCTTCGGCAGTTGCTGAGGAATGCCACCACCACCCAGGGGGCAGCCTGTCCGGGCGGCCAGACGATGGCCACATCGTTGCTGATGCCGTCGCCCGTGCCGGTCTTGTCGCCGATCTGCCAGCCCGTCGGCAGGCCGGCGCGCAGGCGTTGGGCGCCGGTGGTGCTGGCTTTCATCCAGGCCTGTAACTGGGCCTGCACCGTCTTCGGCAGGCCTGCGCCCAGGCACAGGCGCTGCACGGTGTCCGCCATGGCGGCGGGGGTCGTGGTGTCCCATTCCCCGGTCGGGTCGGCGAGGTTGAGATCCGGTTCGCTGCGGTCCAGGCGCGTCTGCGTGTCGCCATGGGCGCGCAGCCAGCGGGTCAGGCCGGCGGGGCCGCCCTGCGTCTTGAGCAGCAGCAGGGCGGCGGTGTTGTCGCTGGTGGTCATGGTGGCCTCGCACAGCTGGGCCACGCTCAGGCGGCCGCGTCCCACCGCCTTCTTCGTCACCGGGGACCACTCGACCAGGTCGCTGCGGCGAAACGCGAGCTGTCGGTCCAGGCGCTCCTCGCCGCGGGCAGCCCGATCCAGCACCTGGGCGCACAGCAGCAGCTTGAAGGTGCTGCACAGCAGGAAGCGCTCGTCGGCGCGGTGGAGCCAGCGGCGGCCGCTGCCGGTGTCCAGCACCGCCAGGCCCAGCCGCCCGCCGGCGCGCGATTCAATGTCCTGCAGGGCCTGCTGGAGGGCAGGGGAAGGCGCCGGATTTTCCTGGGGCTCCAGCGGATTGGCCAGCGCAGATCCCAGGCAGCCCAGGCCGAGCAGATGGGTCAGAAAGTCACGTTTCTGCATGGTTCTCTCAGAGGTGAAGGTGGCCGAAGGTTAGGGACTGGAGGGCGAAGGAACAAATGGGAAGAATGCAGGGGAGACCATCAGTTTTCAGAGGTCAACCTTGGATCTTCCTCTCAACGCCCTGCGGGCCTTCGCGGTGTCCGCCCGGCACCTGAACTTCGCGCGGGCCGCCGATGAACTGCACCTGAGTCCCACCGCCGTCAGCCAGCATGTCAAGAACCTGGAGGCGCGTTACGGGGTGCGGCTGTTCCACCGCCTGCCAAGGGGACTGGCGCTGACCGACGAGGGGCGGGCCATCCTGCCGGCGGTGGCGGCCTCGTTCGATCGCCTGGCCGAGAGCCTGCAGCAGCTGAAGGACGGCAGCCCCCGCGAAACCCTGTCGCTCGGGGTGGTGGCCACCTATGCCGTGGGGTGGCTGTTGCCGCGGCTGGCCCGGTTTCAGGCGGCCTGTCCGCATGTGGACCTGCGCCTGCAGACGCACAACAACCGGGTGGACCTGGCCGCCGAGGGCCTGGATGCCGCCATCCGCTTCGGCGATGGGCATTGGCATGGCACCCAGGCCGTGCCCTTGCTTCAGGCCCCGCTGGCGCCACTGTGCGCCCCGGCGCTGGCGTTGCGGCTGAAGCAGCCGCAGGACCTGATGGACGTGCCGCTGCTGCGGTCGTACCGCGTCGACGAATGGGACCAATGGTGTGCGGTGGCGGGCGTGCCCGTGCCGCCGCTGCGCGGCATGGTGTTCGACAGTTCGCTGGCCCTGGCCGAGGCGGCAGCCCTGGGGGTCGGGGTGGCCCTGCTGCCCACCGTGCTGTTCCAGCGGGATCTGGTGCAAGGGCGCTTGGTGCGTCCCTTCGACGTGGAGGTCTCGGTGGGGCGCTACTGGCTCACCCGCTTGGCCAGCCGGGCGCCCAGTCCCGCACTGGCCAGCTTTGCGGCCTGGCTGACCGGGGACGGTCCGGCCGACGCCCCTCAGGCCGTCTGAGCCGCGGTCAGGCCGTTGTCGAAGTGGGCGCGCATGAGCCGTGCGGCCTGCTCGGGCGCGCGTTGCTCCAGCGCCGTCAGCAGGGCCCGATGCTCGGCCAGCGACTCCTCGATCCGCCCCTGCCGGAACAGCGAATGGTGGCGGTTGAGCTTCATCACCTTGCGCAGGTCGTTGACGATCTGCTCGCGCCAGCGGTTGTGGGCCAGGGCCAGCAGCCGCATGTGGAAGCGCTCGTTGGTGCGGAAGAAGTCGTCCCGCTGCCCGACCTGCGCCTCCAGTTGTTCATGCAGCTGGCGCAACTCTGCCAGCTCGGCGTCGCTGGCCGTCTCGGCCACCTGGGCTGCGGCATCGCTCTCCAGCAGGGCCAGCAGGCGGTAGACCTGGCTGACATCCTGGGCCGACATCTCGGTGACATAGGCACCGCGGCGCATCTTCATGGTCACCAGGCCTTCCACGGCCAGGACCTTCAGCGCCTCCCGCAGGGGGGTTCGGCTGATGCCGTAGTCGGCGGCCAGCTTCTGCTCGTCGATCCAGCTGCCGGGCTCGAGTTCGCGGTTGAAGATCTGCTCGCGCAGGCGCTCGGCCACCTGGAGGTACAGGGCTCGGGGGGCGAAGATCGAATCGTTGTCGGGCACGGCAGTGTCAGGCAGGGTTCAGTGAGCCATGTCAAGATGGATTCATAATTATGCATTCTGTATCATTGTCGGCAATGTCAATCTGACAAGCAGATGCACAGGGACATGTCCCAGCCGATTCCGCGCCGGGCCCCAGGAGATTCCATGTCGAACCCGAACGAATTCAAGTCCGCCAACCTCGAACAATGGGCCCAGGCCGCCGCCAAGTCGGCCGGTGGGGATCTGGCCAAGCTCAACTGGCGCACGCCCGAGGGCATCGAGGTCAAGCCGCTTTACACCGCGGACGACATCGCCAGCCTGCCTTACGCCAACACGCTGCCGGGCTTCGAACCCTTCATCCGAGGCCCGCAGGCCACCATGTACGCGGTGCGGCCCTGGACCATCCGCCAGTACGCCGGTTTCTCCACCGCCGAGGAGTCCAACGCCTTCTACCGCAAGGCCCTGGCGGCTGGTGGCCAGGGCGTGTCGGTGGCCTTCGACCTGGCCACCCACCGCGGCTACGACAGCGACCATCCGCGCGTGACCGGCGATGTCGGCAAGGCCGGCGTGGCGATCGACTCGGTCGAGGACATGAAGATCCTGTTCGACGGCATTCCGCTGGACAAGATCTCGGTGTCGATGACCATGAACGGCGCCGTGCTGCCGGTGCTGGCCGGCTACGTGGTCGCCGCCGAAGAGCAGGGCGTGCCGCAGGACAAGCTGTCCGGGACCATCCAGAACGACATCCTCAAGGAGTTCATGGTCCGCAACACCTACATCTACCCGCCGGAGCCGTCGATGAAGATCATCGGCGACATCATCGAGTACACGAGTCAGAACATGCCCAAGTTCAACTCGATCTCGATCTCGGGCTACCACATGCAGGAAGCGGGTGCCAACCAGGCACTGGAGCTGGCCTTCACGCTGGCCGACGGCAAGGAGTACGTGAAGACCGCCATCGCCAAGGGCCTGGACGTGGACGACTTCGCGGGCCGGCTGTCCTTCTTCTGGGCGGTTGGGATGAACTTCTATCTCGAGATCGCCAAGATGCGCGCGGCCCGCCTGCTGTGGTGCCGCATCATGAAGGGCTTCAACGCGAAGAACCCCAAGAGCCTGATGCTGCGCACGCACAGCCAGACCTCGGGCTGGTCGCTGACCGAGCAGGACCCCTACAACAACGTGGTCCGCACCACCATCGAGGCCATGGCCGCGGTGTTCGGCGGCACCCAGAGCCTGCACACCAACTCGCTGGACGAGGCCATCGCGCTGCCCACCGAGTTCTCGGCCCGCATCGCCCGCAACACCCAGCTCATCATCCAGGAAGAGACCCACATCACCAACGTGGTGGACCCCTGGGCCGGTTCCTACATGATGGAGACGCTGACCCAGCAGATGGCCGACAAGGCCTGGGCCATCATCGAGGAGGTCGAGGCCATGGGCGGCATGACCAAGGCCGTGGACAGCGGCTGGGCCAAGCTGAAGATCGAGGCCAGCGCGGCCGAGAAGCAGGCCCGCATCGACTCGGGCAAGGACGTCATCGTCGGCGTCAACAAGTACAAGCTGGCCAAGGAGGATCCGGTCGAGATCCTCGAGGTGGACAACGTCAAGGTGCGCGAGTCCCAGATCGCCCGCTTGAAGCAGATCAAGGCCACCCGCGACAATGCCAAGGTCCAATCGGCCCTGGACGCGCTGACCGCCTGCGCCCAAAGCGGGCAGGGCAACCTGCTCGACCTGTCGATCCAGGCCATCCGCCTGCGCGCCACCGTGGGTGAGGTCAGCGATGCGCTGGAAAAGGTGTTTGGCCGCCACCGTGCGGACATCCAGAAGGTGACCGGTGTGTACGCAGCTGCCTATGACTCGGCCGAAGGCTGGGAAAAGCTCAAGGGCGAGATCGATGCCTTCGCCGAGGAGACCGGTCGTCGTCCGCGCGTGATGATCGCCAAGCTGGGCCAGGACGGTCATGACCGCGGTGCCAAGGTGGTGGCCACGGCCTTCGCCGACCTGGGCTTCGACGTGGACATGGGCCCGCTGTTCCAGACCCCCGAGGAATGCGCCCGCCAGGCCATCGAGAACGACGTCCACGCAGTGGGCATTTCCACGCTGGCCGCCGGTCACAAGACCTTGGTGCCGGCCATCATCGCCGAGCTGAAGAAGCAGGGGGCCGACGACATCATCGTCTTCGTCGGTGGTGTGATCCCCGCGCAGGACTACGATTACCTTTATGAATCCGGCGTCAAGGGCATCTACGGTCCCGGCACGCCCATCCCGGTCAGCGCCAAGGACGTGCTGGAGCAGATCCGCAGCGCCCAGAAGGCCTGACTCTTTCCGCCTCCATTCACGCCACCGCCATGCCCATACAGTCGCCATCGCCCGGACTCTCCCTCAAGCCCGCCAGTGACGACGACTTCGAAGCCCTGCTGCTGCTGCGGCTGGCCGCCATGCGCGAGAGCCTGGAACAGGTGGGGCGCTTCGACCCCCAGCGCGCGCGAGAGCGCCTGTCGCGCGGCTTCCAGCCCAAGTTCACCCGCAACATCCTGCTCGATGGCGAACTGGTGGGCTTTGTCGTCGTGGTGCCGCTGGAAGACAGCGGCGAGTGGCTGCTTGACCACCTCTACATCCATCCCAATGCGCAGAAGCTGGGCATCGGCTCCTGGGTGATGGGTCAGGTGTTGCAGGAAGCCGACCGCCACGGCAAAGCCGTGCGCGTCACCGCCCTGCGCCTGAGTGATGCCAACCGCTTCTATCAGCGGCATGGCTTCCAACTGCAGGCCGAGGGCGAGTGGGACCTGTATTACCTGCGGCCCGCTGCTTCGGCCGGCCAGACCGACCCCCGCTGATCCGATGACGAGTCCTTCCAACGACGGCACCCTGGAGGCCGGCGAGCAGCGACTGTGCGAGCAGGTGCTGGGGCGCGACCCGGTGCTGCGCCGTCGCGCCATCGCCAAGACCATCACGCTGCTCGAATCGACCCGCCCGGACCACCGGCTGCGCGCCGATGCCCTGCTCAATGCGCTGCTGCCGCATGGGGGCCAGTCGTTCCGGTTGGGCATCTCCGGCGTGCCCGGCGTGGGCAAGAGCACCTTCATCGAGGCTCTGGGCCTGCACCTGATCGCGCAGGGCCACCGGGTGGCCGTGCTGGCGGTGGACCCTTCCTCCAGCGTGTCGGGCGGCTCCATCCTGGGCGACAAGACGCGGATGGAGCAACTCTCCATCCAGGAAGCTGCCTACATCCGCCCCAGCCCCTCGGGCGGCACCTTGGGCGGCGTGGCCGAGCGCACCCGCGAGGCGATGATCGTCTGCGAGGCGGCCGGCTACGACGTGGTGATCGTCGAGACCGTGGGCGTGGGCCAGAGCGAGACGGCCGTGCACGGCATGACCGACATGTTCTGCCTGCTGCAGCTGCCCAACGCCGGCGACGACCTGCAGGCCATCAAGAAGGGCGTGATGGAGCTGGCCGACCTGGTGGTCATCAACAAGGCCGACATCGACGTCAACGCGGCCACCCGGGCCCGCGCCCAGATCACCAGCGCCCTGCGGCTCTTCGGCCAGCATGGCAACCCCGAGCATGCCCACCACCTGGAAGACCTCTGGCACCCCGAGGTGCTGCAGCTCAGCGCCCTCAAGAACACCGGCGTGTCCGAGTTCTGGCAGACCGTGAGCCGCTACCGCGAGCTGCAGCAGCGCAGCGGCCGGCTGGCCGCGCGCCGCCATGCCCAGGACGAAGCCTGGATGTGGGAGCGCATCGACGCCGGGCTCAAGGCCCTGTTCCGGTCCCATGCCCAGGTCCGCGAGGCCCTGGCACCCCTGACCACCGAGGTCCGGGCTGGGCGTGTCGCGGCCTCCGTGGCCGCACGCCGCCTGCTCGACCTGTTTCACTGACCCATTCCAAGTACCCCCGAGAGACCGAGGAGTGATCCATCATGCATGACATCCAGCAGATGCTCGAAGACAAGCGCGCCAAGGCGCGCCTGGGCGGCGGCGAGAAGCGCATCGCCGCTCAGCACAAGAAGGGCAAGCTGACCGCCCGCGAGCGGCTGGAGTTGCTGTTCGACGAAGGCACGTTCGAGGAATGGGACATGTTCGTCGAACACCGCTGCGTGGACTTCGGCATGGCCGACAGCAAGATCCCGGGCGACGGCGTGGTGACCGGCTACGGCATGATCAACGGCCGCCTGGCCTTCGCCTTCAGCCAGGACTTCACCGTCTTCGGCGGTGCGCTGAGCGAATCCCACGCCGAGAAGATCTGCAAGATCATGGACCAGGCCATGAAGGTCGGGGCTCCGGTGATCGGCTTGAACGACTCGGGCGGCGCCCGCATCCAGGAAGGCGTGGCCTCGCTGGGGGGCTATGCCGACGTGTTCCAGAAGAACGTGATGGCCTCGGGCGTGATTCCGCAGATCAGCATGATCATGGGCCCCTGCGCCGGTGGCGCGGTGTACTCGCCCTCGATGACCGACTTCATCTTCATGGTGAAGGACAGCTCCTACATGTTCGTCACCGGCCCCGAGGTGGTGAAGACCGTGACCCACGAGGAGGTGACGGCCGAGGAACTGGGCGGCGCCAGCACCCACACGACCAAGAGCGGTGTGGCCGACCTGGCCTTCGAGAACGATGTGGAAGCGCTGCTGATGCTGCGCCGCTTCTTCAACTACCTGCCGCTGAACAACCGTGACAAACCGCCGGTGCGCCCCAGCGGTGACCCGGTGGGACGCCTGGACCATTCGCTCGATACCCTGGTGCCGGACAACCCCAACAAGCCCTACGACATCAAGGAACTGATCCTGAAGGTCGTGGACGATGGCGACTTCTTCGAGCTGCAGCCCGACTACGCGGCCAACATCGTGATCGGCATGGCCCGCATGGAAGGCCAGACCGTGGGCATCGTGGCCAACAACCCGCTGGTGCTGGCCGGCTGCCTGGACATCAAGAGCTCGATCAAGGCCGCGCGCTTCGTGCGCTTCTGCGATGCCTTCAACATCCCGGTCATCACCTTCGTCGACGTGCCCGGCTTCATGCCCGGCACCGCGCAGGAGTACGGCGGCATCATCAAGCACGGCGCCAAGCTGCTCTACGCCTACGCCGAGTGCACGGTGCCCAAGGTCACCGTCATCACCCGCAAGGCCTACGGCGGCGCGTACGACGTGATGGCCTCTAAGCACCTGCGCGGCGATGTGAACTTCGCCTGGCCCAACGCGGAGATCGCGGTGATGGGGGCCAAGGGCGCGGTGGAGATCATCTTCCGCGAAGACAAGGGCGACCCGGAGAAGCTGGCGGCCCGCGAGGCCGAATACAAGGCCCGCTTCGCCAACCCCTTCGTGGCCGGCGCACGTGGCTTCATCGACGACGTCATCCAACCGCACGAGACCCGCAAGCGCATCTGCCGCTCGCTGATGATGCTCAAGGACAAGAAGCTGGAGAACCCGTGGCGCAAGCACGGGAACATCCCCCTCTGATCCAGCCGCGGAGATTCACACCATGTTCAAGAAGATTCTGATTGCGAACCGCGGCGAGATTGCCTGCCGCGTGATCAAGACCGCCCGCAAGATGGGCATCCAGACGGTGGCCGTGTACTCGGAGGCCGACAAGGACGCCCGCCACGTCGAACTGGCCGACGAGGCCGTGCTGCTGGGCCCGGCGCCCTCGCGCGAGTCCTATCTGGTGGCCGACAAGATCATCGCCGCCTGCAAGGCGACCGGGGCCGAGGCATTGCACCCGGGCTACGGCTTCCTGTCGGAGAACGAGGACTTCGCCCGTCGGTGCGAAGAAGAGGGCATCGTCTTCATCGGTCCGAAGCATTACAGCATCGCGGCCATGGGCGACAAGATCGCCTCGAAGAAGCTGGCGGGCGAAGCCCAGGTCAGCACCATCCCGGGCCACAACCAGCCCATCCTCTCGCCCGAGGAGGCCGTGGGCATCGCCCAGAAGATCGGCTATCCGGTGATGATCAAGGCCTCGGCCGGTGGTGGCGGCAAGGGCCTGCGCGTGGCCTATAACGACAAGGAGTGCTTCGAGGGCTTCTCGTCCTGCCGCAACGAGGCGCGCAACAGCTTCGGTGACGACCGCGTCTTCATGGAGAAGTACGTCCAGGAGCCGCGCCACATCGAGATCCAGATCCTGGGCGACAGCCATGGCAACGTGGTCTACCTGCACGAGCGCGAATGCTCGATCCAGCGCCGCCACCAGAAGGTGATCGAGGAGGCACCGTCCCCCTTCATCAGCGACGCCACCCGCAAGGCCATGGGCGAGCAGGCCGTGGCCCTGGCCAAGGCGGTGAAGTACCAGTCCGCCGGCACGGTGGAGTTCGTGGTCGGCAAGGACCAGGACTTCTACTTCCTGGAGATGAACACCCGCCTGCAGGTGGAGCACCCGGTGACCGAGTGCATCACCGGCCTGGACCTGGTCGAGCAGATGATCCGCGTGGCGGCCGGCGAGAAGCTGGGCTTCAAGCAGGAGGACATCAAGAAGGAAGGCTGGGCCATCGAGTGCCGCATCAATGCGGAAGACCCGTTCCGCAACTTCCTGCCCTCCACCGGCCGTCTGGTGAAGTACCAGCCGCCCGCGGCCAACCTGGAGCAGGGCACAGAGACCCTGCAGGGCCCGGCCTACGCCAGCGGCCACTTCGGGGGCGTGCGCGTGGACACCGGCGTCTACGAGGGTGGCGAGATCCCGATGTTCTACGACTCGATGATCGCCAAGCTCATCGTGCACGGCAGCGACCGCAACGACGCCATCGCCAAGATGCGCGCCGCGCTCAATGCCTTCGTGATCCGCGGTATCAACAGCAACATCCCCTTCCAGGCGGCCCTGCTGGCCCACCCGAAGTTCGTCACCGGCCAGTTCAACACCGGCTTCATCGCCGAGCACTACAGCCAGGGCTTCAAGGCCGAGGATGTGCCGCACGATGATCCGATGTTCTTGGTGGCGCTGGCAGCCTTCATCCGCCGCAAGGCGCGCACCCGCGCCGCGGCGATGAGCGGCCAGCTGCCGGGTCACGAGGTGAGCTACATGGACCACCCGGTGGTGGTGGTGCTGGGCGCCGAAGGCCAGAACACCTACCACGAGACCCGGCTGGGAGCCTATGACCCCGACACCGGTTCGCTGGAAGTGACGGTGGGCCACAAGACCTATCACATCCAGAGCCAGACTGGCCTGGGCGAGATCCTGGTCACCGGCACGGTCAATGGCCAACCGTTCTCGGCCCAGGTCGAGCGCGGCTTGGCCAAGAAGCCGCTGGCCCTGCGCATCGCCCACAACGGCACCGCGATCGACGCCATGGTGCTGCTGCCGCGTGCGGCCGAACTGCACAAGCTGATGCCCTACAAGGCGCCGCCCGACCTGTCCAAGTTCCTGCTCTCGCCGATGCCGGGCCTGCTGGTCGATGTGGCCGTCAAGGTGGGCCAGAAGGTGCTGGCTGGCGAGAAGCTGGCAGTCATCGAGGCCATGAAGATGGAGAACATCCTGGTGGCCACGCAGGACTGCGTGGTCAAGGAAGTTCGCGCGCAGAAGGGCGAAAGCCTGAGCGTGGACCAGGCCATCATCGCCTTCGAGTGAGGAGCCGCCCATGAGCAGCGCCAAGCCCTTCAAGATCCTGGGCATCCAGCAGATCGCCATCGGCGGGCCGGACAAGGGCCGGCTCAAGTCCCTGTGGGTCGACATGTTCGGCCTGTCGGTCAAGAGCACCTTCGTCTCCGAGCGCGAGAACGTGGACGAGGACATCTGCGCGCTGGGCACCGGCCCGACCGCGGTCGAGGTGGACCTGATGCAGCCGCTGGACCCCGAGAAGAAGCCGGCCGTGCACGCCACACCGCTCAACCACGTCGGCCTGTGGGTGGATGACCTGCCCAAGGCGGTCGAGTGGATGACGGCCAACGGCGTGCGCTTCGCGCCAGGCGGCATCCGCAAGGGAGCGGCCGGCCACGACATCTGCTTCATCCACCCCAAGGGCAACGAGGAGTTCCCGGTGGGCGGTGAAGGCGTGCTGATCGAACTGGTGCAAGCACCGCCCGAAGTGGTGGCCGCGCTGGGTTGATCGGCGCCCCCGGCCCCCGCACAGGCCTGCCTTCCGGCAGGCCTTCTTGTTTCTGCCCTTCACATGGGCTTGCGCTTCAGGAACCCGGGCTTCACCCGCTGGTCATACACTCCGACCCTGGTTCAGATTTCACCGACATTTCCCCGGCGCCATGACCCGCAGTTGTAATTTTCAGGCTTTGTGGCTTCACATCGTGGAGGGGCTGCCCGCCTGGGCCGCCGAGGTGGAGCGCGGGACCAAGGACAGCCTGCTCAACAGCCTGTCCAACCCCTGGGAACATGCCGGCGGGCGTGGAGAGGCCAGTCAGGCGCTCACCTGGCTCAAGGCCCGCCACGGCGTGGTGGCTCAGGCGCTGGTCCGCGCCCTGGCCCAGCGCGTCAAGGAGGAACTGGCGCCCGCCAGGGCCCCGGATCTCCAGATGCGCGAGTTCCTGCTGGATTCCTCGCCCATGCTCTCGCTGATGGACGAGTCGTCCATGCAGGAAGGCATCGAGACCGGGCGTCTGGCTCAGCAGGTCACCCATCTGACCGAAAACACCTTGCGTGAACTGCGCACCTTGTGTGCCATGCTGCCGGGGCGGCCCATGCATGAGCCCGAGCTGGCCTACCCGCTGAATCCGACCATCGTGGCCGAGTCCTTCAGCCAGGCGCTGGTGGACCTGGGGGCAGAGCCCGAGTTGCGCCTGCCCATTCTGCGCGCGGCGGCCAGCGTCCTGGCGAGTCAGACCCTGCACCTGTTCGAGCGTCACTTGCAGTGGTTGCGCGACCAAGGGTTGCGGCCTGCGTCTGCTTCGATCCGCCCCGCCACCGCCATCGGCGGCACGGCCTATGTGGGCATCGAGCGCCTCTTCTCGGCGCCACCAGGGGAATTCCTGGGCGCGATCGGTTCTTCGGGCAGCGCGGTGGGGTCCGTGGCCACCCAGGCCGGGCTGTCGCCCCCGCTGGTGCGCAAGCTGGAGCAACTGACCCGGGTGCTGGCCCGCCAGAGCCACGCGGGCGCGGCCATGGATTCGGTCTGGCGTCGCCTGCTGGCGCAGGTCGAGCGCCTCAGCCCGAAGGAGCTGTCGGCACTGCAGCAATCAACGCATCCCTTCTGGCGCCTGCTGGACCGTCTGGCTGCGCTCAGCGCGGTCCAGTCGCCCAACGATCCGGACATGCGCGAGCTGGCGGCGCGTTTGGGGCCGATGCTGGCTGAACTGGAACGACCGCAGGAACTGTCCCTGGAGGCTTTCGACAGCGCGCTGAGTGAGTTGGACAGCGTGCCCGGCGATTTCGGCACCACCCGTCCTGCCGAGCTCGAAACGGCTTTCGACATGGAGTCCAAGCGGCGTGAGATGGAGCCCACGGTCCGGGCGCAGCTGGCCGACCAACTGCGCAAGACACCGGTGCCCGACGATGTGCGGCAGTTCCTGCAGGGGCCCTGGGTGCAGGTGATGACCCACACCCTGGTGCGCCAGGGACCTGGCTCGCCCGCGGCCCTGCGCTACATGAACCTCGTGCCCGATCTGCTCACCGCGGTGGGGCGCCTGCGCCGGGGGGCCGTGCCGACCCTGATCGAGCGTCAGGCCCTGCTGGATGCTGCCCGTGACGGCATGATGGCCGCCGGGTTCGGCATGCACCAGATCGATGGGCACGTCGCCGATCTGACCCGTCTGCTCTCGGGCATCGAGAAGATTTCGCTCATGGAGCCCAATCCGACCGTGGTGGTGGTGCCCAGTGCCCCGACCGTGGGCGACGTGTCCGGCCTGCCAGATCTGCACGGGGACGAGTGGGCCGGCCATGCCGAGCTGGCCACCGTGCCGATGGCCATGGACGAGGACGATGACGACAGCCTGGTGGAGCGCGAGGCCTGGCTGGACGGGCTGAAGGTGGGCGACCTCTGTCGGCTGATGCTGCAGGGACGCTGGGTCACCGCGTTGCTGAACTGGCGCAGTGACAACGGCCAGTTCTTCATGTTCAAGAGCCGCCGCGGCAGCGGAGCGCACACCATCACCCGCCGCATGCTGGACCGTCTGCGGGCCGAGGGCCTGGCCACCAAGGTCGAGCCTGGCCAGATGCTGGCGCGCGCGCTGGAGACCATGCTTCCTCCAGAAGCCTGACGTGCATCAAGGCGCTGCCGCGGGAGTGACAGCGCAATGTCAGGCTGCATGCGTTCAATCGGAGGTTTGTCTGAAGTGCAGACACCGCCGCCCGCAAGAGGAGACAAGCATGAGCCTGACCTACAGCTCCTATCAGGAGTTCCACCGCGCATCGATCGAGCAACGCGACGCCTTCTGGGCCGAGCAGGCCCGGCTGATCGACTGGCACAAGCCCTACGAGCAGGTGTGCGACTACAGCCAGCCGCCGTTCGCCAAGTGGTTTGCCGGTGGCCAGACCAACCTGTGCCACAACGCGGTGGACCGCCACCTGGCCAACCGCCCGGACCAGAACGCGCTCATCTTCGTTTCCACCGAAACGAACACGGAAAAGACCTACAGCTTCCGTGAGCTGCATGCCGAGGTGCAGCGCATGGCCGCCATCCTGCAGGCCCAGGGCGTGGCCAAGGGCGACCGGGTGCTGATCTACATGCCGATGATTGCCGAGGCTTGCTTCGCGATGCTGGCCTGCGTGCGCATCGGCGCCATCCACTCGGTGGTGTTCGGCGGCTTCGCCAGCCACTCGCTGGCCACCCGCATCGACGATGCGCAGCCCAAGGTCATCGTCAGCGCCGATGCCGGCATGCGCGGCGGCAAGGTCGTGCCCTACAAGCACCTGCTGGACGAGGCCATCAGCCTGTCCAGCCACAAGCCCGCGGCGGTGCTGATGGTCAACCGCGGCCTGGCCGACTTCGCCAAGGTCGAGGGCCGCGACATCGACTACGCCAGCGAGCGTGAGCGTCACCTGAACGCCCAGGTGCCCTGCGAGTGGGTGGACAGCACCCACCCCAGCTACATCCTCTACACCAGCGGCACCACCGGCAAGCCCAAGGGCGTGCAGCGCGACACCGCCGGCTACGCCGTGGCCCTGGCCGCGTCGATGAAGCACATCTACCTGGGCGAGCCGGGTGAAACCTATTTCTCCACCAGCGACATCGGCTGGGTGGTGGGCCACAGCTACATCATCTACGGCCCGCTGATCAACGGCATGGCCACCATCATGTACGAAGGCCTGCCCATCCGCCCGGATGCCGGCATTTGGTGGAGCCTGGTCGAGAAGTACAAGGTGTCGGTGATGTTCTCGGCCCCCACCGCGGCCCGCGTGCTCAAGAAGCAGGACCCGGCCTACCTCACCAAGTACGACCTTTCCAGCCTGAAGGCGCTGTTCCTGGCCGGCGAGCCGCTGGACGAGCCCACCGCCACCTGGATGGCCGACGCGATCCAGAAGCCCATCATCGACAACTACTGGCAGACCGAGACCGGCTGGCCCATCATGGCCATCTGCAACGGGGTCGAGAAGGCGCCCACCAAGTTCGGCTCGCCGGGCAAGGCGGTCTACGGCTACGACATCAAGCTGATCGACGAAGCCACCGGCGAGGAGATCACCGAGCCGAACAAGAAGGGCGTGATCGCGGTGGAGGGTCCGCTGCCCCCGGGCTGCCTGCAGACCATCTGGGGCGACGACGCCCGCTTCGTCAAGACCTACTGGTCCAGCATCCACAACCGGGTCATGTACAGCACCTTCGACTGGGGTGTGCGCGACGCGGACGGCTATTTCTACATCCTGGGCCGCACCGACGACGTGATCAACGTGGCCGGCCACCGCCTGGGCACCCGCGAGATCGAGGAGAGCATCTCCAGCCACCCGAACGTGGCCGAGGTGGCCGTGGTGGGCGTGGCCGACCAGCTCAAGGGGCAGGTGGCGGTGGCCTTTGCGGTGCTGAAGGACCCGGCCAAGGCGGCCACCACCGAACAGGCCAAGGCGCACGAGGCCGAGATCATGAAGGTCGTGGACGATCAGCTCGGCGCCGTGGCCCGGCCGGCCATGGTCAAGTTCGTCAACGTGCTGCCCAAGACCCGCAGCGGCAAGCTGCTGCGCCGCGCCATCCAGGCGGTCTGCGAGGGCCGCGACCCCGGCGACCTGACCACCATGGAAGACCCGGCCGCGCTGCAGCAGGTCAAGGAGCTGGTCGCCACGAAGTGAGTGGCACGGGCGCTCTCGAATCGGCCGCCTTCGGGCGGCTTTTTCGTGGGCGGTTCAGATTTCTTGGGTGGGGTGTGTAAGGAACGCTGCGGGCCGGCGACAGAGCTCTGTCGGCCCCAGAGGATCGCGCAGGCGATGACGAGGGCAGGCAATCCACCCCGGTGCCCACGGCACCTCTTGAACGAGGAACCGAACCATGAACAGCAAGCTTGCTCACCTGTCTTCCTACCTGCTGGGCGCCAGCGCCCTGGCGGTCTCCAGCCTGGCCGCGGCGGCCACCGCACCGGCGGGGGCCTCCGGTGCAGCCGTGGGCGCGGCCGACACCGTGCACTGCTACGAGGTCAACAGCTGCAAGGGCATGTCCGACTGCAAGACCACCGAGCACGCCTGCAAGGGGCAGAACAGCTGCAAGGGCCAGGGCTTCAAGGCCATGGACGCCAAGAGCTGCCTGATGAAGGGCGGCGTCATCGGCGACCTGTGAGCCTGCGCTCATGAATCCCGGCCAGGGCGGCGGCCCGCCGTCCTGGCACGCAGGACCCGCCATGCCACACGCAGCCACCATGCACGCGCCACTGACGCAACCCCGCTTCGGCCTGGGGCTGCGCACCGCGCATTACGCCGATTTCCTGGCCGGTCTCCAGCCGGTGGACTGGCTGGAGATCATCACCGACAACTTCCTGGTCGATGGCGGCAAGCCCCTGGCCATGCTGGAGCGCTTTCGCGCGGACTACCCCATGGCCATGCATGGCGTGGCCCTGTCCCTGGGGGGCACCGATCCGCTGGACCTGGATTACCTGCAGCGGGTGCGGCGCCTGGCCGAGCGGGTGCAGCCGATGTGGGTGTCCGAGCACCTGTGCTGGACGGGGCAGGGCGGACGCGTGCTGCACGACCTCTACCCGGTGCCCTACACCGAAGAATGCGCGCGGCACCTGGTGGCACGCATCCGCCAGGCCCAGGACGTGCTGGGCCGGCGACTGGTGCTGGAGAACGTCTCCAGCTACGTTCGCTACCGTTCTTCCGAGACCACCGAGTGGGACTTCCTGGCCCTGGTGGCCGAGGAGGCCGACTGTGACTTGCTGGTGGACGTGAACAACATCCACGTCAGCAGCGTCAACCATGGTTTTGATGCAGAGGCCTACCTGGCGGCCTTGCCGGTGCATCGGGTGCGCCAGATCCACCTGGCCGGCCACTCCCGCCAGGGCGACTTCCTGATCGACACCCACGACCATCCGGTGGCGCCGGAGGTCTGGGCTTTGTATGCGCAGGCCTGCCGTCGCTTCGGCCCGGTGGCGACCATGATCGAGCGCGACGACGACATCCCGCCGCTGGCCGAGCTGCTCCAGGAACTGGACCAGGCACGGGCGGTGGCGCGGGAGGTCCTGTCGCTGGGAAGGAGATCCGGGGATGCCGTCGCAGCCTGGCCTGCCTGGCAAGGTGCACCCGACGCACTGCCCCTGGAGGCGGTTCAGACCGAGTTGGCCGAGATGGTGCTGGCCTCGCCGGCGCCAGAGCAGACCCCCGCTGCACTGGACCCGGCGGGACCGCTCCCGGGCCTGCGCGGTGCGCAGGTCTACCACCATGCCTACCGCGCCCGCCTGCAGGATGCGCTGGCGGACAGCTTTCCCTGCCTGCACACCTATCTGGGCGACACCCAGTTCGCCGAGCTGGCCTGCTGGCATGCCGAAGAGCGGCCACCGCAGGTGCGGAACCTGGGGCGCTACGGAGCCGAACTACCCGCCCGCCTGGCGGCACGCCATCCCCAGCACCCGGAGGTGGCCGAACTGGCCGCGCTGGAGTGGGCGCTGCGCGGGGTCTTCGATGCGGCCGATGTGGCCGCCTGGACCACTGCCGACCTCGCTGCCGAAGGGGCCGAGGCCTGCCTGTCGCAGTGGCCGGTGCTGCATCCCACCGTGACGCTGTTGTGGCTGCACACCTCGGCGCCGGCACTTTGGCAAGCCCTGCAGGCTGTGCAGCGTGGGAAGGAGGGCACGCAGGAAGAGGCTGCGCCGGCGCTGCCCGACGTGCTTCACCACGCCGTGCCCAGGCCCGTCCTGGTCTGGCGCAAGGGACAACAGCCTCACTTCATGAGCCTGGACGATCCGGCCGAGGCCGTCTGGCTGGCCTCCCTGGGCGAGGAGGGGCAGAGCATCGCGGTGTCCCTGGCCGCGATGGAGGCCAGGGGCGAGGCCCCCGACCAGACCACCCTGGCACAGTGGCTAGCCCGCTGCTGGGACCAGGGCTGGCTGCGCCGGGGCTGAGGCCGCCGGCTCAGAGTTCGGGGGCGGGCATGCCGGGCGTGCCCCAGGGCTTGAACACCACCCGCCGCGGCGCGGCGCCGGTGGTGGGGCTGGGCGAGGGTGCCGCGGCCGCTTGGCTGGCGGGGGCTGATGGCGGCGCTGCGGCCGTCAGCGGCCCGCGTTCCTGCGTCTCGCGCAGCAGTCCGCTGCGCAGGGCCTGGGCCAGCTCGGTGAGCTCGCCGGCCATGGCTTCGAGCAGGTCGTCGGCCGACACCAGACCGACCAGGGCGTGCTCCTCGTTGACCACCAGCAGCCGCCGCACGCCGGCCTCGCGCATGGCGTGCGCGGCCTCGCCCAGGCTGGCCTGGGCAGGCACGACGACCGGTGCGCCGCCCACCAGGGCGCCGACATGCAGTTGCCCGGGCGGCAGATCCCGGGCCAGCACCTCCACCGCCAGATCGCGGTCGGTCACCAGGCCCAGCACATGGGGGTGGGCCCCCTCCTGGCGGTTCACTACCACCAGGGCGCCCACGTGCTGGGTGCGCATCAGCCGCGCGGCATCGGCCAGCGTGGCGGTGTCATCGACCGCCACCAGGGGGTGACGGCACAGGCGTGTCAGACTCATGTGAAGGCTCCGGGGCGTGTGCGTGCCCAGGGGCGATTCCATCACCTGGGCCGGCGCCGGCCTTGATGTCGCTCAATTCGTGGCGGCGTGGGCACCGAGCTAAGAGGTCAGGGCTGGTCTGCCGTCCGGGCGATGTCCTGGGCCAGGGCCCACAGGGCCTGGCGGTGGGCGGCCACCAGGGTGTCCGCCTCCGCGTCCTTCAGGGGCAGGTGATGCTCGAACTGGCGCACCAAGGCCGGCGTGCGCCCGTCGGGATCGGCCAGCCACCAGCGCGCCACCAGGTCGAACTGCCGGGCGTCGGCGGAGACCTCGAGGGTCTGCACCTCCACCCGCAGCACCCGCTGGGCGCGCAGGCCGGTGGGCAGGGGGGCGGCCCAGACCTTGTCCGTGCCGCGCAGCCGTGCCAGGTCGGCGCGCAGCACCCGCGGCACGGCGTCGCGCAGCGGCTCGGCCCAGCGCTGACCGGGCAGGGCGCGCAGGCCGGTGGCGCCGCTGGGCCACAACAGGGCATCGCGGTCGAGGTAGTCCGGCAGTCGCACGCTGGACACCAGCCACACCGCGTCGGTGGCGACCGGCGCGGGCGCGGCCGCCGCCCCCGGGGGCGCACTGGGCAGGCGGTAGAGCTGGACCGGGGGCGAGCTGCCGCAGGCGGCCAGGGCCAGCAGCCAGGCGGTGAGCGTGGCGCCAAGGGCCAGCCGCGGCAGGAGGTGCAGGGGGCGGGATGAAGGCATGGGCTGCTTTCCGGGCACCGTTCAGCGGCGGCCCTTGATCACCGATTCGGGTTGTTCGTCCAGGGTGTTGGCCAGTTCGCGCAGCTCGCGCGCGGCCTGGGACACGTCGTGCAGGGCCCGCTGGAGGTTCTGGTTCATGGGCGAATCGTCGCCGACGGCATCGCGCAGTGCCGCGGCGCTGCGCGAGAGCTCGTCTGCCGAGCGGGTGAGGTTCTGCATCAACGGCGAATCGGGCCCGAAGTTGGCACCGACGCGCTGAGAGGTACCCTTCACGCTGCTGGCAGCTTCGCCCACGCGCTGCATGCTCAGCTTGGTGGTGGCCAGGGTGTCCTGGGCCGAATCCAGCAGCGGGTTGAGCCGCTTGTCCAAGGTGTTGCAGACCCGGCGCAGGTTGTCCGTCGCGACCTCGAGGTTCTTCAGCACATGGTTGGCCTCGGGCCCGCTGACCATGCGCCGGGTGGAGCTGGCGATGGCCGAGACATCGTCCACCAGGCGCCGCAGGTCCAGGTTGTCCACCTGGTTGCGCAGCTCCTGGAAGGCGGTGGCAATGGTGGGAATCTCGTTCTGGGTGTTGTCGCTGATGTAGTGGGCGGGCTTTTCCGGGCGGAAATCCAGGTCCACGTAGAGCTGGCCGGTCAGCAGGCTCTGGGTGGCCAGCTGCGCGCGCAGGCCACGCTGAACCAGGGCTGGCAGCGTGTTCTCGCCGCCGGCATCGGCCTTGTGACCGGTGATGCTGGCCACCATCTCGCGGTCCAGCTCCGCGGTCACCGGGATCGTGACGTTGCGGGTGTCGGCGTCATAGGCCACACCAATGGCGCTGACGCTGCCCAGGCGCACGCCACGGAAGACGACCGGCGCGCCGACCTGCAGGCCGTAGACCGAGCCGGCGTAGTGCATCACGACTTTCTGCTTGTGCACCAGCAGCCGCCCGCCCGCCAGCGTGACCACGGCCACGAACAGCACGATCAGCCCGGTCACCACGAACAGGCCCAGCATCGCGGGGTGGGACTTGCGGTGGGCGGCGCTCATGGTCGGTTTCCCCGGCGCAGGAACTGGCGCACCGGCTCGGGGCCGTGCTCCAGCAATGCGCGTGGCGCATCGAGTGCGGTCATCGTCTTCTCCTTGGCATCCAGGAACAGGGCGCGGTCGGCCACGGCAAAGATGCTGTCGAGTTCGTGGGTCACCATCACGATGGTGGTGCCCAGGTGGTCGCGCAGGCTGAGGATGAGCTCGTCCAGCCGCGCGGAGGTGAGGGGATCCAACCCGGCCGAAGGCTCGTCCAGGTAGAGCAGGGGGGCGTCCAGCGCCATGGCCCGGGCGATGGCCGCGCGCTTCTTCATGCCACCTGAGAGCGCTGAGGGCGAGGCATCGAAGGCGCCGTCCAGCCCCACCAGGGCCAGCTTGAAGCGCGCCAGCGTCTCGATCTGCGCTTCCTCCAGGTCGGTGTACTCGCGCAGCGGCAGCATCACGTTCTCGCCCACGCTCATGCTGCTCCACAGCGCACCGGCTTGGAACATCACGCCGAAGGAGCGCCGCACGGTGTCGAGCTCGTCCTCGTCGGCTTCGGCCAGGTCGATGTCGCCATAGCGGATGTGGCCGGCCGCCGGCGATTGCAGGCCGATCAGATGGCGCAGCAGGGTGCTCTTGCCACAGCCGCTGCCGCCCATCAGCACCAGGATCTCGCCGGGCTGCACGGCAAAGCTCAGCTCGCGCTGGACGACCTTCTCTCCGAAAGCCATGGTGAGCCCCTCCACCCGGACCAGCGGGGCGGGCGCGGCGTCCGGGGCAAGGGGGGCAGGGCCGGCCATGCTCACCATCCCAGCCGCTGGAACATGATGGTCAGCACCGAGGCGGCCACCACCATCCAGACGATGGACTGCACCACCGCTGCGGTGGTCGCATCGCCCACCGCCTGGGCGCTGCGGCCGGCGTTCAGGCCCTGCCGGCAGCCGGCCAGGGCGACGAGGAAGGCGTAGACCGTGCCCTTGAGCAGGCCGATGCCCAGGTGGGTCAGCGTCAGGGCCTGGCCGCTGCGCACCAGGTACTCGGCGGATTCCACGTGGTAGATGCCCACCGCCACCAGCCAGCCGGCGGCCACACCGACGATGGCGGCGTACAGGGTCAGCAGCGGGGCCATCAGCAACATGGCCAGCAACCGTGGCAGCACCAGGTGCTCCATCGGCGGCAGGCCCAGGGATGCCAGGGCGTCGATCTCCTCATTGGCCTGCATGCTGCCCAGCTGGGCCGCGAAGGCGGCGCCCACCCGACCGGCCAGGATGATGCCGGTCATCAGCGCGGCGATCTCGCGCACCACGCCGATGGTCACCAGGTCGGCGATGTAGATCTGGGCGCCCAGGCGCTGCAACTGGGCCGCGCCCATGTAGGCCACGATCAGGCCGACCAAGAAGCTCACCAGCGAGACGATGGGCAGGCTGGCCGGGCCGGTGGCATGGAGCTGGAACATCAGGTCCTCGGCCCGCATCGCGCTGCGCCCGCGCAGGCTGCGCAGCAGGGCCAGTATCAGCTCCCCGATGAAGCCCAGCGTGATGCGCAGCCGGGCCTGGGATTCGGTCAGCCGCAGTCCCACGCGTGCCAGCCAGCCATGGGCCGGCTGTGCGGACCCTGCGCTGGCTTCGGCGGCCCGGGCCAGGGCCAGCACCTCACCCAGCCCGGCGGGCAGTTCTTCCCAGCGCAGCCGGTCGCCCGCCTCGCGTGCGAGGGCCCAGAGCTGGGCCGCCAGCAGGCTGTCGAAATGGGTCAGGCCCCGGCCATCCACCACCAGCGGGCCCGTGGACGGCGCCGCCGTCCATGTCAGCACGCCGTCGCGGCCATCGCCTGCCAGCACCAGGCGGGATTCCGCGTCCCCCTGCTGCCACCGGAGGGGGGCGTCAGCGGGGGGCGGCGGGGCTGCGGGCGAGGTCTCGGTCATGCGTGGGAGAAGGGCGGCTGGAGAGGCGGCCTGAGGGTCGACTGTAGTCGCTGACGAGGGCGACTGCCCGAAAGGCTAGTGGGCTGACGCGGGCGAGGCGCTTGCGAGGCGGAATCAGACACGAGAGAATTCGCGGTGCGCGAACGCTCCGTGGTTCATCTCCGTGTGCATGTGCTTCAGCCTTCGTGCAATATCGCATTTCTTGCCTCCCCGGCAACCTTCGCCGCCATGCGCTTCGATCTGGTCACGCTCAACCTGGTGCTCGCCATCGCCGAAACCCGCAACATCACGCGGGCGGCGGAACGCGAGCATCTGGCGCTGGCCGCCGCCAGCAAGCGCCTGAAGGATCTGGAAACCCGCCTGGGCGTGCAGCTGTTCGAGCGCCGCGCCCGCGGGGTGGAGACCACCGAGGCCGGGCGCGCGCTGGTGCGCCACATCCGCAGCCTCAACGCCTCCCTGCATGCGCTGGAGAGCGAGGTGGTGGAGTTCAGCCGCGGCATCAAGGGCCATCTGCGGGTGGCTGCCAACGCCGCGGCCATCGCCGAGTCCCTGCCCGGTGACCTGGCGGCCTTCTCGCGCGAGCATCCGCAGATCCGCATCAGCCTGGAAGACCTGACCAGCGCAGAAGTGCAGGCCGCCGTGGCCGATGGCCGCGCCGACGTGGGCATCTTCGTCGGCCCCGCCACCGATGGCCGCCTGAGCACCTGGCCCTACCGCGCGGGTGACCTGGCCGTGGCCCTGCCGCGCGGCCATGTGCTGGCCGGTTCGGGGCAGGCCCTGACCTTCGACCAACTGCTCGATTTCGACATCGTCGGGCTGCCCAGCGGCGCTTCGGTGCACCAGCGCATGCTGCAGCGTGCCCTGGAGGCCGGCCGCACCCTGAATGCGCGCCTGCAGGTGCGCGGCTTCGATGCCATTGCCCAGTTGGTGGACGCCGGCCTGGGGGTGGCGGTGCTGCCCGCGGCCGTGGCCAGACGCTTTGAGCGCCTGTTCGCCATCGAGGTGCGTCCGCTGGACGAGCCCTGGGCGCACCGACGCTACCTGCTGGCCGCGCGCAGCCAGCCCGTGCTGCCCACCGTGGTGCAGCGTTTCATCGACGCCCTGGTGGCCCGTGCCGCCGAGGCCTGAATCCCCGACAATCCCGCCTCTGGCTTTTTCGCCATTTCTCCCGCCACAGAAGCCCTTGCCATGACCGCTCGCACCCTCTACGACAAGCTGTGGGACGACCACGTCGTCCACACCGAGGAAGACGGCACCGCCGTGCTCTACATCGACCGCCAGCTGCTGCACGAAGTGACCAGCCCGCAGGCCTTCGAGGGCCTGGATCTGGCCGGCCGCAAGGTCTGGCGCCTGTCGGCCAACCTGGCGGTGAGTGACCACAACGTGCCCACCACCGACCGCAGCCACGGCATCGCCGACCCGGTCTCCAAGCTGCAGGTGGACACGCTGGACGCCAACTGCGACCGCAACGGCATCACCCAGTTCAAGATGGGCGACATCCGCCAGGGCATCGTCCACGTGATCGGCCCGGAGCAGGGCGCCACGCTGCCCGGCATGACGGTGGTCTGCGGCGACAGCCACACCTCGACCCACGGGGCCTTCGGTGCGCTGGCCCACGGCATCGGCACGTCTGAAGTGGAGCATGTGCTGGCCACCCAGACCCTGCTGGCCAAAAAGGCCAAGAACATGCTGGTCAAGGTGGAAGGCGCGCTGCCCAAGGGCTGCGGCGCCAAGGACATCGTGCTGGCCATCATCGGCAAGATCGGCACGGCCGGCGGCACCGGCTACACCATCGAGTTTGCCGGCTCGGCCATCCGCGCCCTGAGCATGGAAGGCCGCATGACGGTGTGCAACATGGCCATCGAGGCGGGTGCCCGTGCCGGCCTCGTGGCGGTGGACGACACCACGATCAACTACGTCAAGGGCCGCCCCTTCAGTCCCAGCGGTGTGGAGCTGGAGCAGGCCATCGCCTACTGGCGCACGCTGCACTCCGACCCCGGCGCCCACTTCGACAAGGTGGTCGAGCTGGACGCCGCACAGATCCGCCCGCAGGTCACCTGGGGCACCTCGCCCGAGATGGTGCTGTCCATCGAGGACCGCGTGCCCGATCCCGACAAGGAGAAGGACGCTGTCAAGCGCGACGCCATGGAGCGCGCGCTGACCTACATGGGCCTGGAGCCCAACAAGGCGCTGGCCGACGTGCGCATCGACAAGGTCTTCATCGGCTCCTGCACCAACAGCCGCATCGAGGACATGCGCGAGGCCGCTGCGGTGGTCAAGCGCGTGGGCGGGCGCATCGCCGCCAACGTCAAGCTGGCGCTGGTGGTGCCGGGTTCGGGCCTGGTGAAGGCGCAGGCCGAGGCCGAGGGCCTGGACCAGGTCTTCAAGGCCGCCGGCTTCGAGTGGCGCGAGCCGGGCTGCAGCATGTGCCTGGCCATGAATGCCGACCGGCTGGAGCCGGGCGAGCGCTGCGCCTCCACCTCCAACCGCAATTTCGAGGGCCGTCAGGGCGCGGGGGGCCGCACCCACCTGGTCAGCCCGGCCATGGCCGCTGCCGCCGCGATGGCCGGCCACTTCGTGGACGTTCGTCGCATCGCCTGAAGGAGTTTCCCGTGATCAAGAAGCTGCTGTTCGTGCTGGCCGGTCTGTCGGTGGTGCTGCTGACCGCCTGCAACACCATCGAGGGCATGGGCAAGGACATCCAGAAGGCCGGCGAGAGCATCGAAGGCGCGGCCAAGAAGAAGTGAGGCACTGACATGGACCAATTCACCGTGCACAAGGGCCTGGTGGCCCCGATGGACCGCGAGAACGTCGACACCGACGCGATCATCCCCAAGCAATTCCTGAAGTCGATCAAGCGGACCGGCTTCGGTCCCAACCTGTTCGACGAGTGGCGCTACCTGGACCACGGCGAGCCCGGCCAGGACCCGGCCACGCGCAAGCCCAACCCGGACTTCGTGCTGAACCAGCCGCGCTACCAGGGTGCCTCGGTGCTGCTGGCGCGCGCCAATTTCGGTTGCGGCTCCAGCCGTGAGCATGCCCCCTGGGCGCTGCAGCAGTACGGCTTCCGCGCCATCCTGGCGCCCAGCTTTGCCGACATCTTCTTCAACAACTGCTTCAAGAACGGCGTGCTGCCCATCGTGCTGCCGGCCTCGCAGATTGCCCGCCTGTTCGACGAGGTGGCGGCCTTCCCGGGCTACCAGCTGACCATCGATCTGCCGCGGCAGGTGGTGGTGAAGGCCGACGGCACGGAACTGCCTTTCGACGTCCAGCCCTTCCGCAAGTACTGCCTGGTCAACGGTTTCGACGACATCGGCCTGACCCTGCGCCACGCCGACAAGATCAAGGCCTACGAGGCCGAGCGCCTGGCCAGGATGCCCTGGCTGAACCACCGCCTGCCGGGCTGAGCGCCATCGCTTCGCCTCGAACCAAGAATCAAGGAATCCCCATGAGCATGAAGATCGCCGTGTTGCCGGGTGACGGCATCGGCACCGAAATCGTCGCCGAGGCCGTCAAGGTCCTGAAGGTGCTGGACCTGCCCTTCGAGATGGAAGAGGCCAAGGTCGGCGGCGCCGCCTACGAGGCCCACGGCCATCCGCTGCCCGAGAGCACGCTGGCGCTGGCCAAGTCGGCCGATGCCATCCTGTTCGGCGCCGTGGGCGACTGGAAGTACGACACCCTGGACCGCCCGCTGCGTCCCGAGCAGGCCATCCTGGGTCTGCGCAAGCACCTGGGCCTGTTCGCCAATTTCCGCCCGGCCCTGTGCTACGAGCAGCTGACCCATGCCTCCAGCCTCAAGCCCGAGCTGGTGGCCGGTCTGGACATCCTGATCATCCGCGAGCTGACCGGCGACATCTACTTCGGCCAGCCGCGCGGCCGCCGCACCGCGGTGGACGGGCACTTTCCTGGCGCCGAAGAGGCCTTCGACACCATGCGCTACTCGCGCCCGGAGATCGAGCGCATCGCCCACGTCGCCTTCCAGGCCGCCCGCAAGCGCAACAAGAAGGTCACCAGCGTCGACAAGGCCAATGTGCTGGAAACCTTCCAGTTCTGGAAGGACGTGGTCACCGAGGTCCACAAGGACTACCCGGACGTTGAGCTCGAGCACATGTACGTGGACAACGCTGCCATGCAACTGGTGCGCGCACCCAAGAAGTTCGACGTGGTGGTGACCGGCAACATGTTTGGCGACATCCTCTCGGACGAGGCCGCGATGCTGACCGGCTCCATCGGCATGCTGCCCTCGGCCTCGCTCAATGCCGAGAACCGCGGCCTCTACGAACCCAGCCACGGCAGTGCGCCGGACATCGCGGGCAAGGGCATCGCCAACCCTTTGGCTACAATCCTGTCCGCTGCCATGATGCTCCGTTTCTCACTCCAACAGCCTGAAGCCGCCGACCGGATCGAGTCGGCAGTGCGCGCTGTGCTGGCCGCGGGCTATCGCACCGTGGACATCTGGAGCGAGGGCACCCAGAAGGTGAGCACCCGCGAGATGGGCGATGCCGTGGTTGCGGCCATTGCCGGTAAAACCATTACCACCATTACCAAGAGCTGACAGCTCGGTTCCGTCTCGCCCCCACACCCTGGACCCCGGCGAACGAGCCGGGGGAGTCAGGGGTCCGGGACAACACGCTTCACAAGGAAACTGGAAATGGCACTCGTAGGTTTGGTCGGCTGGCGCGGCATGGTCGGCTCGGTTCTGATGGACCGCATGGCGGCGGAGAACGACTTCGCCCACTTCGAACCCCTGTTCTTCTCGACCTCCAATGCCGGCGGTCAGGCCCCGGCCCAGGCCAAGAACGAAACCCAGCTGCAGGACGCCTTCGACATCGACGCGCTCAAGCGCTGCGACATCGTGCTGACCTGCCAGGGCGGTGACTACACCTCCGAGGTCTTCCCCAAGTTGCGCGCCGCCGGCTGGAACGGCCACTGGATCGACGCCGCCTCGACCCTGCGCATGAAGGGTGACGCGGTCATCGTGTTGGATCCGGTCAACCTGCCGGTGATCAAGGACTCGCTGGCCAAGGGTGGCAAGAACTGGATCGGCGGCAACTGCACCGTGTCCTGCATGCTGATGGGCGTGGGCGCGCTCTACAAGGCCGGGCTGGTCGAGTGGATGTCCACCCAGACCTACCAGGCCGCCTCCGGCGGTGGGGCCCAGCACATGCGCGAGCTGCTGACCCAGTTCGGCACCCTCAACGCCGAGGTCAAGGCCCTGCTGGACGACCCCAAGAGCGCCATTCTGGAGATCGATCGCAAGATCATCGCCAAGCAGCGCAGTCTGTCCGCTGCCGAGACCGCCAACTTCGGCGTGCCGCTGGGCGGTTCGCTGATCCCCTGGATCGACAAGGATCTGGGCAACGGCATGAGCCGCGAAGAGTGGAAGGGCATGGCCGAGACCAACAAGATCCTCGGCCAGGGCGAGGGCTTCGGCACCGCCGCGGTGCCGGTGGATGGTTTCTGCGTGCGCATCGGCGCCATGCGCTGCCACAGCCAGGCCCTGACCTTCAAGCTCAAGAAGGACGTGCCGGTGGCCGACCTGGAGGCCATGATCGCGGCCGACAACGAGTGGGTGAAGGTGGTGCCCAACACCCGCGAGGCCACGATGCAGGACCTGACCCCGGTGGCCACCACCGGTACGCTGACGATTCCCGTGGGCCGCATCCGCAAGCTGGCCATGGGGCCCGAGTACGTCGGGGCCTTCACCATCGGCGATCAGCTGCTGTGGGGCGCTGCCGAGCCGCTGCGCCGCATGCTGCGCATCTTGCTGGAAGCTTGATGTCGGTCGGGGTCGGTCTCCGCCATGCCGGCTAGGCTGGTGAACCGATCCCGGAAGCGTCTCCCGCTGATCGGGCGTTGTCGCAAGGCAACGCCCTTTCTTTTGGCTGTTACCAATTGCGTCGAGCAGGGGTAACTCGGGGCTACCTTAGGGATTGGATGAGTTTGGCAAGCTATATGCTTGATACATTTCGTATTTCCAGAGAAGCGGCCACATTGGTGTGTCCGGGCCTGGAGCTGCCAGTCGTTGAGGTCCTGTCTCCTCACAGCTTTTGACGGATCGCGATTTCGGAGACGCTTTGAAGAATCCCACCACACCCGCCCGTGGCTACCTGCTCAGCGCCGTCGGCGCCGCAGCCCTGCTGCTTTGCCACACCTCGGCGTCGGCCTTCAGCCTGGGCCGCATGACCGTTCAGTCCGCACTGGGTGAGAACCTGCGGGCCGAGATCGAGGTCACCAACCTGTCGCCGGAAGAAGCAGCCACGCTGCAGAGTGCCATCGCCTCCGGCGAGGCCTTCCGTGCCGCCGGGGTGGACTTCAACCCCGCGCTGTCGGGGGCCGAGGCCACCTTGCAGCGACGTGCCGACGGCCGTGCCGTGATCCGCATCGCCGGCACCCGTGCGGTGTCGGAGCCTTTCGTCGATCTGATCCTGAACTTCACCTGGTCGGGTGGCCGGCTGCAGCGCTCCTACACGCTGCTGATCGACCCCCCGACGATGAAGGCCGCGCCGGCGCCCGCTGCACCGACCACCGCACCGGTGCTTTCCGCGCCGCCTGCGCCCCGTGCGGCAGCTCCCGTGGCGCCCCCCCGTCCCCCGGCCGCAGAGCCCGCGCCGCCCAAGCCGGTGGCCGCGGCGCCGCGGCCGGCCAGCAAGCCCGCGGCCCCGGCCGCTGCGGCATCCGACACCTACTATGTCCGCGCCGGCGACACCCTGTCGGGCATCGCGCGTCGCCACGCCCAGTCCGGCGTGTCGCTGGACCAGATGCTGGTGGGCCTTTATCGCGGCAACCCGGATGCCTTCGCCGGGAACAACATGAACCGGCTGAAGGCCGGTGCCAAGCTGTCGGTGCCGGACGCCCAGACCGCCGGTGCCATCACGAATGAAGAGGCACGCCAGGTCATCCAGGCCCAGAGCGCGGATTTCGCCGCCTTCCGTCAGCGCCTGGCCCAGTCGGCGCCCGCGGTGAAGTCCAACGAGTCCGAGCGTCAGACCACCGGCAAGGTGGAAGCCGCCGTGCAGGATCGTAAGACTCCCGCCACGGGGCCGGCCGACGAACTCAAGCTGTCCCGCCCGAGCGTCAAGTCGGGCGCGGAAGCCAAGGTGTCCAAGGAGACCGAGCGCAAGGCGGCCGAGGCCCGTGTGGCCGAGTTGTCCCGCAACGTCCAGGAGCTCAAGAAGCTCTCGCAGGGGACCGCGGTGGCCGTGGGTGGTGCATCCTCGGCGCCTGCCAAGCCGGGTGTGGCGGTGCCTGCTGCGACGGTGACCCCTTCCGCGCCGGTGGCCTCTGCGCCGATGCCCCCGGTGGTGGCCAGTGCCGCCACGGTCGCGTCCTCGGTGGCTTCGGCCGTGGCGCAGTCGGCCTCGATGCCGGCGTCCCAGCCCGCCAAGCCCAAGCCGAAGGCCAAGCCCCCCGTGATGCCGGCGCCGGTGCAGGAGGAGAGCTTCGTCTCCTCCATGATGGGCAACCCCATCGTGCCGGTGGCAGGCATCAGCATCGTGGCCCTGCTGGCCGGTCTGGGCGTGACCCGTCTGCTGCGTCGTCGCAAGCAGGGGGGTGCCAGCGAGACCTCGTTCGTCGAGAGCCGCATGCAGCCCGATTCCTTCTTCGGAGTGAGCGGCGGCCAGCGGGTGGATACCCGCGACGGTGCCAGCAGCTCCTCCTCTCTGAGCTACTCGCTCAGCCAGCTCGATGCCATCGGCGACGTGGACCCGGTGGCCGAGGCCGACGTTTACCTGGCTTACGGGCGCGATCTGCAGGCCGAGGAAATCCTGAAGGAGGCGTTGCGCGCCGATGGCGGCCGTGTGGCGATCCGCAGCAAGCTGCTGGAGGTCTACGCCAAGCGCGCCGACGCCCGCAGCTTCGAAACCCAGGCTCGTCAGGTGCTGGAGATGACCGGCGGCGTGGGCGACGAGTGGGAGCGTGCCAAGGAACTGGGGCGCCAGATCGATCCGGCCAACGAGCTGTACCAGCAGGGGGGGCCGATCACCGAGGTGGATATCGACACCTCCTCCGAGCCGCCGCCCGATCTGCGTGGTGAGCCCGAGGACGAGGCGCCTCGCGCCCAGCCGATGGCCGTGCCGCCCATGGCCGCCGGCCTGGCGTCTTCCGAGCAGGGCCCGGACACCCAGCCGTCCGAGCTGCCGCCGCTGGATCTGGACATCGACCTCGCCGCGGCCTCCAAGCTGAGCGGCTTGGAGAGCACCCGCCCGCTGTCCACCACCAGCGGTCTGCCGGATCTGCCCGCAGTTGAGATGCCCGCGGGCACGGAGCAACTGCCCGAGGTGCCGGTGACCGGCATGGAGCCGCTGCCCGATCTGGCCGAACTGCCGCCGTTCGAGGCCACACCGGAGGAGGCCCCTGTAGCCCATGAAGAGGCCCTGCCCCAGCCGGAAGTGGAGCCGGTGAGCGAGAGCAAGTCGATGGATTTCGACTTCGGTGATTTGTCGCTGGACCTGGGCGGCTCGACCGTTTCGCCGTCCGGCGAATCGGACGAGGTCTCCACCGCCTCGCCCGAGACACTGGACCTGCCGCCGGCGGCCCCCCTGGAGCCGACCACCACTGCACCTGCTGCGTCCGCCGAGGACGACTTCACCGACTCGATCGCCTTCGATCTGGAGGGCGATGCGGCCGATCCGCTGCAGCGCAAGGTCGAATTGGCCGACGAGTTCCGCCGCATCGGCGACGTGGAAGGTGCGCGCGACCTGCTGGAAGAGGTGGTGAGCAAGGCCGCCGAACCGCTGCGCAGCAAGGCGCAGGCCATGCTGGATGAGCTTGGCTGACACCGCAGTGGCTGGCGTGCCACCGCACGCCGGCCCGGCGGTGCGGCGCATCGCCCTGGGCGTGGCCTACCGGGGCGACGCTTACCACGGTTGGCAGAGCCAGCCCAGCGGGCGGACCGTCCAGGATCATCTGGAGTCCGCCCTGTCCCAGTTTGCCGCCATGCCGGTGCAGACGGTCTGTGCCGGTCGCACCGACACCGGGGTGCACGGGCTCAACCAGGTGGTTCACCTGGACACGCCCCTGCACCGCGAGCCCTTTTCCTGGGTGCGCGGCACCAACCGCTACCTGCCGCCGGACATCGCCGTCCAGTGGTCGCGCGAGGTGCCTGCCAGCTTCCACGCCCGCAACAGTGCCCGCGGGCGCCGCTACTGCTACATGCTGCTGGAATCACCCGTGCGTCCGGCCATCGAGCGGGGTGGGGTGGGCTGGGTCTTCCGGCCGCTCGATGGCGAGGCCATGCGCAGAGCCGCGGCCTGTCTGATCGGCGAGCACGATTTCAGCTCCTTCCGTTCGGCCGAATGCCAGGCCCTGTCGCCCGTCAAGCGCATGGACCGGATCGCCATCGAGCGGCGCGGCGCCTACTGGCGCTTCGAATTCGAGGCGGTGGCCTTCCTGCACCACATGGTGCGCAACCTGATGGGCTGCCTGGTGGCGGTGGGCACCGGCACCCGGCCCGCCGACTGGATGGCCGAGGTGCTGGCCGCGCGCTCGCGCGACGCGGCGGCGCCGACCTTTGCGCCAGACGGGCTTTACTTTCTGGGGCCGAATTACGATGCGGAGCTGGATCTGCCGCGGCACACGCCCGCGATGGACTGGCTCCCCTGACCATCCCCCGTTTTCCCATGCGCCCCATCCCCGGTTCTCCCACCCGCATCAAGATCTGTGGCCTCACGCGGGAGGTCGATGTCGATGCGGCCGTGGCTGCCGGCGCCGATGCATTGGGCTTTGTCCTCTATCCGCGCAGCGCGCGGGCGGTGACGGCCGAGCGGGCAGGGGAACTGGCCCGGCGCCTGCCACCCTTCGTCACGCCGGTGCTGCTGTTCGTGAATGCCACGGATGAGGAGGTCGCCCGCGGCCTGGCCGCGGTGCCGCAGGCCCTGCTGCAGTTCCACGGCGATGAGACCCCCGGCGACTGCGACCGTGTGGGGCGGCCCTATCTGCGTGCGGCGCGGATGGCGCCCGGCTTCGATTTGTTAAACTTCGCCTCTCTCTACCCCCGTGCCAGCGGATTGCTGCTGGATGCCCATGTGGACGGCTATGGGGGCAGTGGAAAGGCATTCGATTGGTCACTCATTCCCGCAAACGTTCCCTCTCCGGTCGTTTTGTCTGGTGGGTTGAATCCTGCAAACGTGATCGATGGGGTGATGCACGTCCGGCCCTGGGCCGTTGACGTCAGCACCGGCGTGGAAGAGGCCAAGGGCATCAAGGATGCCGGCCTGATGCGCCGGTTCTGCGAGGCGGTGCGCGAGGCCGATGCCCGCATCGCCGATGCACTCACCTGATTGCCAAGGATTCTTTGACCATGTTCGAGTACCACCAGCCCGATGCGTCGGGCCATTTCGGGCCGTATGGCGGCCGCTTCGTCTCCGAGACGCTGACCCATGCGCTCGACGAACTGCAGGCCGCCTACGAGCACTACCGCCAGGACCCGGAGTTCCAGCGCGAGTACGCCTACGAGCTCAAGCACTTCGTCGGCCGACCCAGCCCGATCTATCACGCTGCGCGCCTGTCGCGCGAGGTGGGGGGCGCGCAGATCTATCTCAAGCGCGAAGACCTGAACCACACCGGCGCCCACAAGGTGAACAACACCATCGGCCAGGCCCTGCTGGCCCGCCGCATGGGCAAGCCCCGGGTGATCGCCGAGACCGGCGCCGGTCAGCACGGCGTGGCCACGGCGACCGTCTGCGCGCGCTACGGCATGGAGTGCGTGGTCTACATGGGATCCGAGGACGTCAAGCGCCAGAGCCCCAACGTCTATCGCATGCACCTGCTGGGCGCCAAGGTGGTGCCGGTGGAAAGCGGCAGCAAGACCCTGAAGGATGCGCTCAACGAGGCGCTGCGCGACTGGGTCACCAACGTCGAGAACACCTTCTACATCATCGGCACGGTGGCCGGCCCGGCCCCGTACCCGGCCATGGTGCGCGACTTCCAGCGCATCATCGGCGACGAGTGCCTGGTGCAGATGCCTGAGATGCTGGGCGGCGATCGCCAGCCCGACGCGGTGGTGGCGGCGGTGGGCGGCGGCAGCAATGCCATGGGCATCTTCTACCCCTACATCCCCCATGAGCACGTGCGCCTGATCGGCGTCGAGGCGGCTGGCCTGGGCCTGGAGAGCGGCAAGCACGCGGCCAGCATCTCCGCCGGCACGCCGGGCGTGCTGCACGGCAACCGCACCTACCTGATGCAGGACGACAACGGCCAGATCATCGAGACCCACTCGGTGTCGGCCGGCCTGGACTACCCCGGTGTCGGTCCCGAACACGCCTACCTGCACGACATCGGCCGGGCCGAGTATGTGGGCTGCACCGACGACGAGGCGCTGACCGCCTTCCACCGCCTGTGCCGCACCGAGGGCATCATCCCGGCGCTGGAATCCAGCCACGCGGTGGCCTACGCCATGAAGTTGGCCGCCACCATGCGGCCGGACCAGCATGTGCTGGTCAACCTCTCCGGTCGGGGCGACAAGGACATCAACACCGTCGCGAAGCTGGCGGGCCTGGAGGGCATCGCATGAGCCGCATCGCCACCACCTTCGAGAAGCTCGGTGCTTCGGGCCGCAAGGCCCTGATCCCCTACATCTGCGCGGGCGATCCGTTCGCCGATGGCACGGTCGAGCTGATGCACGCCCTGGCCGCCGGCGGCGCCGACGTGATCGAGTTGGGTGTGCCCTTCTCGGACCCGATGGCCGACGGCCCGGTGATCCAGAAGGCCGCCGAGCGCGCGCTGGCCAAGGGCATCGGCATGGTGCAGGTGCTGGACATGGTCCGAACCTTCCGCCAGAAGGATGCCAGCACGCCCGTGGTGCTGATGGGCTACGCCAACCCCGTGGAGCGCTACGACCAGAAGCACGGCGCCGATGCCTTCGTGAAGGATGCCGCGGCGGCCGGCGTGGACGGTGTGCTGATCGTGGACTATCCACCCGAGGAGTGCGCCGAGTTCGCGGCCAAGCTGAAGGCGCACGGGCTGGACCTGATCTTCCTGCTGGCGCCCACATCGACCGAGGCCCGCATGGCCCAGGTGGGGCAGATTGCCACTGGTTACGTCTACTACGTCTCGCTCAAGGGTGTGACGGGGGCCGGCAACCTGGACACCGCCGCGGTGGCCGAGGCCGTGCCGCGCATCCGCCAGCACGTCAAGGTGCCGGTGGGTGTGGGCTTCGGCATTCGGGATGCCGCCTCGGCCCAGGCCGTGGGCCGGGTGTCGGATGGCGTGGTCATCGGCTCCCGCCTGATCCAGTTGATCGAGAACGAAGCCCGCGAGCAGATTCCTGCCGTCGCGACTGCTTTTCTGCGGGATATCCGCAATGCATTGGATGCGCTATAAACGCGCGTCGTTTTGAAAGGAGCCTTGATCCATGAGCTGGCTTGAAAAACTGCTGCCGCCGAAAATCCAGCACACCGACCCGAGCGAGCGGCGCTCGGTCCCGGAAGGCCTGTGGATCAAGTGCCCCTCCTGCGAGTCGGTGCTCTACAAGACCGACCTGGAAGGCAACCAGAACGTCTGCCCCAAGTGCAGCCACCACCACCGCATCGGGGCGCGGGCCCGTCTGGATGCCTTCCTGGATGCCGAAGGGCGCTACGAGATCGGCCAGGAAGTGCTGCCGGTCGATGCCCTGAAGTTCAAGGACAGCAAGAAGTACCCGGAGCGTCTGAAGGCTGCGCTGGAATCCACCGGCGAGACCGATGCCCTGATCGTGATGGGTGGCTCGGTCATGAGCGTGCCGGTGGTCACCGCCTGCTTCGAGTTCGACTTCCTCGGCGGCTCGATGGGCTCCGTGGTGGGTGAGCGCTTCGTCCGCGGCGTGGAAGCCGCCATCGAGCAGAAGGTGCCCTTCATCAGCTTTGCCGCCAGCGGTGGCGCCCGCATGCAGGAAGGCCTGCTGAGCCTGATGCAGATGGCCAAGACCAATGCGGCCCTGACCTACCTGGCCAAGGCCAAGCTGCCCTACATCAGCGTGCTGACCGACCCGACCATGGGTGGCGTGTCGGCCGGCTTTGCCTTCGTGGGCGACGTGGTGATCGCCGAGCCCAAGGCCCTGATCGGCTTTGCAGGCCCCCGCGTGATCGAGAACACCGTGCGCGAGAAGCTGCCCGAAGGCTTCCAGCGTGCCGAGTTCCTGCTGACCAAGGGCGCGATCGACATGATCGTCGACCGCCGCCAGCTGCGTCATACCATTGCTCACCAGCTGGCCATGCTCCAGCGTCAGAGCGCCGACGCCGTCGCCTGAGTATCCTCTCGGTCTTTCGATGCGCCCCGGGTCCGCGCGCAGCGGTCCGGGGCGTTGCATTTGAAGAGTCCTGACGTGTCCCTGCCTGTTTCCCTCGACGACTGGCTCGCCCACTGCGAGCGCCTGCACCCCAAGACCATCGACATGACGCTGGACCGCGTGAAGGCGGTCCAGGCGCGCATGGGGCTGCATTTCGACTGCCCGGTGATTGCGGTGGCGGGCACCAATGGCAAGGGTTCCACCTGCGCGATGATCGACAGCATCGCCCGGGCGGCGGGCTGGCGGGTGGGGCTGTACAGCAAGCCCCATCTGGTGCATTTCGAGGAGCGCTGCCGCATCAACGGCGAGCAGATCGCTGCCGAGGCCCTGGTGCCGCATTTCGCCGCGGTGGAGGCCGCACGGGGCGACACCACGCTGACCTACTTCGAGTTCACGACCCTGGCCATCGCCCGGGCCCTGGCCACCGCCGGGCTGGACCTGGTGATCCTGGAGGTGGGGCTGGGCGGCCGCCTGGATGCGGTCAACGCCTTCGATGCCGACTGCAGCGTCATCACCAGCGTGGACATCGACCATGTCGAGTACCTGGGACCGGACCGCGAAAGCATCGGCCGCGAGAAGGCCGGCATTCTGCGTGCCGGCCGCCCGGCCATCATCGCCGACCCGGTGCCGCCGGCCAGCGTCATTGCGGCGGGTGAGGCCTTGGGCGCCGACCTGTGGCTGGTGGGGCGCGACTTCAACCAGCAGGGCGACCGCCAGCAGTGGTCCTGGAGCGGGCGAGGGCGGCGGTACCACGCACTGTCCTATCCGGCGCTGCGGGGAGCCAACCAACTGCTCAACGCGTCCGGTGCCATTGCCGCGCTGGAGAGCCTGCGTGACCGGGTGCCGGTCAATGCCCAGGCGGTGCGGGTGGGCCTGGCGACGGTGGAACTGCCCGGGCGCTTCCAGATCGTGCCGGGCCAGCCGACCCTGGTGCTGGACGTGGCCCACAACGCGCAGTCGGTCGGGGCACTGGCCCTCAACCTCGACCAGATGGGCTTCTATCCCCGCACCATCGCCGTGCTGGGGGCGATGCATGACAAGGATCTGGCCTCGCTGGTCGCCCGCCTGGCTCCTCTGGTGGATGTCTGGCACGTGACCGATCTGCCCTTGCCGCGCGCGGCGACCGCGGCCCAACTGGCCGAGGTGGTGCACGCGGCGGCACCGAAGGCGCCGCCGGCCGAGCGCCACGCCGACCCGGCCGCCGCCCTGGCCGCCGCCCTGAAGGGAGCGGACCCGGCTGATAGAATCGTGGTCTTTGGTTCGTTCTACACAGTGGGCGGCGTGCTGAAGGAGGGATTGCCCCGCCTGGGCGCCCCTCATCAGGCTTGACGGCCGGTTGCCGTGCGTGAGCCACGGACGGCCTCGACCCGCCTGCCCGGCCCCAACGCACGCTGCTGCCACGCATGGGATTGCTCTCCAAGTTCAAGATCCGCCGCTCCGACAAGCCCGCTCCCCGAGGGGCCGCTTCCGACCCTGCGGAGCAGGTGCGAGAGGTGCGGATCAAGGCGCGCCGTCGCCTGATCGGCGTCACCCTGCTGTTGGTGGCCGGCATCATCGGTTTTCCCCTGTTGTTCGAGACCCAGCCGCGGCCCATCCCGGTCGACATCCCGATCGACATCCCGTCCCGCGACGGGGCCGCGCCGCTGCATGTGGCTTCGCCCGATGCGTCCTCGTCCCGCGTGGCGGTGGTGGCGCCGCCGCCGGTCGAGCCGACGGGCTCCGATGCCGGGGCCGACGAGGTGATTCAGCCGACCGTGCCCGCGGCAAGCTCCGCGGCTGCGCAGCAGGTCCCCGAGCTCAAGAAGCCGCAGGCCAAGAAGCCCGAGCCCAAGCCGGCGGAGCCGGCCCACGACAGCAAGTCGGACAGCCACAGCACCGACAAACCCAGCGATGCGCGCAAGGACGGCGGCAAGGCCGTTTCCTCGGACTCGGGCAGGTCCAAGGACGGCAAGGCGGCCGAAGCCAAGGCGGCCGACGCCAAGTCCGGCAAGCCTGCGGCCGCAAGCAAGCCGGCCGATGCCAAGCCCGCCACCAAGCCTGCGGAGACCAAGCCCGTGGAGGTCAAGGCCGCCGACAGCAAGTCGGATGAGGGGCGCTTCGTGGTGCAGATCGGTGCCTTCGCCGAGGCCAATAGCGCCCGCGATGCCCGAGGCAAAGTGGAACTCCTGGGGCTGTCCACCTACACCCAGGTGATCGAGTCGTCCACCGGGCGTCGCATCCGGGTGCGCGTCGGCCCCTTCACGACCAAGGCCGAGGCCGACAAGGCTGCGGCCAAGATCAAGTCGGCAGGCCTGCAGGCCGCCGTCCTCAAGCTCTGAGCCGGCGATGGCCTGGTCGAACAATCTGACTCCGCTGGATGCGGTGCTGTTGGCGCTGCTGTTGCTGTCCGTCGGGATTGGTATCTGGCGCGGGCTGGTGTTCGAGGTGTTGTCGCTGGCCGGTTGGGTGGTGGCCTGGTGGGTGGCCAGCCACGGGGCCGAGCCGGCTGGGCGGCTGATTCACCTGGGCGAGGAGGGCAGCGCCCTGCGCCTGGGGGGCGGTTTCCTGTTGGCCTTCGTGGTGGTGCTGCTGGCCTGGGGGCTGGCAGCCCGCCTGATCAAGATGCTGATCGCCGCCACACCGCTGACCGTGCCCGACCGCGTGCTCGGTGGCGGTTTCGGCCTCGTGCGCGGCGTGTTGCTGCTGCTGCTGCTGGTCACTGCCGTGGGCTGGACGCCTCTGGCCGGATCGGACGGCTGGCGGGCCTCCCGCGTGGTGGCCTGGACCCTGATCCTGCACCAGGCCATCGAGCCCTGGTTGCCCCAACCGGCGCAGGCGCCAACGCCCGCGGCCCGCTTTCTGAATCTCTCCTCCTCTTGAACGGACTCCTCCCATGTGCGGCATCGTCGGCGTGATCTCCAACCAGCCGGTCAACCAACTCATCTATGACGCGCTGCTGCTGTTGCAGCACCGCGGCCAGGATGCGGCCGGCATCGTCACCATGCAGGGCACCAAGTGCTACATGCACAAGGCCCGCGGCATGGTGCGGGACGTCTTCCGCACCCGCAACATGCGGGCGCTGCCGGGCAATGTGGGCCTGGGGCAGGTGCGCTACCCGACGGCCGGCAACGCCTACAGCGAGGAAGAGGCCCAGCCCTTCTACGTCAACGCGCCCTTCGGCATCGTGCTGGTGCACAACGGCAACCTGACCAACGCGCACGCGCTGAAGAAGGAACTGTTCGACATCGATCGCCGCCACATCAACACCGAGAGCGACACCGAGGTGCTGATCAACATCCTGGCGCACGAACTGGAGCAGAAGGCGCGCGACCTGCCGCTGACGCCGGAAGAGGTGTTCCAGGCCGTGGCGGCCGTGCACAAGCGCATCAAGGGCTCCTATGCGGTCATTGCGCTGATCGCCGGCTACGGCCTGCTGGCCTTCCGCGACCCGTTCGGCATCCGTCCGCTGTGCCTGGGCACGATCGACACACCCGAAGGGCAGGAGGTGATGGTGGCCAGCGAGTCGGTCACGCTGGAAGGCACCGGCCACAAGATCCTGCGCGACGTGGCGCCGGGCGAGGCCGTCTTCATCGACATGAAGGGCCAGATCCACAGCCGCCAGTGCGCCGAGAGCCCGACGCTCAACCCCTGCATGTTCGAGTTCGTCTACCTGGCCCGCCCGGATTCTGTGATGGACGGCGTGTCGGTGTACCAGGCGCGCCTGAACATGGGCGAGACGCTGGCTCAGCGCGTGATCTCCACGATGCCGCCCTCCGAGATCGACGTGGTGATTCCGATCCCGGAATCCAGCCGCCCCTCGGCCATGCAACTGGCGCAGAAGATCGGCAAGCCCTACCGCGAAGGCTTCGTGAAGAACCGCTATGTCGGCCGCACCTTCATCATGCCCGGGCAGGCCGTGCGCAAGAAGAGCGTGCGCCAGAAGCTCAACGCCATCGGTGTGGAGTTCAAGGGCCGCAACGTGCTGCTGGTGGACGACTCCATCGTGCGCGGCACCACCTCCAAGGAGATCGTGCAGATGGCGCGCGAGGCCGGGGCCAACAAGGTCTACATGGCCTCGGCGGCGCCGCCGGTGCGCTACCCGAACGTCTATGGCATCGACATGCCGACGCAGGAGGAACTGGTGGCCCACAACCGCACCATCGAGGAGATCCGTCAGTTCATCGGCGCCGACGCGCTGATCTACCAGGACGTCGATGCGATGAAGCGGGTCGTCCATGCGCTCAACCCGTCCCTCCGGGGCTTCGAGGCCTCCTGCTTCGATGGCCGCTACGTGACCGGTGACGTGTCGGTGGAGGACTTCGCGACGATGAAGGCCCAGCGTGCGTCTCAGCCCGAGGAAGAGGACGGTCCCGCACGCACCCGTCTGGCGCTGCAAAGCGGGGAGGGGGCCCAATGAGCGAGAAGAAGCGCCTGCCGCGCGTCGAGTTGCCCGAGGGCGTGGGCCTGTCCACCCGGGCCCTGCGCGAAGGCCTGCCGCCTTCGCAATGGGGTGAGAACTCCGAGGCGCTGTACCTGACGAGCAGCTTCGTCTACCCGGACGCCGCCACGGCCGCGCGCCGTTTCGCCGACGAGGAGGAGGCCTTCACCTACAGCCGCTTCTCCAACCCGACGGTGATGATGATGGAGCGCCGTCTGGCGGCGCTGGAAGGCACCAGCGGCTGCATCGCCACGGCCAGCGGCATGGGCGCCATCACGCTGCTGGCCATGGGTCTGCTGAGGGCGGGCGACCATGTGGTCTGCTCGCGCAGCGTGTTCGGCTCCACCATCAAGCTGCTGGGCGATGTGTTCGGCCGCTTCGGGGTCGAGTCCACCTTCGTCTCGCAGACCGACGTGGGCGAGTGGCGTGCTGCGATGCGCCCCAACACCCGCCTACTGTTCGCCGAGTCCCCGACCAACCCTCTGACCGAGGTGTGCGACATCGCCGCGCTGGCCGAGGTCGCCCACGCGGCAGGGGCCTGGCTGGCGGTGGACAACTGCTTCTGCTCGCCAGCCCTGCAGCAGCCCGCCAAGTGGGGCGCCGACTTCATCATCCATTCCGGCACCAAGTATCTGGATGGCCAGGGGCGGGTCATCGCCGGTGCCGTCTGCGGTCCGGAGGAACTGATCCAGTCGAAGCTGCTGCCGGTGCAGCGCTCGGCGGGGCTGACGCTCTCGCCTTTCAATGCCTGGGTGGTGCTCAAGGGCATGGAGACCCTGGTGGTGCGCATGAAGGCCCAGAGCGCCAACGCCCTGGCCGTGGCCCAGTGGCTGGAGGCCCATCCCGCCGTGGCGCGGGTGCACTACCCTGGTCTGGCCTCGCACCCCCAGCACGCGCTGGCCATGAAGCAGCAGTCCGGCCTGGGGGCCGCCGTGGTGTCCTTCGAGGTCAAGGGCGACAGCCCCGAGCAGCTGCGTGCCCAGGCCTTCGCGGTGCTGGACGCGGCCCAGGTCTGCTCGCGCACCACCAACCTGGGTGACACCAAGACCACCATCAGCCACCCGGCCACCACCTCGCACGGGCGCCTGAGCGAAGCGCAGCGCCAGGCCGCGGGCATCGGCCAGGGCCTGATCCGCCTGGCCGTGGGCCTGGACGATGTGGCCGACATCACCGCCGACCTGGCGCGTGGCCTCGATTCCCTGTGAACCTTTCCATGACTCAGAAGATCCGCACCCGCATCGCCCCGTCGCCGACGGGCTTTCTGCACCTGGGCACGGCCCGCACGGCCCTGTTCTCCTGGGCCTTCGCCCGCCACTTCGGCGGCGAGTTCGTGCTGCGCATCGAGGACACCGACGTGGCCCGCTCCACCCAGGAGTCCGTCGAACAGATCCTGCAGGCCATGCACTGGCTGGGCCTGGATTACGACGAAGGTCCGTTCTACCAGATGCAGCGCCTGGAGCGTTACCAGGCCGTGGTCGAGCAGATGCTGGCGGCCGGCACCGCCTACCGCTGCTACTGCACCCCCGAGGAACTGGACGCGATGCGCGAGGCCCAGAAGGCCCGTGGCGAGAAGACAGGCTACGACGGCCGCTGGCGTCCCGAGCCGGGCAAGGTGCTGCCGCTCGTGCCCGAGGGTGTGAAGCCCGTGGTGCGCTTCCGCAACCCGGCCGAGGGTGATGTGACCTGGGATGACCTCGTCAAGGGCCCGATCACCATCAACAACCGCGAGATCGACGACCTGATCATCCTGCGGCCCGATGGTGTGCCGACCTACAACTTCGCCGTGGTGGTGGACGACTGGGACATGGCCATCACCCATGTCTTCCGTGGCGATGAACACGTCAACAACACGCCCTGGCAGATCAACATCTTCCGCGCGCTGGGCGCGCCGCTGCCGCAGTTCGGCCACGTGCCGGTCATCCTGGGCGACGATGGCCTGAAGCTGTCCAAGCGCCGTGGCGCGGTGAGTGTCACCGCCTACGAGGAGATGGGCTACCTGCCCGAAGCCATGCTGAACTACCTGGCCCGCCTGGGCTGGAGCCATGGCGACGACGAGCTGTTCAGCCGCGAGCAGCTGGTGAGCTGGTTCGATGGCGAGCACCTGTCCAAGAGCCCGGCCCAGTGGGATGCGGCCAAGCTGGCCTGGGTCAACGCCCAGTACCTGAAGCAGGCGGACGATGGTCGTCTGGCCACGCTGGCCACCGAGCAGCTGCGCCGCAAGGACGTGGCGGTGTCCGACGCCCAAGTGACCCCGGCCCACTGTGCGCTGTTCAAGGACCGCTGCACCACCACCGCCGACCTGGCCGACTGGCTGGCCATGTACTTCGCGCCCGTCGCGCCGTCGGCCGAGGAGCGGGCCCAGCATGTCACCGAGGCCGTGAAGCCCGCCCTGGTGGCCCTGGCGGGCCGTCTGGCCACCGTGGACTGGGAGAAGGCCGCGATCAACCAGGCCATCAAGGACACCATTGCCGAGCACGGCCTGAAGATGCCCCAATTGGCGATTCCGGTGCGCGTGCTGGTGTGCGGCCGGGCCCAGACGCCCTCGGTCGATGCCGTGTTGTCGCTGTTCGATCGAAAAATTGTCATCGACCGCTTGCAAGCTCTTTGAAAAGCGGTATATACTTTTGGTCTTGCTTGAACGGCGTAACCGATTCAGCAAATCAAGCGACAGACGCAGATTGCAGAAGTTGATTGATGCGCGAATGGGGGTATAGCTCAGCTGGGAGAGCGCTTGCATGGCATGCAAGAGGTCAGCGGTTCGATCCCGCTTACCTCCACCAAAATCTGGTGGCGTCGTGATGGCAGAACAACTTGGCGCCCTTCGTCTAGAGGCCTAGGACACAACCCTTTCACGGTTGTTACAGGGGTTCGAATCCCCTAGGGCGTACCAGTCACACTGGTCAGGTTCGCAGAAGCCTGGAGCTGTCGGCAACGCAGCTTGAACTTCAGCACCACTGCGGAGTGGTAGTTCAGTTGGTTAGAATACCGGCCTGTCACGCCGGGGGTCGCGGGTTCGAGTCCCGTCCACTCCGCCATCGAACAGCAGCGCCTGCTGGAAGAGATTCCTGCAGGCGTTTCAAATTCGATGCCGTCATCGACATGTGGGGGTATAGCTCAGCTGGGAGAGCGCTTGCATGGCATGCAAGAGGTCAGCGGTTCGATCCCGCTTACCTCCACCACCTTCGATGGCAGCAACGGGTTATAGGCGCCCTTCGTCTAGAGGCCTAGGACACAACCCTTTCACGGTTGTTACAGGGGTTCGAATCCCCTAGGGCGTACCAGTCACACTGGTCAGGTGGTCGGCACCTGGGCGGGCATCGCAAGGATGTCGCCAAAGCCGGCACCACTGCGGAGTGGTAGTTCAGTTGGTCAGAATACCGGCCTGTCACGCCGGGGGTCGCGGGTTCGAGCCCCGTCCACTCCGCCACCCACCTTCTTCTCCTGTCCCCTTCGTCTAGAGGCCTAGGACACAACCCTTTCACGGTTGGTACAGGGGTTCGAATCCCCTAGGGGATACCACTGCGGAGTGGTAGTTCAGTTGGTCAGAATACCGGCCTGTCACGCCGGGGGTCGCGGGTTCGAGCCCCGTCCACTCCGCCAAGTGTTTCCTGCTGTCAAACTCAGCCGCTGTCTCCGAAGCCGGAACCAGCGGCTTTGTCGTTTCAGGCCGGTGTGCGGGCGAGCCGGCGGGGCAGCAGACCCGTGACCAGCGCGGTGCCCAGCAGAATCACGGTGCAGGCTCCCACCATGGTGGCGCTCAGTGTCTCGCCCAGGAACAGGGCCCCCCACAGCACCGCGAAGGCCGGGATCAGGAAGGTCACGGTCATCGCGTTGGAAGCGCCCACCCGTCCGATGAGTCGGAAATACAGCACGTAGGCCAACCCCGTGCACAGCACGGCCAGCAGCACGGCAGCCAGCCACGCGACGGGCGATGGCGACACCTCGGGCCAGTGGGTGAGCATCAGGGGGATGAGCAGCAGGCCGGCGCCCGCTTGGCTGCCGGCGGCCAGGGCCATCGAGGGCACACCGGTCAGTCGGCGCCGGGTGAAGTTGGCCGAGAAGCCGTACATGAGCGTGGCGCACAGGCAGGCCGCCACCGCCAGCGCCGGGCTCACGCCGTGCTCGCCGGGATGGAAGCTGGCGCGGTCCCAGGCCAGCCACAGCACGCCGGCAAATCCCAGGGCCAGCCCCAGCCCCTTGCGCCCGCTGGGGCGCTCGCCCAGCCATGCCCAGGCAATCAGGGCACCCCACAGCGGGGTGGTGGCGTTGAAGATGGCCGACAGGCCACCGGTGATGGCCAGCGCGGCCACCCCGAAGCAGATGAAGGGCAGGGCGGAGTTGGTGATGCCCACCAGCAGGATGGGGCGCCAGTGCTGGCGCAGGGCACGCAGTTCGCCTCGCCAGATCAGCAGTGGCAGCAGGCAAGCCACGGCTCCCACCACCCGCAGGCCCGCCAGGGCCAGCGGGCCGAAGGCGGCCGCACCCAGGCGGATGAACAGGAACGAAGCGCCCCAGATGGCGGCGAGCAGGGCCAGTTCGGCCAGATCTTTGGGTTTCATCAGGTGGCGGTGAAGAGTTCGGCAGGCAGGGGCACGCCTTCGTTGTGCAGCAGCGCGCGTTTGCGCGCGAGACCGCCGGCATAGCCGGTCAGCGAACCATCGGCGCCCAGCACGCGGTGGCAGGGGATGAAGATGCTCAGCGGATTGCGCCCCACGGCGGCGGCCACGGCGCGCACCGCCTGCGCCTGCTGAAGCTGGCGGGCCAGGGCGCCATAGCTGCAGGTCTGCCCCGGCGCCAGTGCGCGGAGCGCCGCCCAGACGGCCCTCTGGAAGGCCGTGCCGGCAGGATCCAGCGGTGTGGTGAAACGGGCCTCACGGGGCGCGCGCCAGTAGGCGTCGAGCTCATCACGGGCTTGCGCCAGCACGGGGTGGCCCGCCTGCGCGGGGGCGTCCAGCGGCCCCGGGTGGTGCTTCTGGTCTTCGAACCAGGCGCCTCCCAGACCCTGGGTGCTGGCGGCCAGGCGCAGGGGGCCCAGCGGGGTGTCGACGAGGGTCTGGGCGACCCAGTCACGGTGCAGAGAGAGGCTCATGGTCGGGGTGTCCGGTGGAAGGGGTGGGCGGGCCGGATGAGGTCAGGCCCTGCCACAGTTGCAGCACGGCGTAGGCACGCCAGGGGCGCCAGGATTCCGCCATGGCCTGGGCCTGCCTCGGTACCCGGGTGCCCAGGGCGCGCAGCACGCCGGCGTCGCTGGCGGGAAAGGCATCCGGCCAGGCCAGCACGCGCAGGGCGACCAGTTGGCAGGTCCAGTCGCCAACGCCCGGCAGGGTGCGCAGGGTCGCCAGCGTTTCGTCCACGCAGGCGCCGGGGGAGAGGTCCAGCCTGCCCTCGAGCACGGCCGATGCCAAGGCCTGCAGGGCGTCGATGCGGCTGCGGATGATGCCCAGTTGCCCCAGGGTGTCCACCGTGGCGTTCTTCACCGCCAGCGGAGAGGGGAAGAGGTGGGTCAGGCCAGGCACGGGGGCGGAGCAGGGCTCGCCCAGACAGGCCACCAGCCGGGCCGCCAGCGTGCAGCCCGCCGCCACCGTGACCTGCTGACCCAGGATGATGCGCACCGTGGTCTCGAAGCCATCCATGCAACCCGGCACGCGCAGGCCGGGGCGTGCCCGGGCCATGTCGCCCAAGGCCTCGCAGATGTCCTGCGGCTGTGCATCCAGATCGAGCAGGTGGCGCACCCGCCGCATCACCCGCGGCAGCATCGGCACCAAGCCGGAAGACACCGTGAGTTCGACCCCTTCGCGGCGGGTGTCGAAGCGCAGGCCCAGCCAGCCTTGGCAGGGGCCGTGTCGACCGGGCAGCGACAGGGTGCGCCACCAAGTGCCCTGATGCAGGGCCTCCACCCCCGGCAGCGGTCGGCCACCCAGAAAGTCCAGCATGGCTTCGGCGTCATAGGGGGGGCGCCAGCCCAGCAGCAGCCGCACACCCTCGACGCCATCGGCATCCTGTCCGGGCAACTGCCGGCGCAGCGAGGTGGGCGTGAGCCGATAGCGTTCCTGGAACAGGGCGTTGAAGCGACGCACGCTGCCGAAACCGGCGGTTTGCGCCACCTGGGTGATGGGCAGGGGGGTGTCGGTCAGCAGGCGCTTGGCCAGCAGCAGCCGGCGGGTGGTGATCCACTGGATCGGGCTGACGCCGTGCTCGGCCTGGAAGATGCGCCGCAGATGTCGTTCGGTCACGCCCAGGCGCTCGGCCACGGCGGGCAGGGCGATCTCTTCCGAGGACTCCAGGTGGCGTTCCAGCAGCAGGGCGGCGCTGCGCGCCAGACTGCGGGACGAATCCACCAGGGCCAGGCCGGGGGCCAGTTCGGGCCTGCAGCGCAGGCAGGGTCGAAAGCCCGCCGCTTCGGCCTGCGCGGCTTCCGGAAAGAAGCGGCAGTTCTCGCGCCGGGGCAGGCGCACGCGACAGACCGGCCGGCAGTAGATGCCGGTGGAGGTGACGCCGACGAACAGGCGGCCATCGAAGCGGGCGTCGTGGGTCTGCAGTGCCAGATAGGCGGCGCCATCGTCCATCGGCGACGCGTGGGGGGAGATGGCGGGCAGCGCAGACATGATGGGCTCATGATACGGAGTGCGGATGCCGTGTCTGGCCGTTTTCGGACACATGCCTTGGGGCCCTGCAGCCTCCCATGGAACATGTTTGCGCCGTGGTCCGGGACCGTTGGCCTGCGTCTCTACAATGGGCCTGCATCACTCGGTGTTTCCCCCTCTTCAACAGACATCCGAACAGCCACCCATGAAAGTCGACGCATCCATCTTCAAGGCCTATGACATCCGCGGCATCGTGGGCAAGAGCCTGGACGAAACCGTGGCCGAGCACCTTGGCAAGGCCTTTGGCACCGAAGCCCTGAAGGCCGGGCAGAAGGCCGTGGTGGTGGGGCGCGATGGCCGCCTCTCCGGCCCGGGGCTGGTGGACGCGCTCAAGCGGGGCCTGGCCTCGACCGGGCTGGATGTGGTGGACCTGGGCGCAGTGACCACCCCGATGGTCTATTACGTGGCCGCCACCCGGGGCCAGCACGGCTGCAACAGCGGCATCCAGGTCACCGGCAGCCACAACCCCAAGGACTACAACGGCTTCAAGATGGTGCTGGCGGGCCGGGCCATCTATGGCGATGAGATCCAGGGCCTGAAGCGCCGCATGGAGGCCGAGGACTACACCCAGGGCCGGGGGCGCGTCGGCGCGATGGACATCCTGCCGGAGTACACCCACCGCATCGTCGGCGACTGCAAGCTCGCGCGCCCGATGAAGATCGTCGTGGATTCGGGCAACGGCATCCCCGGGGCCAGCGCGCCGGGCATCCTGAAGGCCCTGGGTTGCGAGGTGATCGATCTCTACTCGAAGGTCGATGGCGACTTCCCCAACCACCACCCCGATCCTTCCAAGCCCGCCAACCTGGCCGACCTGATCAAGGTCGTGCATGCCACCGACGCCGAACTGGGCCTGGCCTTCGATGGCGACGGCGACCGCCTGGGCGTGGTGACCAAGGATGGCCAGATCATCTACCCGGACCGTCAGCTGATCCTCTTTGCCCGCGACATCCTGACCCGCGTGAAGGGCGGCACCATCATCTACGACGTCAAGTGCACGCAACGCCTGGCGCCCGAGGTCAAGGCCGCCGGCGGCGTGCCGCTGATGTGGAAGACCGGCCACTCGCTGGTCAAGGCCAAGCTGAAGGAAACCGGCGCCCCGATCGCCGGCGAGATGAGCGGCCACATCTTCTTCTCGGAGCGCTGGTACGGTTTTGACGATGCGATGTACACCGCCGGCCGCCTGCTCGAGATCCTCTCGCGCTCGGACGACCCCAGCGCGGTGCTGAACGCGCTGCCGACCAGCTTCAACACGCCGGAGCTGAACGTGCCCTGCGCCGAGGGGGAGCCGGCACAGGTCATCGCCAAGCTGCTGGAGACGGCCAAGTTCCCCGGCGCCGAGATCATCACCACCGACGGTCTGCGCGCCGAATATCCGGACGGCTTCGGCCTGGTGCGGGCCTCCAACACCACGCCGGTGCTGGTGATGCGCTTCGAAGGTCACACCCCGGAAGCCATGCACCGCATCGAGGGCGAGTTCATGGCGGCGCTGCGCGCGGTCAAGCCCGACGCCGAGATCGGCGCTTCGGCCCACTGAGTGCTTGACCCGGACACCGTTGGTCTTGCCTGAAGCAAGGACACCTCTGTCCGCCGTGCTGGCGAGGCAGGCCTATTCCTGGGTGCTGCGCCTGGGCACGCCGGCCTATCTGGCCAAGCTCTGGCAGCGCGGCGGGCGCGAGCCGCTGTACCGCCATGCGATTGGCGAGCGCTTCGGCCTGCACCTGCCCCCGGTCGCCCCGGGTGCGCTGTGGTTGCACGCGGTCTCCCTGGGCGAGACCCGCGCCGCGGCCGCGCTGATCGATGCCTTGCGTGCGCAGCGGCCCGGTCTGCGCCTGCTGCTCACCCATGGCACGGCCACCGGGCGCGAGGCCGGGCAGGCGCTGCTGCGCGAGGGCGACCATCAGCTGTGGCTGCCTTTTGACACGCCGGGGGCGGTGCACCGTTTTCTGCGCCATGCCCGGCCTTGTCTGGGCGTGCTGATGGAGACGGAGATCTGGCCCAATCTGCTGCACGCCGCCGCAGCCCGGCGCCTGCCCATGGTGTTGGCCAATGCGCGGCTGAGCGAGAAGAGCGCTCGCCAGGGGCAGCGCCTGTCCCTGCTGATGCGGCCCGCCGCCGATGCCTTGAACCTGGTGTTGGCCCAGACCGAGGCCGATGCCCAGCGCCTGCGCACGGCCGGCGCGGCCGATGTGCGGGTGTGCGGCAACCTGAAGTACGACCTGCAGCCTGACGAGGCGCAACTGACCCGGGGCCGTGCATGGCGGGCCGGGCTGTCGCGCCCGGTGGTGGCGGCCGTGAACACCCGCGAAGGCGAGGAAGAGGCCTTGCTGACCCGCTGGGCGGCCTGGGCGCCCCCCCGACCGCAGCTGCTGCTGGTGCCTCGCCATCCTCAGCGCTTCGACGCCGTGGCCGAGCTGGTGCGGCATCAGGGCCTGTCCGTGTCGCGGCGCTCGCAGTGGGGCCAGGCCTCTCCCGTCGAGGCGGCAGGCGAGGCCGATGTCTGGCTGGGCGACAGCCTGGGCGAGATGGCCCTGTACTACGGCCTGTCCGACGTGGCGCTGCTGGGTGGCAGCTTCGCGCCACTGGGCGGTCACAACCTGATCGAATCGGCGGCCTGCGGCTGCCCGATCATCCTGGGGCCGTCGACCTTCAATTTCGCCCAGGCGGCCGAGGGGGCGCTGGCCGCGGGCGCAGCCTGGCGCGCGCACGACTGGGACGATGCGCTGGCCCAGGTGAGGCAGCTGCTGGCAGCGCCGAAACGGCTGCACGAGGCCGCCGAGCGGGCCACGGCCTTCGCCTCGGCCCACCGGGGGGCGGCCACACGCATGGCTTCGGCCATCGTGGCCCTGCTGCCCCCGACCGCGCATCCGCGCGGCTGAACGACTCAGCGGGCCAGCAGGCCGTTCACGCGCTGGATGTCGGATTCGTTGAGCTGGCCGGTGACCTGGCGCAGCTTCAGGTCGCCCATGATCACGTCGTAGCGGGCCTTGGAGAGCTGCTGCTCGGTGTTGAACAGCTGGGTCTGGGCGGTCAGCACGTCCAGGTTGACCCGCACACCCACCTTGTAGCCCAGCTGTGTGGCTTCCAGCGACAGCTTGTTCGAGGCCTCGGCCGCCTCGTAGGCCTTGACCTGTGCCAGGCCACTTTGCACGCCCAGGAAGGCCGAGCGGGTGCCCTGCGCGATGCTGCGGCGGGTTCCCTCGAGGTCGTTGACGGCCTTGTCTTCCAGCTTCAGCGTTTCCTGGATGCGGTTCTGGGTGGCGAAGCCGCTGAACAGCGGCACCGACAGTGTCACGCCGATGCTCTTGTTGGTGTTGGTGCCCGACAGGTGGGCGGTCGGGTCGGTGTCGATGTCCACACGGCCCTTGGTGTAGCTGCCTGTCAGTGCCAGCGTGGGCAGGTGGCCGGCGCGCGCCTTCTCGGTCTCCAGCTTGGCGATGTCCAACGCCAAGCGGGCCTGGGCGATGCTCGGGCTGCGGTCCTCGGCGGTGCTCAGCCAGGTGTTCAGGTCGGCCGGCATCAGCGGCGGCAGCGCCACCGGCTTGGCCAGCGGCCAGGGCTTGATGCCCGTGCGGCCCACCAGTTGCTCCAGGGCCAGTTGCTTGACGCGCAGATCGTTGTCGGCGGCCAGTTCCTGGGCCACCACCAGGTCGTAGCTGGCCTGGGCCTCGCGGGTGTCGGTGATGGTGGCCGTGCCCACTTCGAAATTGCGCTTGGCCGAGGCCAGCTGCTCCGAGATGGCCTTTTTGTTGGCCTGCACGGTCGCCAGGGTGTCCGCGGCCCCCAGCACGTCGAAGTACGCCTGCGAGAGGCGCACGATCAGGTCCTGCTCGGCGGCCTGCAGCTGGGTCTTGGCCACCTCGACCGTCTTGTCGGCCTGGTCGATGGTCAGGCTGTTGGGCCGGTTGAACAGGCTTTGCTGCGCAGACACCGTCACCGGCGTGGTGGTGCTCGCAGTCCGGGTGACATTGCTGTAGGGGGTTTCGTTGATGTCCCGGTTGGCCGAGGCCGTCAGCGCGACGCTGGGGCGCTGCAGGGCGTAGGTCTGGGCGGCCTGGTACTCGGCTGCTTCGGACTGGGCGCGGGCCGCCAGGTAGGTGGCGTCGTAGGACCGTGCTGCTTCGTAGAGCTCCTGCAGGCTCTGGGCCCGGGCAGTTCCCGCAAGGCAGAGCGCGGCCAGCGCCAGGGGGGCGAGGCGGGCACTCGGGCGGAACAGGGAGCGCGAAGTCGGCATGGTGGTTTCCTCTGGGTCGATAAGGGGGAAGGCGCCCTGGGCGGATGGCCGCAGGCTTCAGTAGCGTGGCATCGCCGGGTCGACCTGGCGGGCCCAGGCGTCGGTGCCACCCTCCAGGTTGTACACAGCGCGGTGGCCTTGGTGCATCAGGAATGCGACGACCTGCGCGCTGCGCATGCCGTGATGGCAAAAACAGACGACAGGCTGCTGCGGGTCCAGCTCCGAGCAGCGCGCCGGAACGTCGCCCATGGGCATGGACATCGTCCTGGCGCCATCCACCGACAGAGGGGCCAGTGCCACCTCCCACGGCTCACGCACGTCCAGCAACACCACGCCCGCATGGGCCTGGGTGAAGGGAATCAGATCCTGGACGTGCAGCCGGTTCATCAGAAGTGGAAGCGCGTGGGTTCGGCAAAGCCGTCGAGTCGCTGCGCCACGGTGTCGAACAGCTCGACCTTGGACAGCGCCTTGTCGGATTGGCGGGTGTAGAGCACGGCGCGCATCACCGGCTCGGCACCTTCGATGGTGATCAGCCGGCCGCCGACCTTGAGCTGGTCGAGCAGGGCTTGCGGCACCTGGGCCACGGAGCCCGAGAGCACGATCACGTCGAAGGGGCCCTCGGCGGCCAGACCTTCGCGGCCATCGGCCTCGCGCACGGACACGTTGGACAGACCGGCGCGGCGCAGGTTCTCGCTGGCCATCCGGGCCAGTTCGGGCCGGTTCTCCAGCGTGATCACGCGCTGGGCGCGGTGACCCAGCAGTGCGGCCATGAAGCCCGAGCCGGCACCGACTTCCAGCACGGTTTCGTGGCGCTGCACCTTGGCTTCCTGCAGCAGGCGGGCCTCGACCCGCGGAGCCAGCATGCACTGGCCGCCCGGCAGCGGCACTTCGGTGTCCACGAAGGCCAGGGCGCGGTAGGCGGCGGGGACGAAGTCCTCGCGCTTGACGGCAGCCAGCAGCGAGAGCACGGCAGGATCCAGCACATCCCAGGGGCGGATCTGCTGTTCGATCATGTTGAAGCGGGCTTGTTCGATGTTCATCACGGCGTCCTCGAAAAGGTCCGGCGGCGTCTGGGCCGGTCAACCTTTCATTCTAGGTGGCTTTGTGGCCTCTCAGATGTCCGGCGCCAGGTGCTGCTGCCGCCTGAAAGCCGCTCAGCAGCAGATGCATGTGCCCTCTCATGAAGGCTTCGGGCTGAATGTCCTTGAAGCCGCATGCCCCGAGGGAGTGCTTGTGCACGCACATCATCACGAAGGGCATGGCGATGGAGTGCACGGCCATCTCGATGTCCAAAGGACGAAACTCCCCGCGCTCCACGCCCTGCATCAGCAGTCGCGCCATCACGCCCATGCCCGGCTCGAGCACTTCCTGGGCATAGAACTCGGCCAGCTCCGGAAAGTTGCACATCTCCGTCAGCAGGAGCTTGAACACGCCGGAGGCCGGGCTGTTGTAGACGCGGATCCACCAGTCCACCAGCGGCCCCAGCAACGCCTCCGTGGCGGAGCCCTGGTGCTCATCCAGCAGGCGCGCTCCCTCGGCCACCTCGACCGCCAAGGTCGAGCGCACCACGGCCTTGAGCAGTTCCTCCTTGCTGGGGTAGTAGAGGTACAGCGTGCCCTTGGACACGCCGGCGCGCTGGGCGACCTCTTCGGACCGGGTGGCCGCAAAGCCTTTTTCGACGAACAGGGACAGCGCCGCCTCCAGCAATTCCTGGGGGCGGGCATCCTTGCGGCGCTGGCGAGAACTGTGAACCGACATCAGACTAATGACCCGTTGGTCATTAATACTAGCAGCCGATGCGGCGAACTCAATACCCATTGGGGTATTCTGACGGAAAGCAGGCCTGGATGGAAGAGGCGGCATCGCCCTGTCACGGGGCCGGGGGGCGTGAAAACCCGCGGGTATGATCCCGGCCTCGCATTGCCTCTCGTCAAGGAGCACCCGACTTGGACTTCCTGCTGCTCAAGGCCGCCATCATGGGGGTGGTTGAAGGTCTGACCGAATTCCTGCCCATCTCCTCCACTGGACATCTGATCCTCGCGGGTTCTCTGCTGGGCTTCGCGGATGCCAAGGCCAAGGTCTTCGAGATCGCGATCCAATCGGGCGCCATCCTGGCGGTGGTGCTGGTGTACTGGCGCCGTCTGAGCGACGCGGTGACCGGCCTGGCCACCCAGGCCTCCGCCCGGCGCTTCGTGCTCAATGTGCTGATCGGCTTCCTGCCGGCCGCCGTGCTGGGCCTGTTGGTCTACAAGGTGATCAAGGGCTATCTCTTCAATGCCCCCGTGGTGGCGGCCTCGTTCATCATTGGCGGGCTGATCATCCTGTGGGCCGAGCGGCGGGCTTCGCCCCGGGTGCGCATCCAGTCGGTGGACGAAATGACCTGGGTGGATGCGCTGAAGGTCGGGCTGGTCCAGTGCCTGGGCATGATCCCGGGCACCAGCCGATCCGGTTCCACCATCATCGGGGGCATGCTGCTGGGCCTGTCGCGCCAAGCGGCCACGGATTTCAGCTTCTTCCTGGCCATTCCCACCCTGATCGGCGCCGGGGCCTACAGCCTGTGGAAGGAGAGGGCGCTGCTGAGCATGGCCGATCTGCCGCTCTTCGGCGTAGGCTTCTTCGTGTCCTTCCTGAGCGCCTGGGTCTGTGTGCGCTGGCTGCTCCACTACGTGGCCAGCCACACCTTCATCCCCTTCGCCTGGTATCGCATCGGGTTCGGCGTGGTGGTGCTGCTCACCGCCTGGACCGGCTGGGTGGCGTGGGCCGACTGAACAGCGACGGGGCTATCAGGCAAAATGCCGGCCCTTGTTCTCCGCCGCCACCATGACCCACGACACACCGCTGCCCGAAGAGGCTCCCACCGACGATGACCTGTCCGCAGCGGGTGGTGAGGCCGCCGGTGCGCCCCACCGCCGCATCCGCAGCTTCGTGCTGCGGGCCGGACGCATGGGCACCGGGCAGCAGCGTGCCTTGGAGGAATTGGGGCCCCAATACCTGGTGCCCTATGCGGCCCAGCCTCTGGATGCGGTCGGGCTGTTCGGCCGCGATGCGCCGCTGATCGTCGAGATCGGCTTCGGCATGGGGCATGCCACCGCGCAGATCGCCGCGGCGCGCCGTGACACCGACTTTCTGGGCATCGAGGTGCATACGCCCGGCGTGGGCGCCTTGCTCAAGCGCATCGGCGAAGAAGGTTTGAGCAACCTGCGCATCGTCCAGCACGACGCGGTCGAGGTGCTGGAGCACATGATCGCCCCCGACTCCCTGGCCGGGGTGCACGTCTTTTTCCCGGACCCCTGGCACAAGAAGAAGCACAACAAGCGGCGCCTGATCCAGCCGCCTTTCGTGGCATTGCTGGCCTCGCGCCTGAAGCCGGGTGGCATCCTGCACTGCGCGACCGACTGGCAGCCTTATGCCGAGCAGATGCTCGAGGTGTTGGGCGGCGAGCCGCGGCTGCGCAACACCGCAGCGGGGTATGCACCCCGCCCGGACTATCGGCCGCTGACCAAGTTCGAGAACCGTGGTATCCGACTGGGTCACGGCGTGTGGGATCTGGTCTTCGAACGCCAAACAATCGCGTAAACTATGCGTCTGTGATGCGGGCGTAGTTCAATGGTAGAACTTCTGCTTCCCAAGCAGATAGCGTGGGTTCGATTCCCATCGCCCGCTCCAACCAATCCGAAACTGGCCCCGACTGGGGCCAGTTTCACATCCGGCAGTGCCCGTGGTGGGCGCGACACACAGGCGACGCTCCCAGGACATGCTGTGAGGTGCGCGCGGCCAGTCGACTTTGGGGAACCGTCATGAGCTTCTTTGAACGTGTTGCTGTCGGCGTCCTGGCCGTGACAGCGCTGGGCTTTTCCGGGGCAACCCTGGCCGCCGTGCAGGTCTCCCAGACCGACATCGTCAGCACGGCCACCCGTCTGGTGTCCTATCGCCACCAGCGGCACATGTTCGTCACCTCGGATGGTCGCACGCACGCCCTGATGAACCTGGGCACGGCAGCGGGCTCGAGCGGGGCGCTCTATCTGCACTCGACCGATGACGGCGTGCAGTGGGCCCGACAGTTGGTGCTGCCCAGCACCGATGCGAACAGCGTTTCCGATGGCGTGCTGACGGGCGATTCCCTGACCGTGGTCTACCAGTGCAGCGATGGCATCGCGCGCATGTCCACGCTGAAGTACAGCAGCGCGAGCCGCACCTGGTCGCTGGCCAGCACCAGCAAGCTGCCACGGGCCTCGACCACCATCGCCGCAGTCAATCCCAGTTTTGCGGTGGACGCGAACGGCAACACCTGGCTGGCCTATGTGCAGGAAGACAGCAGCAGTGGCTACGTGATGATTGCGCTGTACGTGAAGCCCGCAGGCAGCAGCACCTGGTCCCGCAGCAGCCAATCCTATGGCTACAGCAACGCGGTGACCTTCGGCAGCGACAAGCGCAGCGCCCGTCTGGTGAGCCTGCCGGGGGGCATCGGCCTGATGTATTCGGTGGGCCCCAACATCTACTGGGCGGAGCGGCCCTTGACGGGCACGTTGACGTCCTCCTGGAATTCCTCGGTGCTGATGCTGGCCGGCACGGCTGATCAGGACCCCATGTCCAGCCACTTCAGCACCGTGGTGGACGGGCAGGGCAACGTCTATGCGGCCTACACCGATGCCGGCGCGCTCTATCTGCGCATCCGCAGCACGGCCACTCGGCAATGGACGGCCCAGACCCGCATCACGGGCAACAGCGCCACCTACCCCTCGGCCAATCCGACCTATGCCCAACTGGCCTGGCTGGGTGGCACCAAGGTGGCGCTCATCAGCAACTTCGGCTCCGGCGTGAACGTCTATCAGAGTGCCAACAGCGGATCGACCTGGGTGTGCACGACGCGTGCGCTGCACACCAACCTGTCTGGTTACTTCGACGATGCCCGGGTCGAGATTCCGGCCTTCCCCGCCGGTAACGTGCAGGCGCTGCAGCAGTTCCAGGCCTACCAACCGGCCGGTGATGGCACGGTGCCGCCGCAGTACGCGGCCTCGTTCCGTTTCTCGCCCTCGGCCACGGCGGGATGTCAGTGAGCCGGTGCACCCGGTAGAGATTCCTTCACCTGGGTCAAGACCGGGCCTGCTGAGTCCGGTCTTTTTGTATCCACGGGCCTCCGACGCGGGTTAGTCCCAAGACGGAAAAGGGACCTGCCCGGCTTAAAGTTTCTTATCCAGAAGCGAACGACCGTTCGCTTTTGAAAACGCGATGAAATCGAAGGAGTCTTGGATGCGTTTCCTGCGCCCATTGTCTTTGCTGCCGCTGACTGCGGCCCTTGTGTTGGCCGGTTGTGGTGGTGGCAGCGAGGATGCCCCGCCGGCTCGGGGAACCATCATGTCTGCGCTGGCGGATGCCCAGCTCAACCCCAACCAGACATGGCCCATCCCTGCGGCCCAGATCGACGCCGGAACCTCGGCGTCCGGCGTTCAGGCGCTGACCGGTGCTGCGACCTGTGATGTGCACATCGCCTACGTGCTGTACATGACGCGTGACCCGAAGGGTGAGGCGGCCACCGCCTCCACCGCGGTGTTCGTGCCTTCCGGCACCAACGCGGCCTGCACGGGCTCTCGGCCGGTGGTGCTGTATGCGCACGGCACGACGACCGAGAAGGCCTTCAACATGGCCGACATCGCCAACAACCAGGAAGGCAGCCTGACCGCTGCCATGTTCGCCGCGCAAGGCTACATCGTCGTCGCACCGAACTACCTGGGGTACGACCTTTCCAGCCTGAGCTACCACCCCTACCTGAATGCCGAAGCGCAGGCGGTGGACATGGTGGACGGGCTGCGCGCGGCCAAGAGCTATCTGACGGCGTCCGGTCTGGGCACGCCCTCGGCCCAGCTGTTCGTGACCGGCTATTCGGAAGGTGGCCATGTGGCCATGGCCACCCAGAAGGTGCTCGAGCGCGACTATGCGAGCGAGTTCACCGTGACGGCTGCCGCACCGATGTCCGGCCCGTACAACCTGACCCGCTTCGTCACGCAGATCCTGGCCAGCCCGGACTACTGCACCAGCCTGGGTTCCTCGGACCCCAACTGCGCGGTGAACGCCGGCGCCACGCTCTTCACCCCGCTGCTGCTGACCAGCTGGCAAAAGTCCTATGGTGATGTCTACAGCACGCCTGCGGATGCCTACCAGTCGGCTTATGCCGGCTTCATGGAGACCCTGCTGCCCAGCAACAGTTCGGTGAGCGATCTGATCGCCGCCGGCAAGCTGCCGGCTGACAGCACCTTCCGCAAGCTGTACGGCACCGGCGGCATGATCAACGACAGCTTCCGCACTGCTGCACTGACCAACGCCAATGGCGGCATGCTGGGCGCCGCGGCCACCAACAGCCTGCTGAACTGGACGCCCAAGGCTCCGATGGCCATGTGCTACAGCGCTGCGGATCCGACCGTCTTCGCCTACAACACGACCGACGCCCAGACCTACTTCGGGACCAAGGGTGTGGCGGTGCCGGCGCTGGACCTGCGCGGCAATCCGGCCACCATCGCTGGCACGCTGGGTACTGCTGCCGCGACCCTGGCGGGCGCCTTCCAGGCGACCTACCCTGCCGCCTCCAGCACGGTGGGGACGCCGGGCACGGAGCAGGACCACGCCGACGCCGCACCGTTCTGCGCGGCCTTCGTCCGCGGCTACTTCGCGAACTTCGCCCAGTGATCGGCCTTCAGCAAGGATGTTTTTCATGAGCCACTTCGATAAGAAAACCTCGCAAGCCCTGCGTCTGGTGGCGGTGGCCGCCACCCTGGGTCTGGCGGGTCTGACCGTCCATGCCGAAGAAGAGTCCGCCCTGAAGGGCTGGAGCGTCTACCTGGGCGGCGCCTACATCCATGTCAACGTCGCCCCCAACCACTTCACCACGGACACCCCCACACCGGTGGACGTGGCGCAGGCGGAGCACGGCACCACGGCTGGTCTGGCCGTCGATGACAAGGCGACCGTCGGCTTCGGCGTGGTGTACCGCTTCAACCCGAAGTGGAGCGCGGAGCTGGCCCTGGGCATTCCGCCCGAGCACAGCGTGACCGGCACGGACGCCATCCAGTCTTTCGGCCAGGTGGCGCTGGTCAAGCAGGCACCGCCCTCGGCGTTCCTGAACTACCACTTCGATGAAGTGCTGCCGGGCTTCTCGCCCTTTGTCGGCCTGGGTGTCAACTACACCAAGTTCACCCGTACCCGCAGCACCCAGGCTGGTGATGCGGCAGCAGGTGGCCCCACCAAGATCAAGCTGTCTCCTTCCTGGGGCCTGACCGGCCACGTGGGCGGCACCTATCAGATCGACAACCACTGGTCGGTGGTGGGCACGGTGGCCTATGCGGATGTGAAGAGCACGGTGACCAACACCACCGAAGCCAACGTTGGCGACGGTCCGATGACCGTGGTGCGCAAGGACAAGCTGAACTTCCGTCCCCTGGTCTACACCCTCTCGGTCGGTTACGCCTTCTGAGCACCGACGACCGTCCTGCCGGCGGTGGGGTGACCCCTTGTCGGCAGGCATGGTCACGGGGCGTGCCATGCGGCATCATGTCGGGACGACACGAAGCGCCTCATGAGCACGCCTTACCAAGTCCTTCTCCTCAGTCCGGGTTCCCCGGATCTGGCGACATCTCCCTTCGGTCCATTCGTGCTGCATGGTTGCCGCACCCTGGACGAGGCGGCTGATGCCCTGCTGGCGCAAACCTACGATGCGGTGCTGCTCGACCTGCAGTCACCCGGCGGTGCCGCCGCACTGCTGAACTGGTCCGGCCTGGGACGTGCGTCGCTCGACAGCGCGTTGCTGGCGGTGCTGCAGGATCCGACGCCCGCCCACTGTGTGAAGCTGGTCCAACGCGGCGTCCGGGACATCCTGTCTCCTGCAGATCTGCAGCCCGATGTGCTGGGGCGTTGTCTGCGCCTGGCCATCGAGCGCAAGCAGTTGGACGACACGGCACGCCGCGCCTACAGCATCGATTTGTCCACCGGCCTGCCCAACAGGCAGCAATTGCAGGAGCACATGACGCACCTGCTGGCGCTGCGTGAGCGCGAGCCAGCCGCCATGGCCTTGATCGCCCTGCAACTGGAGGGCATGGCGGCGGTGGAAGCCTCGATGGGAGCCGAGGCCGCCAACGTGCTGCGTCGCAAGCTGGCGGTGCGCCTGCGGGCGTCGCTGCGCGCCAGTGATGTGGTGGCCTCGCTGGGAGGCGACCTGTTCTGCGTGCTGCTGGCCTGGATCGATGCCCAGGAGGACGCCGAGCGGGTGGCCCGCAAGCTGCTGCAGACGGTCAGCCAGCCCTATCTGGTGGCAGGGCAGACGCTGCCGCTGTCGGCGCGCCTGGGGGTGGCCCAGTACCCGGCCCATGGCAAAGAGGCCCGCGCTCTGCTGAGCCGGGCCCTGGGGCAGGTCTCGGGGGACGGCATCAGCCGCCAGCTCCGAGGGGCGGCGGCCAACGACGAAGTGCCGCCGGCCGCCGACTGATCAGCGCATCACTTCTGGATGTCGCCCAGGCAGAGGTACTTGACCTCCACATAGTCTTCCATGCCCTGGTGGGCGCCTTCGCGGCCCAGGCCGGACTGCTTGATGCCGCCGAACGGCACCTCTGCGGTGGAGATCAGGCCGGTGTTGATGCCCACCATGCCGTACTCCAGCGCCTCGCCCACACGGAAGATGCGGCCGATGTCGCGGCTGTAGAAGTAGCTGGCCAGACCGAACTCGGTCGCATTGGCCAACTCCACCACCTCGGCCTCGTCCTTGAAGCGGAAGATCGGGGCCACCGGGCCGAAGGTCTCTTCCTTGGCGCACAGCATGTCGCCGGTCACATTGGCCAGCACGGTCGGGGTGTAGAAGCGGTCGCCCAGGCGCTCGCCGCCGGCCACCAGGGTGGCGCCCTTGTCCAGGGCGTCGGCCACGTGGCGCTCCACCTTGGCCACGGCGGCATCGTCGATCAGCGGGCCCTGGGTCACGCCGGCCTCGAAGCCGCTGCCGGTCTTCATCGCGCGGGCCTTTTCGGCCAGCTTCTCGACGAAGGTGTCGTACACGGCGTCCTGCACATAGAAGCGGTTGGCACACACGCAGGTCTGGCCGGCGTTGCGGTACTTGCTGACCATCGCGCCTTCCACGGCGCTGTCCAGGTCGGCGTCGTCGAACACGATGAAGGGGGCGTTGCCGCCCAGCTCCAACGAGACCTTCTTGACCGTCGAGGCGCACTGGGCCGCCAGGATGCGGCCGACCTCGGTGGAGCCGGTGAAGGACAGGTGGCGCACCACATCGGAGCTGCACAGCACCTTGCCGATCTCGATCGAGTTGGCGCCGTCGGCGGTCAGGATGTTCAGCACGCCTGCGGGCATGCCGGCGCGCTGGGCCAGTTCGGCCACCGCCAGGGCGGACAGCGGGGTCTGCTCGGCCGGTTTGATGACCACCGGGCAGCCCGCCGCCAGGGCCGGGGCCACTTTGCGGGTGATCATCGCGATCGGGAAGTTCCAGGGCGTGATGGCCGCGCAGACACCGATGGGCTGCTTGATGACCAGGTAGCGCTTGTTGTTGTCGGTGGTCGGGATGGTCTCGCCATAGACGCGCTTGCCTTCCTCGGCAAACCATTCCAGGAAGCTGGCGCCATAGCCCACTTCGCCCTTGGCCTCGGCCAGCGGCTTGCCTTGCTCGGCGGTCATCAGCCGGGCCAGGTCATCGGCGTTGGCCTGCATCAGCTGGAACCACTTCATCAGGATCGTGGCGCGTTCCTTGGCGGTCTTGGCGCGCCAGATCGGCCAGGCCTTGTTGGCGGCCACGATGGCGTGGTGGGCCGATTCCGGGCCATGGTTGGCCACGTCGGCCAGCTTCTGCCCGGTGGCCGGGTCGGTGACCTCGAAGCGGCTGTTGGCGCCGACCCATTCGCCGTTGATCAGCGCGTCGGTCTTCAGCAGGCTGGGGTCCTTCAGCAGGGCCAGCGGGGAGGTGGACGAATCCATGACAGTCTCCTGAACATTGCTCCCGCAAAGGCGGGAGCGGTTGAAACCACACTCTATCGCGGGGCGGACGCCCCTTTCAGCGGTAGGCCACGCCGGGCAGCACGCACAGCATCTCGTACAGCAGGTTGGCGCCCAGCAGGGCGGTGTTGCCGGTCGGGTCGTAGGGCGGGGCCACCTCGACCAGATCGGCACCCACCAGATTCAGGCCACGGCAGCCCCGGATGATCTCCAGCGCCTGCGGAACGCTCAGGCCGCCGATCTCCGGCGTGCCGGTGCCGCCGGCATAGGCCGGGTCGATGCCGTCGATGTCGAAACTGAGGTAGCAGGGGGTGTCGCCGATGGCGGCGCGCACCCGGGCCATCAGCGGCGCAAGCGACTGGTACCAGACCTCGTGCGCCGGCACCACGGTGAAGCCCTGCTGACGCGGCCAGTCGAAGTCGTCGGCCGCGTAGCCCGTGCCCCGCAGGCCGATCTGCCAGACCTTGTCCCCCTGCAGCAAGCCTTCCTCCACCGCTCGGCGGAAGGGCGTGCCGTGGGCGATGCGCTCGCCGAACATGGTGTCGTTGACATCGGCATGGGCGTCCACATGCACCAGGGCCACCGGGTCATGGCGCTCGGCGACGGCGCGCAGGATGGGCAGGGCGATGGTGTGGTCGCCGCCCAGCGTCAGCGGCACGCAGCCGGCGGCCAGCACCGGACGGTAGAAGCCGGTGATGAGCTCGACCGATTTTTCCAGAGAGTAGGTGTTGACCGGCACGTCCCCCAGGTCGGCCACCTGCAGGGTGTCGAAGGGGGCCGCGCCGGTGGCCATGTTGTAGGGCCGCAGCAGGGCCGATTCGGCGCGGATCTGCCGCGGGCCCATGCGGGCACCGGACCGGTTGGAGGTGCCTATGTCCAGCGGCACGCCGATGAAGGCGGCGTCCAGGCCCGCCGGGCTGTCCACCACCGGCAGCCGCATCATGCTGGCCAGGCCGCCAAAGCGCGGCATGGCATTGCCGCCCAGGGGCTGGTGATGGACACGGTCGCTCATGGGCACTTCAGCGGCGGCGGCCCCGGATCCATTCCAGCACCAGCATCAGGCCGGTGGTGAAGATGATCAGCAGCGTGGCCACGGCGGCGATGGTCGGGTTGATGTTCTCGCGGATGCCGGTGAACATCTGGCGTGGCAGCGTCACCTGGTCCGGCCCGGCGATGAACAGCGTCACCACCACCTCGTCGAAGGAAGTGGCAAAGGCGAACAGCGCACCGGAGATCACGCCCGGCGCGATCACCGGCAGCGTCACGCGGAAGAAGGTCTGCACCGGACCCGCGCCCAGGCTCAGCGAGGCTCGCACCAGGTTGTGGTTGAAGCCCTGCAGCGTGGCCAGCACGGTGGTCACCACGAAGGGGGCCCCCAAGGCGGCATGGACGATGATCAGGCCGGTGTATGTGTCTGCCAGGCCCAGGCGGGCGAAGAACAGGTAGCAGGCCACGCCCACCACCACGATGGGCACCACCATCGGAGCGATCAGCACGCTCATCAGCAGGCCCTTGCCCGGGAAGTTGACGCGCGCCAGCCCCACGGCCGTCAGCGTGCCGAGCACCGTGGCCAGCACCGTGGCGGTGGGGGCCACGATGAAGGAGTTCTTGGCCGCGCGTCCCCAGTCCTCGGAAGTGAAGAGGTTCTGGTACCACTCCAGCGACCAGCCGGGCATCGGGTAGGCCAGGAAGGAACTGGCCGAGAAGGACAGCGGCATGATGACCAGGATGGGCAGCAGCAGGTACAGCAGCACGCCCAGGCCGAAGAGCCGCAGCAGCCACCAGCCCGCCTTGTCCAGTGGCGTGGCATAGGCCGGAAACTGGGGACGCAGGAAAGAGAAGAAGCTCATCGGTTCACCCCAGGCTCAGTTCGGACTTCACCACGCGGCGGTAGAGACCGTAGAGCACCAGCGTGGCGGCCAGCAGAATGGCCCCCAGTGCGCAGGCCATGCCCCAGTTGATGTCCACGTTGGTGTACTGGGCGATGTAGTAGCTCAGCATCTGGTCGTCCGCGCCGCCCAGCAGGGCAGGCGTCACGTAGTAGCCGATGGACAGGATGAAGACCAGCAGACCGCCCGCGCCCACGCCCGGCCAGGTTTGCGGCACGTAGACGCGGAAGAAGGCCGCCAGCGGCGAGCTGCCCAGCGACACCGCGGCGCGCTGGTAGGTGCCGGGCACCGACTTCATCACGCTGTACAGCGGCAGGATCATGAAGGGCAGCAGGATGTGCACCATGGCGATGATCACGCCGGTGCGGTTGAACAGCAGAGCCAGCGGCTCGTGGATCGCGCCGATGCCCATCAGGGCACTGTTCACCAGACCCTCGCGCTGCAGCAGCACGATCCAGGCGGCCACCCGCACCAGGATGGAGGTCCAGAAGGGCACCAGCACCAGGATCATCAGCACATTGGCCTGGCGCGCCGTCAGCGTGGAGAGCCAGTAGGCCAGCGGATAACCCAGCGCCAGGCACCAGAGGGTCACCACTGCGCTGATCTCGAAGGTGCGCAGCAGGATGCTGAAGAAGACCCGCTGGTCAGGCGCCACCCGCTCGATGCCACCTTCGGGCTTGCGGTGCAGGTCCACCGAGGTCAGCAGGTAGTCGGGGGTCCAGCGCGAGGCGCTCTTCGCAATCGCCTGCCAGTAGGGCAGCTCGCCCCAGCGGGGGTCCAGGGCCAGCATCCGGTCCTTGACGGCATCCGGGCTCAGCTTGTCACCCAGCGGCAGGGCACGGTAGGTGCCCATGATCAGCGAGCGCGAACCGGGCAGCTCGGTGTTGAGGCGGCGGGCCACCGCGCCAGCGTCGGATCCATCGCTCAGATGGCCCAGGTCATCGACCAGGGCGGCGTAGGCGGCCGAAGGGGGCGTGCTGTGGCGGTCCCAGCCGGACAGGGCCTGGCCGGTGCGCGGCAGGGCGTCCGCCACCTCCGGGTTCTCGATGGCGCGCACCAGCAGGGCGCCGATGGGCACCAGCAGCGTCACCAGCAGAAAGAGCAGCAGCGGCAAGGTGAGCGCGATGGCCGTCATGCGGCGACGCCGCTCCGAACGGGCCAGGGCGCGTGTCAACGCGTTCGAGCCCGCGGCCGGGGCCGGGGCGGTGGTCGTGGCAGCGACGGTCATCGTGGGCTCACCTCAGTGCCGGCTTATTGCGCTGCCCAGGAGGCGAAGCGCTTTTCCAGGGCCTCGCCCTGGTCCGCCCAGAAGCCGATGTCGAACTTCAGCGAATCCTTGGCGTTGGCCGGCGAGGTGGGCAGCAGGGCCAGCACCTTGGCGTCCAGCTTGGACAGGGCCTTGTTGTTCGTCGGGCCGTAGGAGATGTTGCGCGCGTACTCGGCCTGGGCATCCGGCGAGGCGGCCAGGGCGATGTACTTCATGGCCAGGTCCTTGTTGGGCGAGCCCTTCGGAATCACCCAGTAGTCCAGGTCGTAGATGCCGCCGGTCCAGGTGATCTTCAGGTTCTTGCCTTCGCGCTGGGCGGCGTCGATGCGGCCGTTGAAGGCCGTGGCCATGACCACGTCACCCGCGACCAGGAACTGCGGCGGCTGGGCGCCGGCTTCCCACCACTGGATGTTGGCCTTGAGCTCGCTCATCTTCTTGAAGGCGCGGTCGGCACCTTCCTTGGTGGCCAGCACCTTGTAGACATCCGCCGGCTTCACGCCATCGGCCATCAGCGCGAATTCCAGGTTGTAGCGCGCGCCCTTGCGCATGGCGCGCTTGCCGGGGAACTTCTTCACATCCCAGAAATCGGCCCAGGTCTTCGGAGCGGTCTTGAGCTTGTCGCCGTCATAGGCCATCACCGTGGACCACACGAAAGCGCCGACGGCGCACTCGCTCACCGCGGCCGGGATGAAGTCGGCCTTGTGCCCGACCTTGCTCCAGTCCATCTTCTCGAACAGGCCCTCGTCGCAACCGCGGGCGGCGTCCGGGCTCTCCACCTCGACCACGTCCCAGGAGACCTTCTTGGTCTCGACCATGGCCTTGATCTTGGCCTGCTCGCCGTTGTATTCGACCGAGACGATCTTCGTGCCCGTGGTCTTCTCGAAGGGCTCGACATAGGCCTTCTTCTGGGCCGCGCCGTTGGCACCACCAAAGTTCACCACGGTCAGCTGGCTTTCGGCCATGGCCGGCAGGGCGGCGAGGAGGGCGGCCGCAAGGGCCACGGAAGTCTTCAACATACGCATGTCTCCTGAGAGGAGGGTTGGGGAACTCAGCAGGTAAGGTGGAGCGGAGAGTTCGTTTCTTCTTCTGTCTTGTTCTGTCTTGTTCTGTCTTGGCTGCGCGCTCAGGCGTAGACGCGCAGGTACGGCGTGGGAATGTGCAGCCACACCGCCTGGCCGGCCACCGGCTGTTCGCCGCGGGACAGCGGCAGCTTGACGGTGGCCAGCGCCTGGCCTGCGATGGCGCATCGCAGGCGCAGGTGGTCACCGAAGTAGATGACATCGGTGATCGCGGCCTTGATCGTGTTGCCCTCGTTCTCCGGGGGCGTGAACCAGGCCTCGATGCGTTCGGGGCGGACGGAAGCCACCACCGAAGTGCCCGGGTGCACGTGATTGACGTTGATGCCGCTCAGACGTTCGCCCGAGGGCAGCACGATCTCGCAGGCGTCGTGGTTGGCGCTGGCCGTGGTGGCGGTCAGCAGGGTGCTGTCGCCCACGAAGCCCGCCACGAAGCGGTTGGACGGCGTCTCGTACAGGCGCTCGACGGCATCGATCTGCTGGATCTCGCCGTCGTTGAACACCGCCACGCGGTCGCTCATCGTCAGCGCCTCGCCCTGGTCGTGGGTGACGTAGACGAAGGTGATGCCAAGCTGGCGGTGCAGCTCCTTGAGCTCGATCTGCATGTGCTCGCGCAGCTGCTTGTCCAGCGCGCCCAGCGGCTCGTCCATCAGCACCAGCTGCGGCTGGAAGACCAGGGCGCGGGCCAGGGCCACGCGCTGCTGCTGGCCGCCCGAGAGCTGGGCGGGGTAGCGGTCACCCTTGCCCCCGAGCTGCACCATGTCCAGGGCCTTGGCCACGCGCTGGGCGATCTCGGCCTTGGGCACCTTGCGCACCGTCAACGGGTAGCCGACGTTGTCCGCCACCGTCATGTGGGGGAACAGCGCGTAGTTCTGGAACACCATGCCGAAGTTGCGCTTGTGCGGCGGTGTCTTCGTGATGGGAGCGCCATCCAACAGGATCTCGCCGGCCGTCGGGGATTCAAACCCCGCCAGCATCATCAGCGTGGTGGTCTTGCCCGAGCCGGAGGGGCCCAGCAGCGACAGGAACTCGCCGCGCTGGATCTCCAGATCGAGCGAACGGACCACCAGGCTCAGACCGTCATAGGTCTTCTGAACACCGGCGAAGCGAACCAGGGGGGGCGAACTCATGGCGTGGGGAGCCCTCGGACAATGAACTTGTGGGAGCGGGCACCACGCCGGGTGGCCGGTGCCGGGAACGAGACAGCCGGCCGGCGCTGCCTCCCGCAGCCCGCGCCGGCTTCAGTGAAGGCTTCAGGCCTGGCTGGCCGCCACCAGCGACTCTTCCAGCAGCTTCAGGCCTTCCTGCAGCAGCGCGTCCGAAGCGGTCAGCGGCACCAGCACGCGGATCACGTTGGCGTACACGCCACAGGACAGCAGGACCAGGCCGCGCTCGATGGCTTCGTTGCAGACACGCTTGGTCAGCTCGGCATCGGGCTGGTGCGGGTCGCCGTTCTTGCACAGCTCGATGGCCACCATGGCGCCCATGCCGCGCACGTCGGCGATGCTCTTGTGGCGCTGGGCCATGGCCTGGAAGCCGGTGGTCAGCAGCTCGCCGATGGCCTTGGATCGGTCCAGCAGCTTCTCTTCCTCGAACACCTCCAGCACGGCCAGTGCGGCGGCGCAGGCGATCGGGCTGCCGGCGTAGGTGCCGCCCAGGCCGCCCGGGCCCGGCTTGTCCATGATCTCGGCCTTGCCGATGACCGCCGAGATGGGGAAGCCGCCACCGATGGACTTGGCCATGGTGATCAGGTCCGGGGCCACCGGCCACTGCTCGCAGGCCAGCCAGGTACCGGTGCGGCCGGCGCCGGCCTGCACCTCGTCGGCGATCATCACGATGCCGTGCTGGTCGCACAGCGCGCGCACCGCCTTCACGAACTCGGGCGGGGCCACGTAGAAGCCGCCTTCACCCTGCACCGGCTCCAGGATGATGGCCGCCACGCGCTCGGCTTCGACGTCGTACTTGAAGATGGCTTCGATCGAGGCGATCGCATCGGCCACGCTCACGCCGTGCATGGCGTTGGGGTACTTGGCGTGGTAGATCTCGGCCGGGAAGGGGCCGAAGCCGGCCTTGTACGGAGCGACCTTGCCGGTCAGGCCCATGGTCAGCAGGGTGCGGCCATGGAAGCCGCCACCGAAGGCGATCACGGCCTGGCGCTTGGTGGCCGAGCGGGCGATCTTGATCGCGTTCTCCACGGCTTCGGCGCCGGTGGTCAGCAGGAAGGCCTTCTTGGCGAAATTGCCGGGGGCCAGAGCCACCAGGCGCTCGCACAGTTCCACATAGGGCTCATAGGCCAGCACCTGGAAGCAGGTGTGGTGGACCTTGTCGAGCTGTGCCTTGACGGCTGCGATCACCTTGGGATGCTGGTGACCGGTGTTCAGCACGGCAATGCCGCCCGAGAAATCGACGTAGCGCTTGCCTTCCACGTCCCAGACTTCGGCGTTGACCGCGCGGTCAACAAAGACGTTGTAGGTCTGGCCGACGCCGGCGGGCATGACGGCGCGGCGGCGCGCGATCAGCTCGGCGTTGTTCTGGGAAGATGGCTTGGACGAGTCGCGGGGCATGGGGTGTCTCTCCTGATCGGGCGGCGGGCACGGTGTCGGCCGCTGAACGTCGATTCTGGGAGCCATGGCGTCGGCGCTACCATGTACAGATCGCGGAAAAACACTTCTGCACTGTACAGGCCGTGAAACCGGTACAGCCGCCGTCCATGTTGTTGCAGCTCAAGCCTTCCTCCACCATCCCCCTTGTCACGCAGATCGTGGAGGGGGTGCGCGCCCTGATTGTCGAAGGGGGGCTGAGGGCGGGCACCAAGATGCCGTCCATCCGCCAGTTCGCCCAGGCCCATGGGGTGAGTGTCTTCACTGTCGTCGAAGCGTATGACCGTTTGGTGGCGATCGGCCTGCTGGTGTCGCGCCCGCACACCGGCTTCTTTGTGCGCCAGCGCCACGGCCGTGACGAAGACAGCAGCCTGGTCGCCAGCGTGGCAGGGGCGGACTTTGACGCCAAGTGGTACTTGCGCCGAATCTTCGAGCACCGCCACCTGAGCATGAAGGTGGGTTGCGGCTGGCTGCCCGGCGACTGGCTGTTCGAGGAGGGCCTGCGCAAGGCGCTGCGGGCCATGGCGGCCGAAGAGGGCGAGCTGGGTGGCTACGGCGACCCCAAGGGCTTCCGTCCGCTGCGCCAACTCATCGGCGAATCGATGGCCGAGCGCCAGGTGCAGGTGCGGCCCGAGCATGTGCTGCTGACCCAGGGCTCCAGCCAGGGCCTGGACCTGGCGCTGCGGCGCCTGGTGCGCGCGGGCGACCCGGTGCTGGTGGACGACCCGGGCTACTCCAACCTGCTGTTCTCGCTGCGCTACCAGGGCGCGCGGCTGCTGGGGGTGCCGCGCACACCGCGGGGCTACGACCTGGCCACGCTGGAGCGCCTGATCGTCGAGCACAAGCCCAAGGTCTTCTTCACCCAGCCGCGGCTGCACAGTCCCACCGGCTCGGTGGCGCCGCTGGCCCATCTGCATCGGGTGCTGCAGCTGGCCGAGGCCCACGAGCTCACCATCGTCGAGAACGACATCTACGCCGACCTGGACCCGGAGCCCCGTCCCTCGCTGGCCAGCCTGGACGAGCTGCACCGGGTCATCACCATCGGCAGCTACTCCAAGACCATCTCGCCCAACCTGCGGGTGGGCTACCTGATGGCTCACCCCGACATGGTGGAGGACCTGGCCCAGCTGAAGATGGTCTCCGGCCTCACCAGTTCGGAGCTGAGCGAGCGCCTGGCCCACGGTGCCCTGACCGAAGGGCGCTGGCGCAAGCACCTCAAGAGCCTGCGCGAGCGCCTGGCCGTCGCCCATGAGCACACCGGCAACCGCCTGGCGGCCCTGGGTTTCGAGCTGTTCGCCGAGCCCAAGGCCGGCATGTTCCTGTGGGCCCGCCACCCGGCCCTGGCCGACACCGTGGCCCTGTCCAACCAGGCCGCCGAGCGCGACATCATGCTGGGCCCGGGCCACCTGTTCAGCTGCGAGCTGGCCCCCAGCCCCTGGCTGCGCTTCAACGTGGCCTTCAGCCAGGAGCAGGCGCTGTACGACTTCCTGCAGCAGGCCCTGCACAAGGCGCCCTGAAAGGCGCGGCGCTTACACCAAACGACGCGGTGGCGCCTGCACCATCACCCTCAACGGCCTGCTCCGTGCCGAGATGAACCTGCGCACCGGGGTGTTCGGCCAGGAACGGCCGGAGATCAAGGCCGATTTCTGAATCTGTAGCTCAGGGCCTGCAGCCCGGCCTGTGCGTCGCCCACCACCAGGTGGGCAGTGCAGGCCAGCATCAGGTTGAGCGGCAGCCCGAAATCCTCGACCGTGAGCCCGTCGGCATCCCGGGCGCCGCCCAGCTGCTCCCGCAGCGTGCGTCCGTCGTCCAGATAGCCCACCACCGGTTTGCCCAGCGCCACCGCAAAGCCCACCTCGAAGGCGGTGCCCGAGTCGGGCTCCGCCCCGCGGAAATGGTTGAGGTTGGCCAGCACCGCATCCGCGCGCCGGATCAAGGCCAGGTTGGCCTCGCAGATCCAGCGCGCCGCCGCCAGGCCCTGCAGGCCCTCGGGCAGGGAGTTGTCCAGCGGGTAGAGGCCCTGCCAGCCCTGGGCGGCGCAGCAGGCCTTCAGGCGTTCGCCCTGGGCCACGGCATCGGGGCGGAAGACATCGAAACCGGCGAGGTAGACGGTGGGGGCGTGCATGCCGGCATTGTCCGCGTTGCCAGCCTGCATTCCGTCAGGACGGCAGAAAGTCCAGCGGCCACTTGACCACCATGTCGTCCACATCCTTGGCGCCGAAGTCGAACTGGCGGATGCGGGCCAGCAGCTTCTGCTCCAGCTCGGGCGTCTTCAGCTCGCTGGACACCAGGGTGCAGCCGGTGACCTGGCCGGACGGGGCGATGCGCAGCTCCACCACCACCTTGCCTTGCAACGAGGGGTCCTCGCGCAGGGCGCGGTTGTAGATGGCGTAGATGGCGCCCTTGTTGCGCTCGAAGACCAGGCGGATCTCCTCCAGCGAGCGGGCGGCCTTGCCGCTGTGGCCACGCTGCACGCTGCCACCCGCCCCCGTGCCATTGCCGCCGGTGCCCGTGCCACCGGCACCATTGCCCCCGGTGCCGCCCTTGCCGCCGCCGCCGCCAGGGCCACCGCCCCCGCCGCCACCGGCCACCCCGGCCACCAGCGTGGTGGATCGGCCGGCCAGGCCACCGCCGCCGGTGTCCTTGCTCAGGCCCGCGGTGTTGATGCCGCCGCTGCCACCGGTGGCGGTCGAGGTGATCAACGCCCGGTCGGGCAGGCCGGGCTGGGTGCCGGCGCCCACGCCCACGCCCTTGGTCGTTCCCACACCGGGGCCGGGTGTCACCTCCCTGAGTTGCACCGCCGCGGGCGCGCCCTGCAGCGCGGCCAACTGGTCTTTCATGGCCAGCAGGCCGACGCCCGAGGCACGGCGGCGGGCCTCACCGATTTCGCCCGGTGGCTTGCCTTCGACCGGCTGGCGCGCCTCGGGTACCGGGGCGGCGTTCTTCTTGCCGGCGGGGGCTGGCGCCGGGCGGGCGGCCTCTTTCTGCGGGGTAGGCGGCGCGGTCTCCGGGGTCTCCTTGACGGGCTCCTTCTGGGCCTGCTCGGCCGGCGTGGGCGCCAGCGGTTTGGGCGGGGGCGCGGCGGCCTTGTCCTTGTCCAGCAGCAGCTGGGCCATCGGTGCGGGCAGGGCCTGGGCCTCGTCCGGCTGTCGCTCGGGCAGGGTCACGAAGTGCGTGACCAGGCCCAGCAGCAGGCACAGCACGGCCACCTGGAAGAAGATGCGGCGAAAGCGCGCCTCGTCGTCCGGGGCATTGGCCCAGGCCAGCACCGGCTGGCGAAAGCTCACGGCAGCGGCGCTCATGCTTTCTCCACCTTCTGGCGCACGGCAAAGCGCACGTCGCTGAAGCCGGCCTGGGCACAGCTGGTCATCACCTTGCGCAGCAGCTGGTAGGGGATGCTCTGGTCACCCATGATGGTGACGATCTGGCTGAGCTGGGCGTTCTCGGCGCGCACCGCGCGGCGGGTCGCCTGCTGCTGTTGCAGGGCGGCGGTCAACGGGGCGATCAGGTCGGTGGGCGCGGCCTGCACGTCGGCCACACGGGCCACGGTCTTGCCGTCCACGATGATCTCCTCGGGACTGACCACCACCACCAGGGTGTCCTGGGGCGAGACCTCGGCGGTCGATTCGGGCAGGCGCACGCTCTTCGTGCTGGGCAGGATGTCCACCTCGGACGCGTTGGACAGCAGGAAGAAGATCAGGATGGTGAACACGTCGATCAGGGACACGAGGTTCATGTCCAGATCGGTGTGGTTGCGGGCCTTGCGGGCGGCCCGTTTCTGCAGGGGCGTGAGGGTGGGCACGTCAGCCTCCGTGGGCCGCGGCGGGGGTGCCGCGCGGCGCGTCGCCGATGGAGATGGCCGGGAACAGCTCGGCCTTGACGACCTTGCCGTCCTCGCGGGCGGTGCGGCCCTCGCGGGTGGCGTCCATCACCTTGACCAGCAGTTCATAGGGCGTGTCGGGCTGGGCCAGGATGGTGGCGTCCTTCTGCTCGGGGTACTTGGCCTTGACCTGCATGACCACCGCGTTGAGCGCCTTCAGGTCGGGGCCCTGGGCCGTGTGCGGGATGTGCTGGATCAGGCCGCCCACGCGGTCGCCCACGTCCAGGGCGTCCGGGCGGATGACCACCTCGAGCTGCAGGTGGTCGACCTTGAGCTGCTCCACCCCGGCGGACTTGGCCGGCAGCGACAGCTCCAGCACCGCCAGCCGGGTGAACACCGCGGTGGACAGCAGGAAGGGCACGAGCACCACGATCAGGTTGATGAAGGCCGTGACCTCCAGCGCCGCCGGTGTCTTGCGCAGGCGTCGGACTCGCATGTTGCGCTTTCTCGGGCCGGCCGCTCAGCGGCTGCCGGCTTCGGGGGCCAGGCGCTGCACCAGGTTCAGGAAGCTGATCTTGGCGGCTTCCAGGCCGTCGACGATCTCGCCGGTGCGGGCCTGCAGGAAGGCATGGATGAGCAGGAAGGGGATGGCCACGCCCAGCGCGAAGGCGGTGTTGTTCATGGCGATGGAGATGGAGCCGGACAGCAGCTCGGCCTTCTCGGCCGGGTTCACCTGGGCCACCGCCGTGAAGGCCTTGATCAGGCCCGAGATGGTGCCCAGCAGGCCCACCAGCGTGATGACGTTGGCGAAGGTGGCGATGTAGTGGGTGCGCTTCTCCAGGCGCGGCACGATTTCCATCATGCCTTCCTCCATCGACGCGTCGATGTCCTCGCGCTTGCGCGAGCTCTGCAGGCGCTGCAGGCCGTTGCTCACCAGCTTGCCCAGTGCGGCGTCGCTCTTGCTGGCCACGCTGTAGACCTCCTTCCACTGGGCCTGCTGCAGCATGGGCTGCACCTGGGCCCAAAGGGCGCTGTTCTCGCGCCGGGCGCGGCGCAGGAAGATGAAGCGCTCGATCGCGATGCTCAGCCCGATGGCCATGATGGTCAGGCTGGGGATGATGAACAGGCCGCAGTCCTGGAAGAACTTGACGATGGATTCGAAGGTGGTCATGGCGGGGAACTCCGGGGGCGCGATGCGTGGGGAAAGGGTCGAAGAGGAAATGGGGGCGGGTTCAGGGCGCGGGGGCCGATGCGGCGGTGGCCGCGGCCGTGAAGCGCTCGTTGCGGCGGAAGACCTCGCGGTCGATCGGCGAGAGCACCTCGTCGAGCACGCTGGCCGGGGGCTTGCCGGCCAGCGGATCGGTCAGCGGCTTCTTCCAGGGCACGAAGTACAGGACCTTGGGCAGCTCACGGTTGCCGATGATCTTGCTGGGCGCCACCTCGGCCTGGTCCTGGGCATGGGCGCTGGAGGTCAGCATCGCCAGGGGCAACAGCAGGCCGAGGCCGAGGGCCAGTGTGAGCGAGGGATGCGAGGTCATGGGGTGGTCTCCTTGGCGGGCGCGGAAGCAGCCTTCGGGGCGGCTTCTGCGGCGGCAGAAGGGGCGGCGGCGGGCGCCGCGGGCTTGGGCAGGCGGCGCTGCACCTCGGTGATCCATTTGCCGACCTGGGCGTCGGCGCCCAGGCCCTGCGCGGCGGCCTGCGTCTGGTACTGCTGGTACCAGCGCAGGGCCTCCTCGGGCGAGCCCAGGTAGAGGTCGTTGAGTACGCCCAGGTTCAGGGCCGCAGCGGCGCAGCTGCTGTCGGTCTTCAGGGCCTGCGCCCAGGCCTGTCCCGCAGCCACGAAGTTGCCGTCCTGCCGGGCGGCCAGACCCTGGCGGGTCAGGGCGGCGCCAGCCCCGCAGGGCGCCTCGCGCTCGGCCTTGGCCCAGCGGGCCGGGCGCAGCGTGCGCAGGGCGTCGAAGCTCTGGCGCACCCAGCGGTCGTACAGGCCCTGCGGCGCCCGGGCGGCATTGGCTTCGTGCAGGCCGATGGCCTTTTCCTCGAAGGGATAGGCCTGCTCCTCCAGCATCACGTCGTACTGTTCGCGTTCGAGCTTGCTGAGCTTGCGGGGGCGCTCGGAGTCCATCAGCGCGCGGCCGAAGTCCTGGTACAGCGCGGCGGTGCGGAAGGTGGCGGCGGTGACGGCCTCGGCCGTGCCGTAGTCGGCCACGCGGGCGTAGGCCTGCAGGGCCGTCTCCAACCGGGCCTTCTTGCTGGCCAGGCTCTTCTGCAGCGGCTCCTTGAGCGCCACGGCGCGGAAGGCCTCGCCGTCCTCGTCGGCCAGGGCCAGCGCGGCCAGTGCCGCCAGGCTGCGGCTGCGCTCGGTGCGGGCGGCGCCGCCCGCGGCCTCGGCCTGCACCAGGGTGCGCTGCCATTGGCGTTCGCGCGGGGTCTGTCCGTCCGCATGGGCCAGCAGCACCAGGTGGTTCAGGGCCTCCACGGCTTCGGGCAGGGGCTGCGGGTGGGCGCGCCAGTAGGCCTCCCAGCTGCGGGCGGCTTCGGCGCGGGCGCGGGGCGGGGCGCCGGGGGCGGCCTGGGCCTGGTCGGCCCACTGGGCGGCTTGCCAGCGGGCGGCCCGGGCGCGCTCGGGGTCCGTCTCGTTCTGCGCGATGCGCTCGGCCTCGGCCGCGGCGTCGGCCCAGCGGCCCTGCTCGCTGTAGGCCAGGGCCAGCTTGGGCGGCACCTGGGCCTGCAGGGCGTCGCGCGGGAAGCGCTGGCGGAAGTCCTCCAGCAGCTGGCTGGCACCGGCCCAGTCCTTCAGCGCCAGGCGCTGGGTGGCGGCGTCGAACTGCGCGGCCACCCGGGCGCTGGCCTCGGGGGTCTCGGTGGTGACGCGGGTGAACAGCTCGGCGGCGCGCCGGGTGTCGCCGGCTGTGCGGGCCTGCTCGCCCTGTTTGTAGAGCGAGGCGGCCAGGCGTTCGGTCAGGTCGCGTCGGCTGGCGTCGGCGGCCGGGGTCAGGGCCAGGGCCTCGCGGGTGTAGCGCTCGGCCTCGTCGAAGGCACCGTCCTCGAAGCGGGTGTGGGCCAGCACGTTCAGTGCGGTGCGGCGCTGGGCCTCGGGGGCGGCGGGCTGGCGCTGCAGCAGGGCCAGCGCGGCCGCATTGGCGCCGGGGGCGTCGCCCAGGCGGTACAGCGTCTCGGCGGCGTGGGCCTGCACGGCCGGGGCGCGGCTGTCGGCGGGGAAGGCCTGGGCGAAACGCAGCTCGCTGGCCACCTGGTCCCGCTCCAGCGCCGGGCGGTTGGCCTGCGGGGCGGCCTTCACCAGCTCGGCGCGGGCCAGCACGGCGGCGTAGCCAGCCTCGGTGCGCCGGGCCGGCGCCATGCCCGCGGGGCTGGGCTTGTCGGTCGGAGTGTCTGGTGTGTCCGGCGTTTGAGCCGGGTAGGCCGTCTGTTCGTAGGCCAGGGCGGCTTCGTCGAAGCGGCGGGCCTCGAACAGCAACTCGGCCATCAGGAAGCGGTTCTCGGCCGTCTCCGGATGGTCCGGGAAGTCGGTCAGCAGGGTGCGGTACCACTGCACGGCCTGGGCCACGTCGGCCGGCGCATGGCTTTGCTGCGCCTGGGCGTGGGCCTGCCGGGCCAGCTCGGCCAGGTGCTCGCGCACCTGGGGCTGGGCGTCCTGCCAGGCCCCGGGGTTGGCTTGGCGGTAGGGGCCGCGCGCGCCGTAGCGGGTCACGAAGTCGACCTTGACCCGCTGGGCCTGCTGGGCAAAGCCGGCCTGGGCGTAGATGCCGATCACCTCGTTCTGCAAGGCGGGCGCCTGGGCGTCCTCGGGCCGCAGCCGGGTGAAGGCCAGCAGGGTGTCGGCCGCGTCCTTGGGGCGGTCCTGCTGCAGGTAGAGCGCCGCCAGCCGCCGGTACAGCCGCACCTGGTAGTGCTGGCGCGCCGGGGTGGCGGTGACCGGTGGGATGCTGGCCGCGCCTTGCAGGTTCTCCAGCGTCAGGCTGACGACGCGGAAGCTGTCGTCCAGCAGCTCGCGGTCGGCCCGGCTCAGGCTGTCGAGCTGTTCCAGCGGCACGGCCGGGTCCTGGTCGGCCAGCTTGCCGTCGAGCACCCCCAGAAAGGCCTCGAGCGCGCCGTCGAGCTGGCCCTGCTTGAAGCGCGACCAGCCCTGCATGTAGAGCGCCCGGTCGTGGAAGACGGTGGGCTCGGGACGGGCCAGCACGGCGCTGTAGGCCTGCTCGGCCGCCGGGTACTGGCGGGCGGTGAACAGCAGCTCGCCGCGCCGGAACTGGACCTCGTCCAGATAACGGGTGGCGGGGTAGCTGGCCACCAGGCGGTCCAGCGTGGCCAGCGCGGCCTCTGGCTCGCCATCCAGTTCGTGGGCGCGGGCCAGCTGGTAGAGCACGCGGTCGTTGTCCGGGGCCTGGGGGTAGGCCTTCAGGTAGGCCTGGTAGCTGGCGATGGCCTCGCGGTGGCTGGCCTGCGGCGCCGAGGCGCCGGTGTCGGCGGCCAGCGCGCTGTCGCTGCGGTCCATCTCCAGGTCGCCCAGGCGGCGCAGGGCCTGGGCGCGCTGGCGCGGGTTGGGCTGGGCCGCCAGCAGGGCGCGCCAGGCGGCCAGGGCCTGGTCCTCGGTGCTGCGCAGCTTGCCGGTCTGGATGGCCGGGGGCGTGCGCTCGGCCAGGGTGCGCAGGGTGGGTTCGTCGTCGCCCGCCGGGCGGGACGACCACAGGCTGCAGCCGCCCAGCCAGGCGACCGAGAGGGCAGCCGCCAGGGTCGTCAGGTGGCGGGGCTCAGGGCGTCGGGGCATGCTCGGGTTCCGTCGATGCGTCACGGCCGCGATCCAGCAACTGGGCCAGGGCGTAGCGGGCCTGCTGGGCATAGCCGGCCAGGCGTTCCTGCTGTTGCCGCAGGCCGTCCTGGGCCATCCGGCTCAGGGCTTGAGCCTGCTGGGCGCTGGCCGTGGCCAGCGGGGCCTGCAGGGCCTGGATGCGGCGGGACAGTTCGTCGATGCGCTGCTGGAACTGCACGAAGCGCTGGGCCTCGTCGCGCGCGGCCTGGTCCAGGGCCTGGCGGGCGGCCTGGGCCTGTTGCAGACCCTGGGCACTGTCCCCCAGGGCCTTGCGGGCGGCCCAGCGGCGCTCCGGGTAGGCCTGGCTCAGGTCCCAGGCCAGCAGGCCCTGCAGGACGCGCAGGCGTTCGGCGGCGTCCTGCAGCGTGGCGGCGGGCGCGTCCGGGCTGGCGGGCGCGGCCTGCAGTCGGGCCAGGGTGTCGCGGGCGCGGTCGGCCCGCTGCAGCAGGGCGCGCTGGGCCGCGTCGGCAAAGGCGCGGCCATCGGCGTCCGCCTCGGCCTGGGCCAGTTCGCCGTCGAGCTGCTGCTGGCGCGGCAGCAGCGCGGCCGGGTCCAGTTGCTGGCGCTGGCTGGCCACGTCGGGCAGGCGCTCCAGGAAGGCCTTGCGGCGTTCGTCCAGCATGGTGCGGTAGACGGCCAGGGTCTCCTGCCAGGCGGCCAGGTTGTCCTGCAGGAAGCGCAGGTCGCGCCAGGTCTTGAAGCTCTCCTGGAAGGCGTGGCCGGCCAGGGCCGGGGCCAGCAGGCGCAGGTGCGGCAGGTGGTGCACGTCCTCGGCGTTGCGGAACCAGGCCATCTCCACGCCCGGGTTGCGGGCCAGCAGTTCGTCCAGCCAGGCCGGGTCGTCCAGCGCGGCGATGGCCTCGCCCAGGCGCTGGTCTTCGTCCTGGTAGCTGCCCAGGGCCGACTGGTAGCCGTCGCGGGCCTGGGTGTCGGCCCCCAGCTCGGCCAGGGCGTAGGACACCGCCAGGCGGGCCTCCTGCACGGCGGGCTGGGAGGGGTCGCGCTGGGCCAGCTCGGTCCAGGACACCAGGGCCAGCTTGGGCTGCTTCAGGCCCAGGGCGGCCCAGCCATAGCCCAGCAGGGCCTTGTCCGAGCTGGGGCCCTTCAGGCGGATGCGTTCCAGGTACTGGCGGGCCTGCTCGGGCGCCTCGCGCTGCAGGGCGGCGTAGCCCAGGGCCAGGTTGGCCTGGTCGCGCAGGGCGCGCTGCTCCTCGTTGGCCGCGGGCATCTGGCCCAGTTCGTCCAGCCAGCGGGTGCCGCCGGTCGCGTCGCCCTGGCGGATCAGGGCGATGCCCAGGTTGTAGCGGGCGAACAGCCGGGCGTCGGCATCGTTGGCGGCCAGCGGGTCCGGGCCGCTGAAGGGGGCCAGCACCAGAGAGGTGAGGCGGGCCAGCAGGCCCGGACGCGGCGGCGGGTTGTCCTCGTCCACCGGCGCAGGTGCGGGCGGGCGGGGCTTGTCGGCGCTGGCCAGCGGGGTCAGGGCTTCGGCCGCCAGGGCGGGTTGGGCCAGGGCCAGCTTGACCTGGGCCTGCAGCAGGCGCCGGTCGTCGTCGAGTGCGCCGGGCAGCTCGCCCTGGATGTGGGCCAGGGCGGCATCGGCGGCCTGCGGCTCACCCCGGGTGTAGCGCACCCGGGCCAGGTAGTACCAGGCGCGGTTGCGCACCTCGGGCGTGGCGCCGTGGTCGATCAGGCGCTCGAAGACCTGGCCGGCCTCGCGGTGCATGCCGTAGGACAGCAGCAGGCCGCCGCGCAGCACCTCGGCCTCGTCGGCGTGCACGCCCAGGCGGTCGAACTGCTGCGAGACCATCAGCGAAGTGAGCGCGGTGAAGGTCTGGTCCTGGTGGAAGTGGAACAGCACCTCACCGTAGTGCGGTGCCCGCACCACATGCTCGGGCTCGGGCGGGTCGGAGGCGGCGCGCGCCGGGCCGGCCAGGCCCAGGCAGGCCCACAGCTGGCCCGCCACCAGCAGGGTGGCCAGCAAGGGGCCGGGGCGCCGGGGCGCGGAGGAACTCGGGTGTGTCACGGCCAGACTTTGACGTCGAACTCGGGCTGCAGCTTGCCCAGGGCATCGCGCACCTTCAGCTCGATGTTGCGGGTCTCGCTGCCCTTGTCGAACTGCAGCGTGGTGCCGCGCTTGTAGTCGCGCTCGTGCGGGCCCTGGCCGGTGAAGAAGGCGGTGATCTCGTGCGGGCCGCTGCGCAGGTTGCCCACGAACAGGCGCTGCACGCCGCCGCGGTGCAAGGCCTTGACCTCGGCCGGGGTGTAGAGGTGCTGGGCGACCAGCTTGTCATCCACTTTGACCTGCACCGACTCCAGCATGAACAGCTTGCCCACGTCCATCGAGACGAAGACGTTGACCTGGGTGCTGGCCGGGTAGAGCAACTCTTCCTCCAGAGCCAGCAGGTCGCGGTTGAGCGTGATCACCTCGCGCTTGAGGTCTTCGGCACGGGCGTCGAGCGCGGCGTCGCTCGGCAGGGGAGCCGAGGCGCTGGCGGCCGGGGCCGGGGCCGGCGCGGCGGATGCGGCATCGGCGGGCGGGGTCTGGGCCCGGGCGGACAGGCTCAGGCCCAGGGCGAGCAGGGCGGTGCCCAGCAGGAGGTGGAGTCGTCGCATCAGAACTTCCCAGTGAGGAGCAGCTGCAGGTTCTGCCCGTTGAAGTGGTAGAGCTGCCCGGTGCGGATGTCGGTGAACTCGCTGTAGTGGAAGCTCAGCAGCTCGAGGTTGGCGTTCAGCTGCAGGCCGTAGCGCTGGGCGGTGTCGCCCGGCAGCGTGTAGCTGAGCTTGCCGGCCAGCGCGTAGCTGTTGAAGGCGCTGAGCTGGCGGTTGCGGGTGACATAGAGGGTTTCGCTCTGCGCGTTGTCGCTGAAGAACAGGGCGGCGCCCTGGTGGTTCAGGCGCAGGGCCACGTCGCCCAGCCAGTCCGGGCCGAAGTGGCGGGTGTAGCCCAGCTCCAGCGTGTGGGCCTGCACCGCCCAGGTGTCGCGGTAGTAGCGGTAGGACGCCCGCACCGCGCTGCGGTCGCTGGCGCCCTCGTCGCTGATGTCGCCGATCACCCGCAGCTGCAGCGCGCGGGCGGTGCGGGTGCGCGGCATGCGCTCGGGCACATAGGCGCCGAACACCCGCGCCACCCGGTAGGGGTTGCCCAGGTAGCCCTCGTCGGCGATGGCCTCGCCGTTGACCGAGGCGATCCAGCGCGGGCTCAGGATCTGGGTCAGGCCCAGGCGGTACTGCCAGTGGCGCGCGTGGTCGAAGTAGCCCGTTTCACCGTGGCGGCCCACGTCGTCCTGCCCCAGCGTGAAGCCCAGGGCCACGGTGCTCATGCCGCCGAAGACATCCTGCGAGACATCCAGGTTGGCGGCACTGGCCACGTAGTCGGGCTCGGTGCTGCGCGAGACGCCCAGGTGCATCAGCGTGTCCTGCTCGACATGGTCCACGCCCAGGCCCCATTCCACGCGGTTCTCGCGGAAGGGGCTGGCGGTGGTCACCACGTCGATCGAGGCGTTGCTGACCATGTCCACATAGACGCTGCCGGTCAGCGAGACCTTGTCGGCCACGCTCTTGCGCACCAGCAGGGCCGGGCCGTAGGCCTTCACACCACCGCCGTTGTAGAGGTGGATCAGCGCCTCCTCGTGGTCCTGGGGCAGGTCCACCGCACGGGCGGCCGGGGCAGCCAGCGCAGTCAGGCCCAGCAGCTTGAGCAGGGGGGCGGCCACGGCCCAGAGGGCGCGGGCCCAGCGCGGCCAGCGGGGGTCAGTTGCAGCCACAGCCACCCCCTTGCACGCCGGTGGCGCCGCGGGCGCCCTCGCGCACCGAGTAGACGTGGTCGCGCTGCTTGTCGGCCAGGACCTCGCGCGAGAACTGCATCATCGGGTCGGCCAGGCGCTCGCGCTCGTAGGGCTTGACCCAGGGCTCGGTGCTGCAGCCGCCGCAGACGCCGGCCAGGGCCAGTCCCAGCAGCAGCAGCGCACGCGGCTGGGGGGAGGGGGGCATGGGCACAGGCATGGCTCAGTCCTTCAGCAGCTCGCGGATCTGCTGCTCGTAGGTGGCGATGAAACCGTCGCGGTAGCCGCGGTGTAGGTAGCGCACGCGGCCGTCGCGGTCGATCAGCACGGTCGAGGGCATGGCGCTGAGGTCATAGGCCTTGCTGACCTGCTTGTCGCTGTCGAGCAGCACCGGGAAGGCCACGCCCAGCTTGTCGGCCATGGCGCCGGCGGCCTTGGGGTCGTCGTCCACGCTCACGCCCAGCAGGGTGAAGCCGGCCGACTGGTACTTGCGGTAGAGCCGGTCGAGCTGGGGCATCTCCTCCCGGCAGGGACCGCACCAGCTGGCCCAGAAGTTCAGCAGCACCACCTGGCCACGCTGCTCCTTCAGGCGCAGGTTGGGGCCGTGCAGGGCGCGCAGGGTGAAATCCGGGGCGGTGCCGCCTGGGGCGGGCGTGGCCGCCTGGGCGGCAGTGAAGGACAGGAGACCCAGCGAGGACAGGACCAGGGCACGGCGCAACAACATGGGCATGGCTCAGAACAGGAAGGAGGCGCCGGCGGTCAGCTCGAGGTTGTGGGTGCTGTCGCGCTTGCCCAGCAGGTCCAGCGAGAACACGTGGTCGCGCAGGTCCACCCGCAGCGCGAAGCTGTCGTTCCAGTACACCTTGGTGCCCAGGCCGAAGTTGAAGGTCTGCTGGCGCTGGCCGTTGAAATGGGTGGTGCCGGCGCCGGCGATCAGGTAGAGCTGCGAGGGCAGGGCGTGGTCACGCCCGAGGAAGACCTCGCCGGGCAGCACGTTCACACCCACCGACAGATCGCTGTAGCTGAGCTTGTTCTCGCCCGGCGTGAAGACGCCGCCCGGCAGCACGCGCTTGAAGGCGTCGTCGCTCACCGTGGTGCGGCCGTAGGCGGCCTCGACGAAGAAGTCCTCGGTGATGTGGTAGCCCAGGCGTCCGCCCACGGCGATGCTGCTGCCGAAGTTCTGGGTCGAGTAGGGACCGAAGAACAGACCGACTTCGAAGTCGTTGGAGGGGAAGCGTGGCACCCGCACGTCGCGGCGGTCGATCTGCGGCTGCACGGGGGCTTCGCTGGCGGCGTCGGCCGCCTGGCTGACCAGGGGAGCAAGCAGGGGCGCGGCCAGCAGCAGGGGAAGGAGGGAGCGTCGCATGGTGGGGCGGGGTCAGAAGAAGAAGGAGAGGCCGGCGTTGTAGGCGCCGTAGTCGGAGGTCTTGGCGTCGGAGAGGAAGGCCGTGGTGAGTTCGAAGTCCAGCCGGGCGACGAAGCGCTCGCTGAGGTGGTACTTGACGCCCAGCGTGACCATGCCCAGGTTGGCGTCGGTGGTGTGGGCGTCGATCAGGCTCTTGTTGGGCACGTTGTGGAAGCGACCGACGCCCACGCCGAAGAAGGGCGAGAGGCGCTGCTTGAACCAGGGCTCGGTCAGCAGGGCCACATGCCACAGGCTGGTGCCGGCATAGACGCCCTGCACCTGGCTGGAGGCCAGCTCCACGCTGAGCGTGTCGGACAGGCGGTAGCCGCCCCAGAGCTTGATGACCGGCTCCGAATCGAAGCGGCCGAAGGTGGCACCCATCTCGACGCGCCGGCGCAGGTAGTCGTCCAGCACCACCTCGCGGAAGGTCTTGCGGTCGCCCGAGGCGGTGAGGGTGCTGGCCAGCTGCTCGCGGTTCATCCAGCCGATCTTGCCGTCCTCGGTGCGCACCTTGTACCAGTCGGTGTGGCGCAGCACGATGGTGATCCAGCCCTCGCGCTCGACCACATGGAACACCGGGTAGCCGCGACCCGGGCCGGTGTGCAGTTCGACGAAGGGCGCGGTGACCTGCAGTCGCTCCTGCGCGTCCAGGCCTTCCGGCTTGGGCGGGAACCAGCGGTCCAGGATGCCGGGCGCAGGCGCCGCCTCGGCGGGGGGCGCCGCGCCGGCGTCCTGTCCCCAGGCGGGCGCGGTCTGCAGGGTCAGCAGCAGGGCCGACAGCAGGGCAGTGGCGAAGGCGTGGGCGGTGCGCATGGGCCTCATTGGGTGTTGCAGCTGCCGGTGGCCGGATCGGCCGGGGTGAACATGCTGTAGGTGGCGGTGCTGAACTCGTCCTGGCCTTCGGGGGCCGGGTGGTCGATCCAGTAGCGGATCAGCACGGCCACCGGGTCGTTCTCGCTGGCCAGGATCTGGCCGCCGCCGTGCAGCACGCCGCGCACCAGCGGCTTGTTGAGCAGCCGGCTCTCGGCGGAGTTGCCCGGCACGCTCGCGCCCATGGCGGAATAGAAGTTCTTGTAGATGTCGCTGGCGCGGATGGTGTCAGCCGAGGCGGAGAGGTCCACCATGCTGGCCGTCTCGATGATGCGCAGCGCGCCGCCGGTGCCGTTGGCATTGGAGTGGCAGCCACCGGCGGCGCAGGTGGCGGTGCCGCCAGCGGGCGTGGCGATGGCCTGGACCAGCAGCGGCTCGATGCACTTCTGGTAGTAGGCGAAGGAGAGCTTCTCGCCACCGGTGCCGGCGGGGTTCTGCACATCCGAGGGGTTGCCCAGCGGGTTGCCGCCGCCGCAGCCGCTCAGGCCCAGGGTCGCGCCCAGCATCAGGCCGGCCAGCGCCAGAAGGGGGGAGGGAGACTTCATCATGGGGTGGGGCAGCCGGTGGCGATCCACTGGACGATGGTGGCGAAATCGGTGCCGCCGGCCGGCAGGACCGGGGTGGTCTGGCCGGTGGCACCGCTGGGGTGGGGGATGGTGGACGGCTTGCTCAGCAGGGTGTTGCTGGCGGGGTTGCAGGTGTCCGAGATCATCGTCAGCGTGACGTTGTAGTCCCCCTCCGGGTCGCCGGTCAGCACGAAGCGGTTGTGGATGAAGGACTTGCCCGCGCCGCTGCCCACGCCCATGTGACAGTAGGTGGCGCAGGTGCTGTTCAGGATGGGCAGCACCTTGGCCTCGAAGCTGTCCAGGCTCAGGGTACTGATGGTTCGCACGCCGGCGTTGGCGTTGAAGGGGTCGTTGTAGTACTTGCCCCCCAGGTCCATCCATTCGGCCAGCAGGCGCTTTTCCGCCGCGTTGAGCATGCCGGCATGGTTGACCGTGGTGGGGGTGGGGTGGGCGGTCTGCGCGTCGGCCGAGGACATCAGCAGCTGACCCGCCAGGATCTCCATCAGCCGGCTCTTGCGGGCCAGGCCCAGGGCGTCGCCTTCGCTGGCATCGGTGTTCACCAGCGCGGGCTGGCGCACCACTTCTGGCACACCGTCCTTGAGCTGGGTCTTGGGCAAACCGGTGCTGGGGTCGATCACCGGGTCGCCGATCAGCAACTCGTCATAGGAGGCCAGGCGGCCCGAGCCGGCCACGGTGCCCAGCAGGTTCAGACCGGCGCTGGCGTTGTGGCAGTTGGTGCAGGTGTTGCTGCCCCGGTTGCGGGTCCACAGCGGCTGGATGTGCTCCGGGTAGTTGATGATGCCGTTGGTGGGCACGGGCGTGGCCAGATCCTGGCTGGGATCGGTGTTGCCGGTGTAGCGCAGGCTGATCGGCGCGCGGGCGCTCACGCCGGCCTGGGTGGTGTCGGCCCAGACATCCTGGTAGATCAGGTCGGACACCAGCTTCAGGGCGTTGGCATCCAGCCGGGTGCGGGTGGAGGCCATGGTCTCGCCCGAGAGGTGGGCCGAGGCCAGGGCGCTGCGCAGGGCCGAGGGCATGGTGTCGACGATGCTGCCGCTGTTGAGCGAGGCGCCGCGGCGCGGGCTGTGGCAGCCGTCACAGGTGCGGCGCTCACCCGGGCGGATCTGGATCCAGTTGGTGTGGGTCTGGAAGGCGCGGCCTTCCGAATCCACCACAGCCAGCCCGATCGGGGTGTCGGCCGGCACCACCAGCTTGAAGGAGCCGTCGGGCTCGATCGGCGCATAACCCAGGATCTGCTGCGGCTCGAAGTTGGTCTCGCCGATGGCCTCGCGCAGGTTCATGGTGTTGGCCGGCGGTGCCACGGCGCGCACCGCGCGCACGAAGCGGGCCGGCGAGCAGCCATAGGCGCTGTCGGCCGGGTTCTTCATGCGGATCAGGTCGGCCACCTGGGGCCGGGTGTCCAGCGCATCGGTGGGGGTGGTCTTGGCGATGGCGGTGGTGCAGCCGCTCTTCAGGTCGGCGGCGCCCAGCACCGCGTCGCCCATGCGGCCCAGGCCGTCGGTGTCATAGACGCTGCGCACCTCCAGCAGGCCCAGGTTCTGGGCCGCCAGATCGGCGTCCACATTGGTGGCCTCCACCGTGTGCGGCTCGGTGCGGGCCTGCAGGGCCACCGGGTCGATGTACATGAAGCCCGCGGGCGGGGCGGCCACGACCAGCCAGGTCTGCTGGGCCGGATCGAACATGTAGATGGCATAGTGCGGCGGCACGTTGTCCTGCACCGTGTCGGCGGCCAATTCCTCCTTGGTGCGGTCGGTGGTTTCCAGCCGGGCGATCTCGTCGCTGCTCAGCTTGGCACAGGGCGTGACTTCTCCGTTGCGGGTCACTTCGCAGGGCTTGTAGGCCAGCAGCAGGCGGTTGGTGCCGTCCCACAGCGGGTAGGGGGTGTTGACACGGCCGTAGCGCGAGAAGCCGCGGTCCATGTTGAGTTCCTGCGCGGTCAGCTGCTGTTGGCCGCCGGTGGTGGGCACCGTCGAGTTGGCCGGCGTGTTCTGCTCGGAATAGTTGGCCGCGTCGATCAGCAGCAGCGCGCCGCCTTCCTTGGTGCGCTGCAGGGGCATGGCGTCGGTGGACAGGTAGCCGGCGTACTTGCCGGACGGGTCCATGTCGCGCGGATGCAGGTAGGTGTTGCCTTCGCTGTGGGCGCCGTAAAGCACGAACATGTCCGTGCCATCGGGCTTCATGCGGAAGACCTTGAAGTGGTTGCGGTCGCCCACGTGGTCCCAGCGCGAGAACATGATGTCGCCGTTGGGACGGATCACCGGGCTGCGGTCGTGGCTCTGGTTGAAGGAGATCTGGGTGATGCTGCCGCCGTCGGCATCCATGGTATGCAGGTTGAACACGCGCTGGCGCTCGTACTCGTCCAGTGCGTAGTAGCTGCGGCCCAGGGCCTGGTCCAGATGGGACTTGGTCTGGCGGTTGGACGTGAAGACGAAGCCACGGTGACCCGGCAGGTAGACCGGGTCCACGTCGTCATCGGTGGTGGAGGCGGTCAGCCGGCGGAAGCTGCCGCCGGTGAGTCCGCCGCTGCTCATGTCGTATTCCCAGAGGTTCCAGCGGCCGGTGCAGGCGGCCACGCCGTCGATCTTGGAGGTGTTGCTGCTGGGGCAGCGCATGGCGAACACCACCTTCTTGGCGTCGTAGGACACCTCGGGCCCGGACACATCACCCTTGCCCTGGGTGAACTGCTGGGTCAGGTTGTGCTCCGGGGCGCTGGGCGAGGACTTCTCGCGCAGCATCAGGTCCCCGCCGGGGGCAAAGGGGGCGCCATCCGTGGGGTTGAGGTTCAGGGTGTCCGCGCGCTTGACGTAGACCAGGGGCACGTCCCCCGCAACGGTGGCGGTGCCGCTGCCGCTGGTGCTGCCGGAGCAGCCGGCCAGCACGCCCAGGGCGGCCAGCAGGCCGGCCGCAGCCAGCCGCAGGCTCGGCGGGAGAGGGTGGATGGGCTTCATGGTGCGAGGTCTCCCCGGGATGTGGTGGCGGCGGCCGCAGCCCCCGCGGTCAGCGGTTGGGCCAGGCCCTCGCTGACATGCATGGCGCCCTGGTCGTCAATCACGACGGCATCGACATCGGGCAAGGTGTGGATCAGGGCCAGGCCGCGCGTGGGGCCCAGCACGAAAACGGTCTTGGACAGACCTTCGCAAGTCAGGCCATCGGGCGCGAGGATGGTCACGCTGCGCACACCGCGGGCGGATTCGCCGGTGCGCGGGTCCAGCAGGTGGTGGTGGCGCACGCCGTCGCGCTCGAAGAAGCGCTCGTAGTCGCCGGAGGTGGAGATGGAGACGTCCTCCAGCGGCAGCACGGCCACCACGCCGCCTTCGCGGCGCGGGTCGCGGATGGCCACGCTCCAGGGGCGGCCGTGCCGGTCGCCCAGCACGTGGCTGTCGCCGCCGGCGGAGACCATGGCGTGGCGGATGCCCTGGGCGCGCAGCAGGGCAATGGCGTTGTCCACCGCGTGCCCCTTGGCAAAGCCGCCCAGGTCGATGCGCATGCCGGGCCGGGCAAAGCGCAAGGTGCCGGCGGCGCGGTCCAGCAGCAGGCCGCGCCAGCCGATGGCTGCGCGGGCCTGCGTCAGGGTGTCGGTGTCGGGGGCCTGGCCGGTGCGGTAGTCGTAGTGCTGGCCCACCGCGGCAAAGCTGATGTCGAAGGCGCCTTCGGACAGGGCGGAGAAGGTCAGCGCCCGGTCGATCAGCCGGGCCATCTCCGGGCTCAGCGGCACGGCTTGCCGGGCGGCCTCCCGGTTGATGCGGGAGAGCTCGGAGTCCGGACGGTGCGGGCTCATGCAGCGGTCGATCCGGTGCATCTCGTCCATCACCAGCCCCAGGGCCTGCTCGGCCTGGGCGGGGCTGTCGGCCCAGAGTTCGGCGGTGATGGCCGTGCCCATGATGGCTTCCTCGCGACGGAACCAAGCCGGGCCTGCCGGCGCCGCAGGACCGGACGTGCGTCGTAAGGCGGTGGGCAGCCAGTCGCGCAGCGTCACGATACTGCCCGCGGGTGCATCGGGGTGGGGCAGGCCGCCCGGGCTTGCCCGAGCCGCGTGGCATCGGTTGCGTCGGCCTGACGCAACAGGTGTGTGCGGCCCATGCGGCCCCTCCGAACGTGGCCGGCCCGGACGCTGTGGGTGCATGGGCGCGGCTGTACTGCCTGGTGGTGGGCCGTTGACCCACCGCGTGGTGTCCTGCCTGTTTGTGCCGGCAGGTGTCCGCGAATGTAGGGAAAGACCGCGCCGGCGCTCGCGGTACTCGTAACAAGACGTTTGGTGGCCGATCGCCATCCTCCCCGGTTTTCACCGGCGAAGGCGCGGCCCGGGGGCGGAGTGCTTGTTACAAATTGGGGCGAATGCGACACAGGCCGGCGGGGTGCCCGCCAGAAGGTCGCGCCGGCGGCCTGTGTCGAGGGCGGAACCTATAATGAAAGGTTCCATTTCATCCCCTCGGGTGCTCGGCCGCGTGAGGCCGCATGCACCCAGTCGGAGGGGTCCACTTTCTCGAAAGTTCCGGATGAAAGCCGCCGAGATCCGCCAGACCTACCTGAAGTTCTTCGAGAGCAAGGGGCACACGATCGTGTCGTCCAGCCCGGTGGTGCCGGGCGACGACCCCACGCTGCTGTTCACCAATGCCGGGATGAACCAGTTCAAGGACGTGTTCCTGGGCTTCGACAAGCGGCCCTACAGCCGGGCGACCACGGCGCAGAAGTGCATCCGCGCCGGCGGCAAGCACAACGACCTGGACAACGTCGGCTACACCGCGCGGCACCACACCTTCTTCGAGATGCTGGGCAACTTCTCGTTCGGTGACTACTTCAAGCACGACGCGATCAGCTACGCCTGGGAACTGCTGACCCAGCACTTCAAGCTGCCGGCCGACAAGCTGTGGGTGACCGTCTATTCCGAGGACGACGAGGCGTACGAGATCTGGAACAAGGTGGTGGGCGTGCCCGCCGAGCGCATCGTGCGCATCGGCGACAACAAGGGCGGCCGCTACATGTCCGACAACTTCTGGATGATGGGCGACACGGGCCCCTGCGGCCCCTGCACCGAGATCTTCTTCGACCATGGCCCCGACGTGGCCGGCGGCCCTCCGGGCAGCCCCGATGAAGACGGTGACCGCTACATCGAGATCTGGAACAACGTGTTCATGCAGTTCAATCGCACCGAAGACGGTGTGATGCACAAGCTGCCCAAGCCCTCGGTGGACACCGGCATGGGCCTGGAGCGCATTGCCGCGGTGCTGCAGCACGTGCACTCGAACTACGAGATCGACCTCTTCGTCGCGCTGATCGCAGCGTCCAAGGCCGCGGTGGAAAGCGCCGGCGGCGCCGACATCGATCCGGCCTCGCCCAGCCTGAAGGTCATCGCCGACCACATCCGCGCCTGCTCCTTCACCATCGTCGACGGCGTGATCCCGGGCAACGAGGGCCGCGGCTATGTGCTGCGCCGCATCGCCCGCCGCGCCATCCGCCACGGCTACAAGCTCGGCGCGCGCACCCCGTTCTTCCACAAGATCGTGGCCGAGCTGGTGAACCAGATGGGCGAGGCTTATCCGGAACTGCGCCAAGCCCAGGCCCGGGTGACCGAGGTGATCCAGCAGGAAGAAGAGCGCTTCTTCCAGACCATCGAACGCGGCATGGAGATCCTGGAAGGCGCCCTGGCGGCGATGGAAGCCGCGGGGGCCAAGCAGCTCGACGGCGAGACCGCCTTCAAGCTGCACGACACCTATGGCTTCCCGGTGGACCTGACCGCCGACGTCTGCCGCGAGCGTGGCGTGACGGTGGACCAGGCGGGCTTCGACGCCGCCATGGCCCGCCAGCGCGAGCAGGCCCGTGCCGCCGGCAAGTTCAAGATGGCCGCCGGCCTGGAATACAGCGGCGTGCCCACCGCCTTCCACGGCTACGAACACCTGGTCTGCGAGACCTCCAAGGTGGTGGCTGTCTATGTAGACGGCACGTCGGTGCCCGAAGCCCAGGCCGGTGACGACGCCGTCATCGTGCTCGACCACACCCCGTTCTACGCCGAGTCCGGCGGCCAGGTGGGCGATGCGGGCGAGCTGCGCAACGGTACGACCCGCGTGCTGGTCGAGGACACGATGAAGATCCAGGCCGATGTCTTCGGCCACCATGGCCGTGTCGTCGAAGGTTCGGTCAAGGTCGGCGATGCCTTCGTGGCCAAGGTGGATGCCGAGCGCCGCGCCAAGACCGTGCGCAACCACAGCGCCACCCACCTGATGCACAAGGCCCTGCGCGAGGTGCTGGGCGCCCATGTGCAACAGAAGGGCTCGCTGGTGACGCCCGAGCGCACCCGCTTCGACTTCGCCCACACCGCGCCGATGACGGCCGAGGAGATCCGCAAGGTCGAGGCCATCGTCAACGCCGAGATTCTGGCCAACGCCCAGGCCAAGGCCGAGGTGATGGGCATCGACGACGCCCAGAAGAGCGGCGCGATGATGCTGTTCGGTGAGAAGTACGGCGACACCGTGCGCGTGCTGAGCATCGGCAGCTCCAAGGAGCTGTGCGGTGGCACCCACGTCAAGGCCACCGGCGACATCGGCCTGTTCAAGGTGGTGGTCGAAAGCGGTGTGGCCGCCGGCATCCGCCGCATCGAGGCGGTGACCGGCGACAACGCGCTGGCCTATCTGCAGGGTCTGGAAAGCACCGTGGGCCAGGTGGCCAGCACGCTCAAGGCCGCGCCCAGCGAGCTGGAGCACCGTGTGAGCGCCGTGCTGGAACAGGTCCGCACCCTGGAAAAGGAAGTGGCCGCCCTCAAGGGCAAGCTGGCCTCGGCCCAGGGCGACGAGCTGCTGTCGCAGGCGGTGGACGTGAAGGGTCTGAAGGTGCTGGCCGCGACGCTGGAAGGAGCCGATGCCAAGACCCTGCGCGAGACCCTGGACAAGCTCAAGGACAAGCTCAAGAGCGCTGCCATCGTGCTGGCGGCGGTGGACGGCGGCAAGGTGCAGCTGGCCGCGGGCGTCACGTCCGACAGCATCGGCAAGGTCAAGGCCGGCGAGCTGGTGAACTTCGTGGCCCAGCAGGTGGGCGGCAAGGGCGGCGGCAAGCCCGACCTGGCCATGGCCGGTGGCAGCGATGCCGCGGCCCTGCCGGCGGCGCTGGCCTCGGTGCAGGCCTGGGTGGCCGAGCGGGTCTGATCACCGCGGGGGCAAAAGCCCCTGTACCGGGTGGCCTCGGTGAGGGCGGCTTAGCATGCCGCCTGCCAACCACAACCTCCCGGAGACCGAGATGTCGATCACCCTGGGCAGCACCGCGCTGCCCGTCTTCACCACCGCGCTGACCAACCTGGGTCATCTGCTGGACAAGGCACAGGCCCATGCCGAGGCCCGCAAGTTCAGCCCCGACGTGTTCTGCGCGATGCGCTTCGCGCCGGACATGCTGCCGTTCACGGCGCAGATCCGCATTGCCTGTGACGCAGCCAAGAACGGCAGTGCGCGGCTGGCGGGCATCGAGGCCCCGAAGTTCGAAGACAACGAGACCACCTTCGCCGAACTGCGTGAACGGGTGTCCAAGACCTTGGCCTGGCTGGCCACGCTGCAGCCGGCGCAGATCGACGGCCGGGAGGCCGCCGAGATCACCTTTCCGGTGGGCCGCGACGCCACCCGCACGCTGAGCGGCCAGGCCTATCTGCTGCACTGGGCCATTCCCAACATCTTCTTCCACGTCACCACCGCGTACGACCTGTTGCGCCAGGCCGGCGTGCCGCTGGGCAAGGCCGACTACCTGGCCGGGCCCAACGCGGGTTGAGGCCGGGTGGGCTCAGTGCAGCTTGAGGCGGCCGGAGACGCGCCGCTGCAGCAGCCGCACCAGGGCCAGCACCATGGTGTCGATGGTGCCGATGATGGCGCGGTGGTGGTTCAGGTGCAGGGACATGTACATCCACTTCGCGATCAGCCCCTCGACGAAGAAGTTGCGGCCCGAGAGCCCGCCCATCAGGTTGCCCACGCCCTTGTTCTCGCCCAGCGAGACCAGTGAGCCGAAGTCGCGGTACTGGAAGGGGGCGCTGACCGGACGTTCCTTCAGCAGGCCCAGCAGCACCTGCTTCAGGTAGCTGGCCTGCTGGTGAGCCGCCTGGGCGCGGGCCGGCACCAGGCGGCCGCTTTCCCATTCGCAGGCGGCGCAGTCGCCCATGGCGTAGATGCCCTCGGCCGAGGTGCGCAGCTGTGCATCCACCACGAACTGGTGGGAGCGGTTGGTCGTCAGGCCCAGGCGCTCGTTGCTGTCGGCGGCCTTGATGCCGGCTGCCCAGACGATCAGGTCGGCCGGGATGCGGCCCTGGTCGGTCACCAGCGCATCGGCCTCGATGGCCTGCACCCGGGTGCTGGTCAGCACCTTGACCTGCTTGCGCTGCAGCGCCACCTGGGCCTGGTGGGAGATCTTCTCGGGCAGGCCGGCCAGGATGCGCGGCGCGGCCTCGACGATGGTGATGTCCAGCCGGAAGCGCTGTTCCTTGCTTAGGCCCTCGGTCAGCTCCTGGTGGGCCTCGATCAGTTCGGCCGACAGCTCCACGCCCGTGGCGCCTGCGCCGACGATGGCCAGCGACAGCAGCTTGCCCTCGGAGAAGGCCGTCCGCACGAAAGCCGTGAGCAGACGCTGGTGGAAGCGCTCGGCGTCCAGCGTCTGCTCCAGCACGTAGGCGTGCTCGGCGCCCGGGGTGCCGAAGAAGTTCGATCCGCTGCCGATGGCCAGCACCAGCCAGCGGTAACTGATGTGCCGTTCCGGCACCAGCACCTGTCCCTGAATGTCCAGCACTGGCGCCAGGGTGATGTGCCGCTTCTGGTGGTCAACGCCGCCCAGTTCGCCCAGCGTGAAGCTGAAATGGTTGCGCCGGGCCAGGGTGGTGTAGGACAGGCCCTCCTGGTGGGCATCGAGCGTGCCGGCCGCCACTTCATGCAGGGTGGGCTTCCAGATGTGGAAGGAGGCGCGGTCGATCAGCAGGACCTTTTCCTGGCCGCTGTGCCGGCCCAGGGTCCGGCCCAGCGAGGCGGCCAGTTCGAGGCCGCCGGCGCCGCCGCCGACGATGACGATGTCGTAGTGCATGGTGTGGGTGGGAAGTGCCGGTCTGATGACTGCAAGTCTCGCACCATGCGGGGCGGGACGTTCAGGCCGCAGGTGAGTGGCCCGGGGCCGGGACCCGCTCCATGCCAGGGGTGCGCCACAAGGGCCGGCGCTGGGGTTACTCGCGCTGCATGACGTCGATCATGGCTTCCCGCAACTCGCAGCGCACATCCCAGGCCGCGGACGAGTTGGCCGCGGTGACCAGGGCGCGCAACGGCATGGCGCGTTCACCCGCCTCGGTGACCTGGCGCATTGCCAGGCGCCGATCCCACAGCGGAGAGGCTTCGCACACCCGCTTCAGGACTTCGCGCCATGGAGCCAGGGGCATCCGGCAGTCCACCCACAGGAACACGGTGCCAATCAGTTCAGCACTTTGCCAAGGGTTCCCCCGCCAGGCCGGGCCACCGGGGCGGCGGCGACTCGCGCATGGCTGCGGGACGTGCGACACTGCCGGGCCCTGAGTTTTCCTGGAGACACCGATGGCGGCGCCCCGCATGAGCACCGAACAAGAGATCGAGGCGCTGGACGCGCTGTGCCAGCGCATGGCCGGCTTCGAGGACGGCGTCTCTCTGGAATGGTTGGACGGCTACATGACCGCCCTGATGTCCGGTCCTCGCCGTCTGTCGCTGGACGAGTGGCTGCCGGTGATGGCCGAGGGCGTCTTCGAGCGCGCCTTTGCCGACCCGGCCGATGCCCAGGCCGCGCGCGAGGCCATCCAGGCCCGCTGGGATGTGCTGGCCAACCAGCTGGACCCCGAGGAGATCCTGGACGACACCGACGTGCTGCGCCTGGCGCCGTTGATGATCGAGCTGACCGAGGAGGACAAGCAGCGCCTGGTCGAGGAAGGGCATGTGAAGGCCGATGAGCTGCACATGCTGGAGCAGACCGGCGAGGTCTGGGCCCTGGGCTTCATCGACGCCACGCGCGATTTCCCGCAGGATTGGCCGGAGCCGGACGCCGAGACCGAGGAGGGGCAGCTCTTCGAGGAATGCATGACCCGGGTGGTCACGCTGACGATGACGCCCGAGGAAGTCAAGGAAGTCTGCGACGAGCTCTACGAGGGTGAGGAGCTCACCCGCGACGAGCTGATCCACGAGGCCCTGTACGCGGCGCAGGACATGCGCCTGTACTGGCTGGACCATGCCCCCAAGCCGCCGCAGCGCAGGGTGGGTGATCTGCCGGGCCGCAACGACCCGTGCCCCTGCGGCAGCGGCAAGAAGTTCAAGAAGTGCCACGGCGCACAGATGCAGTGATCGGTACCGCGAGCGATCTGGATCTCGGAAATGAGTGAGCGACAAGATCTGGCGGGCCGGCACATCGTGCTGGGTCTGTCCGGCGGCGTGGCCTGCTACAAGGCTGCCGAGCTGACCCGTGAGCTGGTGAAGGCCGGCGCCACGGTGCAGGTGGTGATGACCGAGGCCGCCGAGGCCTTCATCACCCCGGTGACCATGCAGGCCCTGTCGGGCCGTGCCGTCTACACCAGCCAGTGGGATGCGCGCCCGGGCAACAACATGGCGCACATCAATCTCTCGCGCGAGGCCGACGCCATCCTGATCGCCCCGGCCAGCGCGGACTTCATCGCGCGCCTCGTGCAGGGGCGGGCCGACGAGCTGCTCTCGCTGCTGTGCCTGGCGCGCCCCATCGAGCGGGTGCCGTTGCTGGTGGCGCCGGCGATGAACCGCGAAATGTGGGCCCACCCGGCCACCCAGCGCAATGTGGCGCAGCTGCGGGCCGATGGCGCCACCGTGCTGGGCCCGGCCGCGGGCGACCAGGCCTGCGGCGAGGTGGGCGACGGCCGCATGCTGGAGCCAGCCGAGCTGCGCGACGAGCTGATCGCCTTCTTCCAGCCCAAGCTGCTGGCCGGACGCAGGCTGCTGATCACCGCCGGCCCCACCTTCGAGGCCATCGATCCGGTGCGTGGCATCACCAACCACTCCAGCGGCAAGATGGGCTTTGCCATCGCCCGCGCCGCGCAGGAGGCCGGGGCCGAGGTGACCCTGGTGGCCGGCCCGGTGCACCTGCCCACGCCGCGCCATGTGCGCCGCGTCGACGTCCAGAGCGCGCAGCAGATGCATGACGCTGTGCTGCCATTGGCGGCGCAGCATGAGGTGTTCGTCGCCACCGCCGCGGTGGCCGACTGGCGCCCTGCGCAGATGAACGCCCACAAGATCAAGAAGGACGGCAAGAAGGTGGCGCCGACCTTCGAGCTGACCGAGAACCCGGACATCCTGGCCGCGGTGGCGGCGCTGCCGCAGGCGCCGTACTGCGTGGGCTTTGCCGCCGAGAGCGAACATCTGCTGCAGCACGCCCGCGAGAAGCTGCTGCGCAAGAAGGTGCCGCTGATCGTGGGCAACCTCGGCCCGGCCACCTTCGGCCGCGACGACAACACCCTGGTGCTGGTGGACGCCGATGGTCACCGCGAGCTGCCCACCGCCGACAAGCTGAGCCTGGCCCGCGCCCTGGTGCGCGAGCTGGCCGAACGACTGAAGACCTCCGCCGAATGACGACGATCGATGTGAAAGTGCTGGACCCGCGCATGGCGGACCAGCTGCCCGCCTATGCCACCCCCGGCAGCGCCGGCCTGGACCTGCGCGCCTGCCTGGACCAGCCGCTGGAGCTGGCCCCGGGGCAAGCTGCGCTGATTCCCACCGGCCTGGCCGTGCACATCGGGGACCCGGGCCTGGCGGCCATGCTGCTGCCGCGCTCGGGCCTGGGCCACAAGCATGGCATCGTGCTGGGCAATCTGGTGGGGCTGATCGATTCCGACTACCAGGGCCCGCTGATGGTGAGCTGCTGGAACCGCGGCAGCGCGGCGTTCACCGTGCAGCCCATGGAGCGCATCGCCCAGATGGTGATCGTGCCGGTGGTGCAGGCGGCCTTCCGCCGCGTGGAGTCCTTCGAAGCCAGTGACCGCGGCACTGGTGGTTTCGGCTCGACCGGCCGGGGCTGAGCCCGGCCGCCGCGCCGCAGGGCCTCAGTGCAGGGGCTCGCCGGGCGGCGGACCGCTGACCACGGCGAAAGGCGAGTCGCCCACCGAGCCGGCGTCGATTTCCTCGGCGCTGGCCTCGCGCACCTCCAGCACCTTCAGCGCGATGCGCAGGGCCATGCCGGCCAGCGGGTGGTTGGCGTCGAGCACCACGTGCTCGGGGTAGACCTCGGTGACGGTGTAGATCAGGTCCTCGGGCATGTCGGGGGTGACGGCCCCCTCGGGCAGGCCTTCGAAGCGCATGCCTGGCTCCACGCCCTCCGGGAAGAGCGCGCGGGCTTCGTAGCAGAGCAGATCGGCGTCGTAGTCGCCGAAGGCATGCTCGGGTTCCAGATGCAGCTCGGCCTCGAAGCCGACGCCCTGACCCGCCAGGGCCTCCTCGACCTTGGGCAGCAGGTCCTCGCCACCGTAGAAGAATTCCACGGGTTCGCTCAGTTCGTCGATGAGCTGCCCCTGGCCGTCCGAAAGTCGCCAGGTCAGCGTCACCACACAAGGGGAAGTGATGTCCATCAGGGGATGATCGCACAAGGGCGGCCACAATCCGGCCCCATGACCGTGAACCCTCTGCAGAAACTCCCCTTGCTGGGCGGCCTGTCGCCGGCCCAGTTCATGCGCCGCCATTGGCAGAAGAAGCCCTGCCTCATCCGTCAAGCCGTGCCCGGCGTGGTGCCGCCGGTGACGCGCCCCGAGCTGCTGGCGCTGGCCGCGCGCGACGATGTCGAATCCCGCCTGGTCCAGCAGGCCAAGGGGGGCTGGCAGTTGCGCCACGGCCCCTTCGAGCGGCGCCAGATCCCACCCTTCAGCCGGCCGGGCTGGACGTTGCTGGTCCAGGGGCTGGACCTGCACGTGCCGGCCGCCCATGAGCTGCTGAGCCAGTTCCGCTTCGTGCCCGAGGCGCGCCTGGACGATCTGATGATCAGCTATGCCAGCGATGGCGGCGGCGTCGGGCCGCACACCGATTCCTACGATGTGTTCCTCTTGCAGGTCTCGGGGCAGCGCCGCTGGCGCGTGGGGTCGGTGAAGGACGCCACCCTGGTGGACGGCGTGCCGGTGAAACTGCTGGCCAACTTTCAGCCCACGGAGGAATGGGTGCTGGAACCCGGGGACATGCTCTACCTGCCTCCCCGCTGGGGGCATGACGGCATTGCCGTGGGCAACGACTGCATGACCTGCTCGGTGGGCTTCCGCACCCCCACGCCGACGGAAACCGCCCGCGATGTGCTGCAGCGCATGATCGACGCACTGGAGGCGCCGGACCAGGAACCGCATTACCGCGATCCGGCCCAGTCGGCCACCGACACTCCGGGCCTGATTCCGGCGGCTTTGCAGGAGTTCGCGCAGAAAGCGGTGATTTCCGCGCTCAATGACGCCCACAGCCTGTCCTGTGCCCTGGGGGAATCGTTGACCGAGCCCAAGGCCATCGTCTGGTTCGAGGGCGGTGAGCCTCTTCAAGCCGGGCAGGGCCTGAGCCTGGACCGTCGCACCCGCATGATGTACGACGAGCGACACGTCTTCATCAATGGAGAATCCTTCCGCGCCGGTGGACGGGATGCCCGGCTGATGCGGCAACTGGCGGATCAGCGGACGCTGGGTGCCCGGGAGGTGGCGCAACTCAGCGCGGATGCCCGTGAACTGGTGTCGGACTGGGCCGAGGCCGGATGGCTCCGCGGTGTCTGAGGAGAATCTGACGTTGGCGGGGCATGATGCGCGTTGGCAACGTTTTGGTGCAGCCGCCCAGATCGGGCCCTCATGTTGTACCGGGAACTTTCCCTGAGTCTGCGTATAATGTCAGTCTGGGCTCAGAAAAGGGTTCTCAGAGCGAACGACCGCCCTCTGAACATTTCTGGACCTCGCGAGGAGGAGGCGCGCACGAACAGCGAGCTTCCAGAATGACCGGTATTTTTTGTTCGACTCTTTTCGATTCGAGGATATTCATGAACAAGTCGCTCCTGCTGGCTTCCCTGATCGCTGCTGCTGCCCTGACCGCTTGCGGCAAGAAGGAAGAGGCTCCCGCTCCGATGGACGCCGCTCCCTCGGCCGCCGCTCCCGCTTCGGAAGTGGCCCCCGCTGCTTCGGACGCCGCTCCGGCCGCTTCGGAAGCCGCTGCTCCCGCTTCGGAAGCCGCTTCGAACTAAGCTGACTGCCACGTTGCTGCATTGCAGCGACGTGTTGAAAGAAAGCCGCCTGCTGAGGGCGGCTTTTTTTATGTCCGCGCGATGTCGCGCGGCATGAAAAAAGGGCAACCTGAGGCTGCCCTTGGGTGAATCCATTCGGACGGATTCAATATTTCAGCTCGTCCACCAACTGTTGGGCGATGCGCTGTGCGCTCTCGCTGTTGTCGGGATCGCCATTGGGCTTCTGCACGGTGATCTGGGTGCCGTTGCCGGCCGCCTTGAGCACGATGCGATAGCGGCCCAGAGCCAGTTCCGCCGGATCCTTCGCGCCGAACAGCTTGGAGATGAAGTTGGGCGAATCCTGCGCGGCCACCTTGGGGTCGACGTAGCGCACAGCGTAGGTGGCCAGGGCGCGGTCGCGCTCCTCCACCGTGAAGCCGGTTCGGTCCAGGGCCAGACCGACGCGACGCCAGGTGCGTTCCAGGCCGTCATCCACCTCCAGCGTGGCGCCTGCCTGGCCGCTGAGCACGCGGGCCTTGCCCGCCACCTGCACCACCGGCGGCGCCGACGCTGCGGCGTCCGAGGCGGCACCGGCCGGCGCCGCAGCCACGGTCGTGGGCGACAAGGCCTGCATCAGGCGGGTGAGCAACTCGGTCTCCAGGGCCGGGTCGGCGGGGCGGTTGGTCCAGGTCGTGTTGCCGTCGCGGTTGATGTAGACCTCTTCAAGCCCGTGATGGGCGACGTAGATCTCCGAACCCTTGCCATCGGCGCCGCGCAGCACCCGGATGGTGAAACGGTCGCGCAGGCCGCTGTCGTAGAAGGCGTCGAGCACCTGACCGATCGTGGAGCGGATCAGGTCCTTGGGCAGGTTGGCCCGGTTCTCGATCCAGTCCGTCTCCAGCACGCCGGAGGCCGCGTCCTCCTTCTGGAACTTGAAGTTGCGATCCAGGAAGAACTGCCGCACCAGAGGCCAGACCTCTTCCGGACTGCGCGGGCTGACCAGCCACTGCTGCTGGCCCATGCGGGCCAGGTGGGTGTCGCCCACCTGGTTGATGGCCACGGTGGGCGTGGCCGCCGCGCCGGTCGCTGCCGCGGGCTTGACGGAGCCGAGGGCGGATGCCGACACCGTGCCGGCCTGCGGCGCATAGCGGTTGTCACGCGCCAGCTGGGTCAGGTCGGGTGGCACATCCAGCGGCTGCACCTTGCGGGAGGCCGTGCCGTAGTCGATCTTGTCGTCGGGCAGCACGCTGCTGAGCATGCCGCAACCGGCCAGGCTGGCCGCCAGGGCCAGGGTGGCGCCGCGCACGGCCGTGATCGAGAAGGCTTGTTTCACTTGGGAGATCTCCGGAGGGCGCATGCCGGGTCGGCGCGCCGCAGGGACAGGGGAACAGCGGTGCCCGGTGGGGCACCGCACAGGTCGCTCACAGGATGCCGGAATCGCGCAGGGCCTGGCCCACGGTGGCCTGGCCGGCCGGGGACAGTTCGACGATCGGCAGGCGCAGCACGTTGCGGCAGCGGCCCATCTGCGACAGCGCCCACTTGGTGGGGGCGGGGCTGGATTCGCAGAACAGCTGCTTGTGCAGCGGCAGCAGACGGAAGTGGATCTCGCGGGCCTTGGCGATGTCGCCGGCAATGGCGGCCATGCACAGCTCGTGCATCAGCTTGGGCGCCACGTTGGCAGTGACGCTCACATTGCCCTTGCCGCCCAGCAGCATCAGGGCGATGGCGGTGCTGTCGTCACCCGAATAGACCGAGAAGCTCGAAGGGACCTGCTTGAGCAGCCAGGCCGCGCGTTCGATGCTGCCTGTGGCTTCCTTGATGCCGAAGATGCCGGGCACCTCGGTCAGGCGCAGCACCGTCTCGGGCTGCATGTCCGCCACCGTGCGGCCGGGCACGTTGTAGAGCATCACCGGGATGTCCACCGCTTCGGCGATGGCGCGGAAGTGGCGGTAGATGCCTTCCTGGGACGGCTTGTTGTAGTAAGGCACGACCTGCAGGGTGCAGTCGGCGCCGACTTCCTTGGCGTACTTGGACAGCGAGATGGCCTCGGCGGTGCTGTTGGCACCGGCGCCGGCCAGGATGGGCACCCGGCCTTTGGCGTGTTCGACGGCCACGCGGATGATCTCGCAGTGTTCTTCCACGTCGACGGTGGCCGACTCGCCCGTGGTGCCGACCACGCCGATGCAGTCGGTGCCTTCGGCGATGTGCCAGTCGATCAGTGCCTTGAGCGCGTCGTAGTCGACGCTGCCGTCTTCGTGCATCGGCGTCACCAGCGCGACGATGCTGCCAACAATCGGTGTCATCAGGATGGATCCTCAGAGGAAGCGACGATTCTAGCCCTGGGCCGAGGCCAAAACCGGCAGCGCATGCTGCCGCGCGGCCCCGCCGGGACGCACGGCGGCAATGCGCTGGACAAAGCGGTCGGGTGCCGGGACAAAACCGTCCTCGTAGCCCAGCACCCGCCACCCTTGGCAGAGCGTCAGCAACTCACCATGGCGCAGCAGGAAGTCCGGTCGCGAAGGCTTGCCGATGGAGGCCTGTTCCTCGCCAAAAGTTTCGTAGACCAGCAGGCCACCGGGGGCCACCGTGTCGGCCAGTTCGGCCCAGCGGGGACGCCACAGGTAGTTCGTCACCACCACCGCGTCGAATTGCCGGCCGGCCAGGGGCCAGGGGCCCGATTCCAGGTCGGCCTGCAGCAGCTCGGCCGGCACAGCCCGATCGGCCCGGTCAGCCTGGCCTGCCAGGTCCGCCAGCCGCGAGAGATCCCGGTCCACCCCGGTGACCTGGTACCCCCGGGTCGCCAGCCAGTGCAGGTGGCGGCCGCTGCCGCAGGCCAGGTCCAGCACGCGGCTGCCCGGGGGCAGGGCTTCGGTCCAACGGGTCACCCAGTCCGAGGGGCGCGGCGAGCAGTTCGACATTCGTGTCCGGTCAGAAGCAGGCCCAGAGCCGGCCCGCCAGGTCCAGGGCCAGTTCGGGCCGCAGATAGGCCAGGAATACCGTGGCCAGCACCGCCACCACCCCGAGCCAGACCAGCCAGCGTCTGGCGGTGCCAGAGGCGCGAGGCCGGTGTGACGGCAGAGGCGAAGAGGGCATGGGGTGTCGGGAACTCAGGCGGTTGCCGCGACGGGCCGCACGATGGGGGTCTCGCGCACGGGCTGGTTGGCCAGGCCGGCGAACACGCCCAGGCCCACGGCAATCCACCAGACCACGTCGTAGCTGCCGGTCAGATCGTACAGCCAGCCGCCCAGCCAGACTCCCAGGAACGAGCCGATCTGGTGGCTGAAGAAGACGATGCCGCCCAGCATGGACATGTACTGCACGCCGAACACCTGGGCCACGATGGCGTTGGTGGGCGGCACGGTGGACAGCCACAGAAAGCCCATCACGGCGGCGAACAGGTAGACGCTCAGCGGTGTGAGCGGCGCCCACAGGAAGAGCACGATGACCACCGAACGCAGCAGATAGATGCCCGAGAGGATGTGGCGCTTGGCCATGCGCTGGCCCAGCAGCCCGGCGGTGTAGGTGCCGAAGACGTTGAAAAGGCCGATCAGCGCCAGGGCGGTGGTGGCCACCTGCGGGGCCAGGCCGTGGTCCTTCAGATAGCTGGGCATGTGCACGCCGATGAACACCACCTGGAAGCCGCAGACGAAGTAGCCGGCCGTCAGCCAGCGGAAGCTCGAGGAGCCCAGGGCCTCGCGCAGGGCCGCCCCCACGCTCTGGCGCGGGCCGCCGTGGGCGGCGTGGGCCTGGTCGGGCTCCTTCAGGCCCAGGGCCAGCGGCGCGATGGCCAGCGCAGCGCAGCCCAGCACGAACAGGGCGCTCTGCCAGCCCCAGTGGCCGATCAGCCAGCTTTCCACCGGCACCATCAGGAACTGGCCGAAGGAGCCCGCGGCAGCGGCCACGCCCATGGCCCAGGAGCGCCTCTCGGGCGCCACGTTGCGCCCGATGACACCATAGACCACGGCATAGGTGGTGCCCGACTGGGCCAGGCCCAGCAGCAGGCCGGCGCTGCCGGTGAAGGCCAGGCCCGAGGTGGCCAGCGCCATCAGCACCAGGCCGGCGGCGTAGAGCAGGGCGCCCACCGCCAGCACCCGGAAGGCGCCGAAGCGGTCGGCCAGCATGCCGGCAAAGGGGCCAGCCGCGCCCCAGGCGATGTTCTGGATGGCCAGGGCGAAGGCGAAGGTCTCGCGCGTCCAGCCCCGGTCCATCGTGATGGGGGCCAGCCACAGGCCGAAGCCGTGGCGGATGCCCATGGACAGGGTCACGATGGCGGCACCGCAGACCAGGACCTGGGTCATGGACAAGGTGCGGGTGGGAGTGGCTGCAGAAGACATCGGCGCACTGTAGCGGATGGCATTCCGCCCGGCAGGCACGGGGCCTTCGCCGCGTCGCGGGCGGGCGTCATGGGGTTGTCGCGGGGGTGGCAAGCGGCCTCCCTACAATCGCCCGCCATGGCGACACGTTCCTCTTCCGTCACGCCCGTCTATGGCGAGGCGTCCATCAAGGTGCTCAAGGGCCTGGAGCCGGTCAAGCAGCGCCCGGGCATGTACACCCGCACCGACAACCCCCTGCACATCGTGCAGGAGGTGATCGACAACGCCGCCGACGAGGCCCTGGCCGGTTTCGGCAAGCGCATCGCCGTCACCCTGCACGCCGACCATTCGGTCACGGTGGAGGATGACGGGCGCGGCATCCCCTTCGGTCTGCACCCGGAAGAACAGGTGCCGGTGCTGGAGATCGTCTACACCCGGCTGCACGCGGGTGGCAAGTTCGACAAGGGCTCGGGCGGGGCCTACAGCTTCTCCGGCGGCCTGCACGGCGTGGGTGTGAGCGTGACCAATGCACTCTCCACTCGGCTGCAGGTCACCGTCTGGCGCGAAGCCCAGGTGGCCACGCTGGCCTTCTCGGGCGGCGACGTGGTGGAGCCGCTGGCGGTGCGCAAGGCCGGCAGCGGCGACCGCAAGCAGGGCACCTCGGTGCGCGTCTGGCCGGACGCCAAGTATTTCGAGAGCGCCGACCTGCCGCGCCAGGAACTGATCCACCTGCTGCGCAGCAAGGCCGTGCTGATGCCCGGCGTCACCGTGACGCTGACCACCGAGAAGCCCGGCGGCAAGGAGTCCGAGACCCTGACCTGGCAGTTCAAGGGCGGCCTGCTGGACTACCTGCAGCAATCGCTCTCGGCCGATCCGGTCATCCCGCTGTTCGAGGGCGAGCACTACGCCGCCGAGGGCGAATACGACAATTTCGCCACCGGCGAAGGCGCGGCCTGGGCGGTGGCCTTCACCGAGGATGGCGCACTGCTGCGCGAGAGTTACGTCAACCTGATCCCGACGGTGGCCGGCGGCACCCACGAGGCCGGCCTCAAAGATGGCCTGTTCGGTGCGGTCAAGGGCTTCATCGAGCTGCACTCGCTGCTACCCAAGGGCGTCAAGCTGATGCCCGAGGATGTGTTCAGCCGCGCCAGCTTCGTGCTGTCGGCCAAGGTGCTGGACCCGCAGTTCCAGGGCCAGACCAAGGAGCGCCTGAACAGCCGTGACGCGCTGCGCCTGGTGTCGGCCTTCGTCAAGCCGGCGTTGGAACTGTGGCTCAGCCAGCATGTGGAATACGGCAAGAAGCTGGCCGAGCTGGCCATCAAGGCCGCGCAGACCCGCCAGCGTGCCGGGCAGAAGGTGGAGAAGCGCAAGGGCTCGGGCGTGGCCGTGCTGCCGGGCAAGCTGACCGACTGCGAAAGCCGCGACCTGACGCTCAACGAGCTCTTCCTGGTGGAGGGCGACTCGGCCGGCGGCAGTGCCAAGATGGGGCGCGACAAGGAGACCCAGGCCATCCTGCCGCTGCGCGGCAAGGTGCTCAACGCCTGGGAGGTGGAGCGCGACCTGCTGTTCAAGAACACCGAGATCCACGACATCTCGGTGGCCATCGGCGTGGACCCGCACGGCCCGAACGACAGCCCGGACCTGTCCGGCCTGCGCTACGGCAAAATCTGCATCCTGTCCGACGCGGACGTGGACGGCTCGCACATCCAGGTGCTGCTGCTGACGCTGTTCTTCCGCCACTTCCCCAAGCTGATCGAGGCGGGCCACGTGTACGTGGCCAAGCCGCCGCTGTTCCGCATCGACGTGCCCGCCCGTGGCAAGAAGCCGGCGTCCAAGGTCTATGCCCTGGACCAGGGCGAGATGGACGCGGTGCTGGAGAAGCTGCGCAAGGAGGGTGTCAAGGAAACCGCCTGGAGCATCAGCCGCTTCAAGGGCCTGGGTGAAATGAGCGCCGAGCAGCTCTGGGACACCACGCTGAACCCCGACACCCGGCGCCTGCTGCGGGTGGGCTACGGCGCGGTGAATTTCGACGGCACGGTGAGCTCCATGGGCAAGCTGATGGGCAAGGGCGAAGCCCAGGCCCGGCGCGAGCTGATGGAGCTGCATGGCGACTCGGTGGAGATCGATGTCTGAGCGTCGCCACCCCCCGGGCCAGGCGTCATCGGCCCCGGTTTTCGGGCTTTTGGCCGACGCGACGGTTCCTAGAATCCGTCGCGCCTGAATCCCTCCGGAGCCCCTGGCCATGTCCCGTCTCGCCGCCCGTCTTTGCGCCCTTCGCCTGGCCTGCGGAGTGCTCGCCTGGGTGGGCTTCTGCCTGCCTGCACAGGCGCAGCAGCTCTGGGGCTATGTGGACGGTGCCGGCGTGGCCCACTTCGCCGACAGCGCGGTCGATTCGCGCTATCTGCCGGTGTTGCCGGAGCCGGGGCAGCTGAACATCCGGGTGCCGGGCAAGACGATGACCGGCAACGGTCTGCTGACCTGGCTGGACATCGCGCCGGAGGTCAAGCGCCTGCAGCCCGTGCTCAAGGAGGCCGAGGAGGCCACCGGCGTGGACGCCGAACTGCTCAAGGCCATCATCACGGTGGAGTCGGGCTTCAACCCGGAGCTGGTGTCGCCCCGTGGGGCCATCGGCCTGATGCAGATGACGCCGGACGCGGCCGACCGCTACGCCACCAAGGCCGAGGCCCAGGCGCCGGTCGAGCAGCGCATGCGCAACCCGCGGCTGAACATCCTGACCGGCGCGCGCATGCTGGCCGATCTGACCCGCCGTTATGGCGGGGTGGATGTGGCCCTGGCCGCCTGGAACGCCGGCGAGGGCAATGTGCGCCGCGCCGGTGGCAAGATGCCGCCTTTCGAAGAAACGCGGGCCCATGTGCACATGGTGCTCGAGCTTTACTGGACCCTGCTGCAGCAACGCATGCAGACGGGCGCCCGCCAGCTCAAGCTGGTGGGCTGGAACGAAGGGGCGCAGCCCGTGCGCTGAGCCCGACCGAGATCGATGGAACAGACTTCCCTGAGCTTTCAAGCCGGTGACGGCGACGGATCGAACGACATCGCCCTGGCGCAGTACGCCGAGCGGGCCTACCTCGAGTACGCGCTGAGCGTCGTCAAGGGCCGGGCGCTGCCCGATGTTTGCGACGGTGCCAAGCCGGTGCAGCGGCGCATTCTTTACGCCATGCAGCGCATGGGCCTGGGCTGGGCCGGTGGCGCACCCAAGCCGGTCAAGAGCGCCCGCGTGGTGGGCGATGTGCTGGGCCGCTTCCACCCGCACGGCGATCAGGCCGCCTACGACGCCCTGGTGCGCATGGCGCAGGATTTTTCGCAGCGCTACCCGTTGATCGACGGCCAGGGCAACTTCGGCAGCCGCGATGGCGACGGTGCCGCGGCCATGCGCTACACCGAGGCGCGCCTGTCGCCCATCGCCCGCCTGCTGCTCGATGAGATCGACGAGGGCACGGTGGAGTTCGTGCCCAACTACGACGGCTCCACCGAGGAGCCCCGGCAGCTGCCGGCGCGCCTGCCTTTCGTGCTGCTCAACGGGGCCTCGGGCATTGCCGTGGGCCTGGCCACCGAGATCCCCAGCCACAACCTGCGCGAGGTGGCGGCGGCGGCAGTGGCGCTGATCCGCAACGATCAGCTGCCCGACGACGAGCTGTTCGCCATGCTGCCCGGCCCGGACTTCCCGGGCGGCGGTCAGGTCATCTCCAGCGCGGCCGACATCCGCGCGGCCTACAGCAGTGGCCGCGGCAGCCTGAAGGTGCGCGCCGTCTGGAAGATCGAGGACCTGGCGCGCGGCCAGTGGCAGCTGGTGGTGACCGAGCTGCCGCCGGGCACCAGCGCGCAGAAGGTGCTCGAGGAGATCGAGGAGCTGACCAACCCCAAGGTCAAGGCCGGCAAGAAGGCGCTGACCGCCGAACAGACCCAGCTCAAGGGCGCCGTGCTGTCGGTGCTGGACGCGGTGCGCGACGAATCCAGCAAGGATGCGCCGGTGCGCCTGGTCTTCGAGCCCAAGAGCCGCACCGTCGAGCAGCAGGAGCTGATCACCACCCTGCTGGCCCACACCAGCCTGGAGACCAATGCCCCGGTCAACCTGACCATGGTGGGTCTGGACGGCAAGCCGGTGCAGAAGAGCGTGCGCCAGATGCTGCTGGAGTGGATCAGCTTCCGCCAGACCACGGTGCAGCGGCGCACCCGCCACCGCCTGGACAAGGTGCTGGACCGCATCCACGTGCTGGAAGGCCGCCAGCTGGTGCTGCTGAACATCGACGAGGTGATCCGCATCATCCGCAACGCCGACGAGCCCAAGCCGGCGCTGATCGAGCGCTTCCGCCTGAGCGACCGCCAGGCCGAGGACATCCTGGAGATCCGGCTGCGCCAGCTGGCCCGGCTGGAAGCACTCAAGATCGAACAGGAACTGTCGAGCCTGCGCGAGGAGCAGTCCAAGCTGGAGGACATCCTGGGCAACCCGGGCAGCCTGCGCCGCACCGTGATCAAGGAGATCGAGGCCGACGCCAAGCAGTTCGGCGACGACCGCCGCACCCTGATCCAGGAGGAGAAGCGGGCGGTGGCCGAGGTCAAGGTGGTGGACGAGCCCGTCACCGTGGTCATCAGCCAGATGGGTTGGGCCCGCGCCCTCAAGGGCCACGAGGTGGACGCCGCCACGCTGGGCTTCAAGTCCGGTGACACCCTGCACAGCCACTTCGCCTGCCGCAGCGTGGATACGCTGCTGGTCATCGGCAGCAATGGCCGGGTCTACAACATCGCCGTGGCCAGCCTGCCGGGCGGGCGTGGCGACGGCGTGCCCATCACCTCGCTGATCGACCTGGAGCCGGGCAGCAAGGCGCTGCACTACTTCGCCGGCGCGGCCGACACCACGCTGCTGTTCGCCAACAGCGGCGGCTTCGGCCTGCTGGCCCGGGCGTCGGATCTCTTCACCCGCCAACGCGCGGGCAAGAGCTTCCTGACGCTGGAAGACAAGGAAGCGCTGTTGCCGCCGGCACCGGTGGCCATCGCCCATGCGCAGGTGGCCTGCCTGTCGGCCAGCGGCCGGCTGCTGGTCTATGCGCTGTCGGACCTGAAGCTGCAGCCCAAGGGCGGCCGGGGCCTGACGCTGATGGACGTGGACGCCAAGGACCCGCTCTTGTCCGTCTGCAGCTTCGGCGACGTGCTGCGGGTGCTGGGCGCCGGCAGGGGCGGCAAGCCGCGGGACGAACTGCTCAAGGGCTCGGCCCTGGCCACCCACATGGGCAAGCGCGCCCGCAAGGGGGCCAAGGTGGAAGCCGTGCTCAAGCCCAGCCAGGTGCTGCCGGGCTGATCGGGCGTCGGGCCGGTTTCAGGCCCGGCCGAAGGGGCCGCGCGCCCAGCGTGGCGGACGCGGCAGGTCCGCCAGATTCGGCAAGGGGGGCAGTGGCGGCAGCAGGCTGCGCCAGAGCGCCTGCGTGGTGTCCCCGGTCAGCTGGCGGGTGATGGCCCGCTGCACCGGCGGCAGCCAGTTGGTGGCTCGCACCACGGCTTCGCGCACCAGCTTGGCCGGGCGGCTGTCGTTGGTGAAGAGCTTCACCACCACGTTGGTGCCCAGGTAGATGGGCAGCGTCACCCGGCGGTGTTCCTCGGCATAGCGGGCCAGCGGCCCGGCCTCGCCGAGGTCACGGCCTTCGGCGTGTGCTTGGGCCAGCTCGTGCGCCAGCACCTCCACCCCGTACAGGCCGAAGTTGTAGCCGTGCGCGGTGACCGGGTGCATGCCCACCGCCGCATCGCCCACCAGGACGAAGCGATCGGCATGGAAGCGTTCGGCATAGACCGCCACCAGCGGGTAGCTGTGGCGTTCGCCGGCCAGTTCCAGGGCGCCCAGGCGGTGGCCGAAGGCCGCGTCGACCCGCAGCGCGAACTCGGCCGGCGGCAGGGCCATCAGTTCGGCGGCTCCGTCGCTGGTGACCGTCCAGACGGCCGAGGACTGGTGTCCGGCCATGGGCAGCATGGCCAGGGTGTGGCCGTGCAGAAAGCACTCATGGGCCGTGCCGTCGTGGGCGCGCTCGTGGCGCATGCGGCAGACGATGGCAGTGCGACCGAAGTCCAGCATGCGCGCGCCGATGCCGGCCATGCGGCGCAGGCTGGAGAAGCGGCTGTCGGCGGCCACCACCAGGGGCGCCCGCAGCACGCGTCCGTCGGCCAGCGTGACCTGGGCTCCCTGGGCGTCGCGCTGCAGGGCGGTGACCCGGGCGTCGCCGGTGAGCGTGATCTTGTCGGCCCGCGCCGCAGCACCGGCGTGGCAGGCCTGGCGGATGCGGTGGTTGGGCACCAGCCAGCCCAGCTGTTCGTGGCCATCGGCCTGCCCGCTGAAGGGCAGCACCCGGGGCGAATCGCCGTTGGTGACCTGGGCGGCCTTCAGCGGTGCGATCTCGTCCGCGGGCAATCGGTCCCACAGGCCCAGGCGGGCGAAGATGCGCTGGGCGCGGTGGGTGAGGGCGATGTCACGCCCGTCCTCGGGCGGTGCCACCAGGGAATCCAGCGGGGCCTGTTCCAGCACCTGGCTGCGCAGGCCGGCATCGGCCAGGGCGCAGGCCAGGGCCAGACCGGCCGGGCCGGCGCCCACGATCAGCACGTCGGGCGAGGTCTCAAAAGAGGAGGCCGAGGGGGTGTCAGGAGAGGCGGCGGTGTCGGTCATCAGGCATTCCCGCGGGGTGGCCCCGCTGATCAGGCGGGTGGCATCATCGCCAAGCCCGCCTGAGTCTGCCTTGACCGGGGTCAGTTCCGCCGGGCGCGCAGGGCCAGCACGCAGGCCGCGCCACACAAGGCGAACAGCGCCAGGCTCCACATCGCGAAGGGAATGCCCAGCAGGTCCACCGCCGCGTCGGCGCAGGAGGCCAACGGCGCGAAGATGTCCGGGGCGGCGTCGTACAGGCCCAGGGCCTGCATGATGCGGTCGGCCAGGGTCAAGGCGCAGCTGGCGCTGGACGAGGCCACGAAATGCAGCCACAGCGAGGTGCCGATGCCGCAGGCGGCCAGCAGCACGCCCAGGCCCGCCAGCGGGCGCCGCAGGGGCGGCACCAGCGCGGCCAGCAGTGCCACCGCGGCGAGCACCAGGAAGATCAGGCGCTGCAGCGTGCACCAGGGGCAGGGCAACATGTCGAAGCGGTATTGCCCGACCAGGGCGCCGCCCACGGCGGCCACGCAGGCCACGGCCACGCCCACCAGCAGCAGCCGGGGCGAGCCCGTCACGCGGGAGATGAAGCTCATGGCTTGAGTTCGACCACCAGCTCGATCTCGACACAGGTGCCCATGGGCAGCTGGGCCACGCCGAAGGCGCTGCGGGCGTGCGAGCCGACCTCGGGGCCGAAGACCGACACCAGCAGCTCGGAGCAGCCGTTGGTCACCAGGTGGTGCTCGGTGTAGGTGGGGGCCGAGTTCACCAGGCTCACCACCTTGACGATGCGGGCGATGCGGTCCAGGTCGCCGGTGGCGGCCTGCAGGGTGCCCAGCAGGTCGATGGCCACGGCGCGGGCGGCCTGCTTGCCTTCCTCGGTGCCCATGGTGGTGCCCAGTTGGCCGATCCAGGGCTTGCCGTCCTGCTTGGCGATGTGGCCCGAGATGAAGACCAGGTGGCCGGTCTGGACGAAGGGGACGTAGGCGGCGGCAGGAACGGCCAGTGGCGGCAGCTCGATGCCCAGGGTCTGCAGGCGCGCAGCGACGGACATGTCAACGTACTCCGAAGGAATGAGGGAGGGATATCGGGGCGATCCTACACTGGCCCGCATGCTGTCCGGGATCGGCGGGGTCTTGTTGCTGAGCGTGCTGGCGGGGCTGTCCGGCGTGGCGCTGCAACTGGCCCAGCCGGTGCTGTGGCCAGCCTGGGTGGACGCCGCGCTGCTGGGCGTGTCCGTTCTGGCAGCCTGGCCATTCCTGCGAGGCGGCCGCGCGCGCCGGGCCTTCGCCCTGTGGGCTCTGGCCCTGCTGATGGCTGCTGCGGCCAGCACCAGCGAGCGGGCCCGCGAACGCCTGGCCCAGCGGCTGCCCGCCGACCTGGAAGGGCAGGAACTGCTGGTGCAAGGCCGGGTGCGGGGGCTGCCGCAGGCGGGGCCCGAAGGGCAGGTGTTCGGCTTCGAGGTGGAGCAGGCCTGGCGGCTGGACGCGGCAGCCTGGGCGCGGGGACGGGCAGAGCCCGCCGAGGCGCTGACCTTGCCGGCGCTGATTCGGCTGAGCTGGCCCGAGCCCGCCGCCGGCGGCGACCTGATGGGCAGCGGCCGGGCGGTGCCGCGCGCAGGCGAGGCCTGGCGTCTGCCCGTGCGCCTGCGCCAGCCCCACGGCTTGGCCAACCCTGGGGGCTTCGATGCCGAGCTGTGGCTGTTCGAGCAGGGCATCGGCGCGGTGGGCACGGTGCGTGGCACCCTGCCGGGGCAGGCGGTGCGTCTGGAGGGGGCCCGTCCCTGGCATCCCCTGGAATGGCTGGACCACCTGCGTCAACGCTGGCGCGACCACGTCCTGCTGTCCAGCCCGTCCCCCCGGACGGCCGGCCTGCTGGCCGCACTGGCGGTCGGCGATCAAGGGGCCATCGGCGAGCAGGACTGGGCGCTCTACCGCCGCACCGGCGTGGCCCATCTGGTCAGCATCAGCGGCAGCCACATCACCCTGTTCGCGGCGCTGGCCATCGCCCTGGTCGGTCGCCTCTGGCGCACCAGCGCCACCTTGTGCCTGCGGCTGCCGGCATCCACGGCCGGGCGTTGGGGTGGGCTGGCGCTGGCCACGCTGTATGCGCTGCTGGCCGGGTGGGGCGTGCCGGCACAGCGCACGGTCTGGATGCTGGGCGGCGCGGTGCTGTTGCGCAGCCTGGGCGCACCCTGGCCCGGCTGGGCGCTGTGCGCCGTGGCGGCGGCGGGCACGGTGACGGCCGATCCCTGGGCCCTGCTGCAGCCGGGCTTCTGGCTGTCCTTTCTGGCGGTGCTGATGCTGCTGGGCATGGAGGGCGCGGGCGCGTCGCCCGGGGGCGAGGGGGCGCAAGAAGAGGCGCAAGAGGAGGGGTTTCACGGGCCCCGGTCTGTCTGGCGCGGTCTGCGACACGCTTTGATGGTCCAGGGGCTCATCACCCTGGGGTTGGCGCCGCTGAGCCTGGTGTTGTTCGGCCAGCTGTCCCTGGTGGGGCTGCCGGCCAATCTGCTGGCCGTGCCCTGGGTGACCTGGGTGATCACGCCGCTGGCCTTGCTGGGAGCGCTCTGGCCGCCGCTGTGGCAGCTGGCGGCCTGGGCGATCGCGCCCCTGCAGGCGTGGTTGCAGGGGCTGGGCGCATGGTCCATGGCGGCCTGGTCGGTGCCCGCTGCAGGGCCCGGCACCGTGCTGCTGGCGGTGCTGGGCGGCTTCCTGGTGAGTTTGCCTCTGCCGTGGCGGCTGCGGGCGCTGTCTGCTTTGCTGTGGCTGCCGCTGCTGCTGGTGCCGGCGCCCCGCCCGGCGCAGGGGCGCTTCGAGCTGCTGGCGGCCGATGTGGGGCAGGGCAGCGCCGTGCTGATCCGCACCGCCCACCACCTGTTGATCCACGACGCCGGGCCCCGCTACGGCTCGGACAGCGATGCGGGCCGCAAGGTCCTGGTGCCGCTGCTGCAGACCCTGGGCGAGCGCCGGGTGGACGAGTTGGCGCTCAGTCACCGGGACACCGATCACGTCGGTGGCGCCCAGGCGTTGATCGACGCCCTGCCGGTGCTTCGCCTGCGGGCCAGCCTGGCGCCAGGGCATCCCCTGCTTGCACAGGTGGCGGACACCCAGGTCTGCCTGGCGGGGCAGCAGTGGTCCTGGGATGGGGTCGAGTTCCGGGTCCTGCATCCCTTTCACGCGGCCAGACCCGACGAAGCCTCCAACGGGCAGAGCTGTGTCATCCAGGTGCGTGATGCCCAGGGACACAGTGCCCTGCTGACGGGGGATGTGGAGCTGGCGCAGGAGGCGGCCCTGGTGCAGCGCTGGGGTCAGAGTCTGCGCAGCGAGGTGCTGATCGTTCCGCACCATGGCAGCCACACCTCGTCGGGCGAGGTCTTTCTGGCCGCCGTGGCGCCGCGCATGGCGGTCATGCAACTGGGCTACCGCAACCGCTTCGGCCATCCTCACCCCGAAATATCAGAGCGCTACCGTCAAAAGAGCATTACCGTGGTGCGAACGGACCAATGTGGTGCGTGGACATGGGATGGGGATGGTGCGAGCTGCACGCGAAACGTGCGCCGCCACTACTGGCAATGGATGCCGGAAAACCCGGCGCCCGTGGCTGGTGCGGTTGTTGCTTCTTCCCCGGAAGTAGGAGAGCGCGAATGAGACCCAGCTTCGACGAGATGCATGCCAACAGCGCCACCGTGCGCGAGCATTACCAGACCTACGACCGCTGGCTCGCCCAGCAGCCCCGCGACGTGATGAAGGCACGGCGCGAGGAGGCGGAGATGATCTTCCGCCGTGTCGGCATCACCTTTGCCGTCTATGGGGACAAGGATTCCGGGGAGGGCACCGAGCGCCTGATTCCCTTCGACCTGATCCCGCGCGTCATTCCCGCCGGGGAGTGGCGCGAGATGGAGAAGGGCCTGCGACAGCGGGTGACGGCGCTCAACCGCTTCATCCATGACGTCTATCACGGGCAGGAGATCCTCAAGGCCGGTCTGATCCCGGCCGAGCAGATCACCCGCAATGCCCAGTTCCGGCCCGAGATGATGGGCGTGGACGTGCCACGCGAGCTGTACTCCCACATCGCCGGCATCGACATCGTGCGGGCGGCCAACCCCGATGGCTCGGGCAGCTACTACGTGCTGGAGGACAACCTGCGGGTGCCCAGCGGCGTGAGCTACATGCTCGAGAACCGCAAGATGATGATGCGGCTCTTTCCGGAGCTGTTTTCGGACCACCGGGTGGCCCCGGTGGCGCATTACCCGGACCTGCTGCTGGAAACCCTGCGCAGCGTGGCCCCGGGCGGGGTGAACGACCCGACGGTCGTGGTGCTCACGCCGGGCATGTACAACTCGGCCTATTTCGAGCACGCCTTCCTGGCCCAGCAGATGGGCGTGGAACTGGTCGAGGGCCAGGACCTGTACGTCAAGGACGGCTTCGTCTTCATGCGCACCACCCAGGGCCCCAAGCGGGTGGACGTGATCTACCGCCGCCTGGACGACGACTTCCTGGACCCGAAGGTCTTCCGCAAGGATTCGACCCTGGGCTGTGCCGGCCTGGTGGAAGCCTACAAGGCCGGCAACGTCACCCTGTCCAACGCCATCGGCACCGGGATCGCGGACGACAAGTCCATCTATCCCTACGTGCCCAAGATGATCGAGTTCTACCTGGGCGAGAAGCCGATCCTCAACAACGTGCCCACCTATCTGTGTCGGGTCGAGGACGATCTGAAATACGTGCTGGACCACCTGGGCGAACTGGTGGTCAAGGAGGTGCACGGCGCCGGGGGCTACGGCATGCTGGTCGGCCCGGCCGCCACCAAGGCCGAGATCGAGGACTTCCGGGCCCACCTGGTCACCAACCCGAGCAACTACATCGCCCAGCCCACGCTGAGCCTGTCCACCTGCCCGACCTTCGTCGAATCCGGTATCGCGCCGCGCCACATCGACCTGCGGCCCTTCGTGCTTTCGGGCGCCGAGGTGCAGATGGTGCCGGGCGGTCTGACCCGCGTGGCCCTGAAGGAGGGCTCGCTGGTGGTCAACTCCAGCCAGGGCGGCGGCACCAAGGATACCTGGGTGCTGGAAGACTGAATCGAACGCGGAAAGCCAAGAACATGCTGTCAAGAACCGCCGACCATCTGTTCTGGATGTCGCGCTACATGGAGCGCGCGGAAAACACCGCGCGCATGCTCGACGTCAACTACCAGACCTCGCTGCTGCCGCAGTCCGCGGCCGTGGCCGAACAGGGCTGGCGCAGCCTGCTGAGCATCTCCGAGCTCACCCACGACTACCAGAGCCGCTACGACGGCATCAGCGCCCGCCAGGTGATGGACTTCATGGTGCGCGACGAGCGCAACCCCTCGTCCATCCTGCGCTGCCTGCGCGCCGCGCGCGAGAACGCCCGCGCCGTGCGCGGCTCGCTGACCACCGAGGTCTGGGAGACCACCAACCAGACCTGGCTGGAATTCAACCGGGTGCTGGCCGACGGGCTGCTCACGCGCGACCCGGCCGCCGTCTTCGAGTGGGTGAAGTTCCGCTCGCACCTCTCGCGCGGGGTGTCGGTGGGCACCATGCTGCAGGACGAGGCCTTCCACTTCCTGCGCATCGGTTCCTTCCTGGAGCGGGCCGACAACACCGCCCGCCTGCTGGACGTGAAGTTCCACGCCGTGGAGAGCGACTTCTACGGCAATGCCAGCGAGAAGGATGGGGACTACGACTTCTACCACTGGTCGGCCATCCTGCGCTCGGTCTCCGCCTTCGAGATCTACCGCAAGGTCTACCGCAACGTGATCCTGCCGGAGAAGGTGGCCGAACTGCTGATCGTGCGTCCGGACATGCCGCGTTCCTTGGCCCACTGCATGCACGAGGTGGTGACCAACCTCAAGCTGGTGGCCAACCAGCAGTCGGGCGAGACGCTGCGCCGGGCGGGCCGCCTGAGCTGCGACCTGGAATATGCCCGCATCGACGAGATCCTCTCGACCGGTCTGCATGCCTACCTGACCCAGTTCCTCGACCGGGTCGGAGATCTGGGCGCCGGGATTGCCCGCGACTTCCTGGTGGCCTGCGACTGAGGCCGCGGCCAAGGTCTGGTTCGACGCTGTCACAAGGACCGGTGCTCTCCCATGGGAGCATCGCCGGTCCTGCCCGATTGATCCGATTCATGCGCCCCCCGGGGTGCCGAGGTAAGGCCCGTGTCCATCCACGTCGCGCTCAAACACGTCACCCACTACCGCTATGACCGGCTGGTGAATCTCTCGCCGCAGGTCGTCCGCCTGCGGCCGGCACCGCACTGCCGCACGCCCATCCTTTCGTACTCGATGAGGGTGGAGCCGGCCAACCATTTCACCAACTGGCAGCAGGACCCTTTCTCCAACTACCTGGCCCGCCTGGTCTTCCCGGAGCCGACCACCGAGTTCAAGGTCACGGTGGACCTGGTGGCCGAGATGGCGGTCTACAACCCCTTCGATTTCTTCCTGGAGCCGGGGGCCGAGAACTTTCCCTTCGCCTACGAGCCGGGCCTGGCGGCAGAGCTCGCGCCCTACCTGGTGGCGGAGACGCCCACGCCGGCCTTTGCGAAGTTCCTGGCCAGCATCGACCGCAAGGAGATGCGCACCATCGACTTCCTGGTCGGCCTGAACCAGCGCCTGCAGAACGACATCTCCTACCTCATCCGCATGGAGCCGGGCGTGCAGACCCCGGAGGAGACGCTGACCAAGGCCTCGGGCTCCTGCCGCGACACCGGCTGGCTGCTGGTTGAGACCCTGCGCCACATGGGCCTGGCCGCACGCTTCGTGTCGGGTTACCTGATCCAACTGACCCCCGATGTGAAGGCGCTCGATGGCCCCAGCGGCACCGAGGTGGACTTCACCGACCTGCATGCCTGGTGCGAGGTCTACCTGCCCGGCGCGGGGTGGATCGGCCTGGATCCGACCTCCGGGCTGCTGGCGGGCGAGGGTCACATCCCGCTGGCCTGCACCCCCACACCCTCCAGCGCCGCCCCCATCACCGGGGCGGTGGACGAGTGCGAGGTCACCTTCGGCCACGAGATGGCCGTCACCCGCATCTTCGAGTCACCCCGCGTCACCAAGCCCTACACCGAGGACCAGTGGGCCCAGGTGCTGCAACTGGGCGAGCGGGTGGATGCCCAGCTGGCGGCCGGCGATGTGCGCCTGACCATGGGTGGCGAGCCGACCTTCGTCTCGGTGGACGACCGCGACGGTGCCGAATGGAACACCGACGCCCTGGGCCCGACCAAGCGGGTCTATGCCCAGGACCTGGTGCAGCGCCTGCGCGACGAGTACGGGCAGGGCGGTTTCCTGCACTTCGGCCAGGGCAAGTGGTACCCCGGCGAGCAGCTGCCACGCTGGGCCCTGTCGATCTACTGGCGCACCGATGGCCAGCCCTGCTGGGGCGACCCCTCCCTGTTCGCCGACGAGCGTGACCTGCACCAGTACACCAGTGCCGATGCCAAGCGCTTCATGAGTGCGCTGACCCGCCACCTGGGCGTGGGCGACCAGTTCGTCCAGACCGGCTATGAAGACACCTGGTACTACCTGTGGCGCGAGCGTCGCCTGCCGGTGAACGTCGACCCCTTCGATTCCCGTCTGGACGACGAGCTGGAGCGGGTGCGCCTGCGCCGCATCTTCGACCAGGGCCTGGAACACGAGGTGGGCTATGTGCTGCCCATCAAGCGGGCCGAGGGCCCGACCCTGTCGGGCGGCAAGTGGGAGACCGGTCCCTGGTTCTTCCGCGACGAACGCATGTACCTGATCCCCGGCGATTCGCCGATGGGCTACCGCCTGCCGCTGGATTCCCTGCCTTGGGTGAAGGACAGCGACTACCCCTATCTGCACGACTACGACCCCTTCGCCCCGCGCGGCGAGCTGCCGGCCCCGGCCGAGCTGCGCCGGCAGATGCTGGGCCTGCGCGGCGGCACCTCCGCGGGGGGCGCCGACGAGGGTGCGGGCTATGCCGCACACCGTATTGGCGGCGGCTTTGCCGAAGGTGGCACCGTGGCGCTGCAGAACAGCCCGCAGGGCGCCGGCAACGCCGGTCCAGGCGGGCTGCCCGGCGGCAGGGTCTTGCCCGACGCCTACCCCGAGCGCTTCCAGTCGGCCCACTGGATCACCCGCACCGCGCTGTGCGTGGAGGTGCGCGACCCGCGCCGGGCCAACGGCCCCAAGGCCGAGAAGGTGGGGCAGGCCAGCGGCGTGCTCTACGTCTTCATGCCCCCGCTGGCGCTGCTGGAGGACTATCTGGAGCTGCTGACCGCGGTGGAGGCCACGGCGGCCGAACTGGGCGTCAAGGTGGTGCTGGAGGGCTACCCGCCGCCGCGCGATCCGCGCCTGAAGCTGCTGCAGGTCACGCCCGACCCGGGCGTCATCGAGGTCAACATCCACCCGGCCCACAACTGGAAGGAACTGGTGCAGCACACCGAGTTCCTCTACGACGCAGCCTGGCGCTCGCGCCTGTCGACCGAGAAGTTCATGCTCGACGGCCGCCACACCGGCACCGGCGGCGGCAACCACTTCGTGATGGGCGGGGCCACGCCGGCGGATTCGCCCTTCCTGCGCCGGCCGGACCTGCTGGCCTCGCTGCTGGCCTACTGGCACAACCACCCGGCGCTGAGCTACCTGTTCTCCGGCCTGTTCATCGGCCCGACCAGCCAGGCCCCGCGGGTGGACGAGGCCCGCAATGACCAGCTGCGCGAGCTGGAGGTCGCCCTGGGCGAGATCGAACGCAACAAGGCCATCTACGGCGAGGACATGCCGCCCTGGCTGGTGGACCGAACCCTGCGCAATGTGCTCGTGGATGTCACCGGCAACACGCACCGCAGCGAGTTCTGCATCGACAAGCTCTATTCGCCGGATTCGGCCAGCGGCCGGCTGGGCCTGCTGGAGCTGCGTGCCTTCGAGATGCCGCCGCATGCGCGCATGAGCATCGTGCAGCAGCTGCTGCTGCGCTCGCTGGTGGCGCGCTTCTGGAAGGAGCCCTACCGCGCGCCCCTGGTGCGTTGGGGCACCGAGCTGCACGACCGCTTCCTGCTGCCCACCTTCATCCAGATGGACTTCGAGGACGTGATCGAGGACATGCAGCGGGCCGGTTACGCCTTCGACGCCGCCTGGTTCGCCCCGCACTTCGAGTTCCGCTTCCCCAAGATCGGCGAGATTGCCGCCCGAGGCGTGCACATGGTGCTGCGCAACGCGCTGGAGCCCTGGCACGTGATGGGCGAGGAGGGCGCGGCCGGTGGCACGGTGCGCTATGTCGATTCGTCGCTGGAGCGCGTGGAGGTCAAGGTCAGCGGCCTGGTGAATCCGCGCCACCGCGTGACCGTCAACGGCGTGACGCTGCCCCTGCAACCCACCGGACGGGTGGGCGAATATGTGGCCGGCGTGCGCTTCCGGGCCTGGCAGCCGCCTTCGGCCCTGCACCCCACCATCGGCGTGCATGCGCCGCTGACGGTGGACCTGGTGGACACCTGGGCCCAGCGCTCGCTGGGCGGGGGGCGCTACCACGTGGCCCACCCGGGCGGCCGCAACTACGCCACCTTCCCGATCAACGCCTACGAGGCCGAGAGCCGCCGTCTGGCGCGCTTCTTCCCCTTCGGGCACACGCCGGGCAAGATGGTGGTGGCCGAGGCCGAGCGCAGCCTGGAGTTCCCGTTCACGCTGGACCTGCGCAAGGTCGGGCGTTGAGCCGGCGGTTCGTGATGTTTCCGTGACACATGACCGAGCGGGATGGGCCACCCCCGAGCCCGGGCGTTGGCCCGGCAAGGCATGATCGCGGGATGTCTTCCGGAGTTCCCGCCATCGTTCCCCTGCCGCCGCAGCAGACCAGCCTGCTGTCGGACGAACCCCTCGACCCCGTGGCCCTGGCCCACGGGGCCGTGCAGCGCGGCGACGACGGGCACTTCGACGAGCTGACGGGGCGGCTCAACGAGGGGGCGGCGCCCGCAGGCGCCCTGACCCCGATCTGGCAGCGCTTCTTCACCTCCACCGGGGTCCAGGGGTGGCAGGATCTGCCCCACCGGCTGGACCGTCTGCGCCACCGCGTGCGGGAGGACGGCGCCACCTACAACGTCTACGACGACCCGGATCAGCCCACGCGCCCCTGGCCGCTGGAGCTGCTGCCCATGCTCATCGGCCCCGGGGACTGGGCGGCCATCGAGCAAGGTGTGGCCCAGCGGGCCCGTTTGCTCAACGCCGCCATGGCCGACATCTACGGCCAGCGCAGCCTGCTGGACCTGGGGCTGCTGCCGGCCTCGCTGGTGCTGGGGCATCCGCAGTACCTGCGTGCGCTGCACGGGGCCAAGCCCCCGGGGGGCGTGCATCTGCATGTGGCGGCCTTCGACCTGTCCCGCGGGCCGGATGGCAGCTGGCGCGTGCTGCAGCAGCGCACGCAGGCCCCCTCCGGCCTCGGCTACCTGATCGAGAACCGGCTGATCGTCTCGCAGCAGCTGCCCGAGGCCTTCCGCGACCTGCACGTGCAGCGCCTGGCGGGCAGCTTCCAGACCCTGATGGAAGGGCTGATGCGCATCTCGCCCGCGGGCGAAACCTCCCGCGCGGTGCTGCTCACACCGGGGCCGCACAACGAGACCTATTTCGAGCATGTCTTCCTGGCCCGCTACCTCGGCATCACCCTGGTGGAGGGCGGCGACCTGACGGTGCGGGCCAACCGGCTCTACCTGAAGACCCTGCGCGGGCTGGAGCGGGTTCACATCCTGCTGCGACGGGTGGATGACGAATACCTGGACCCGCTGGAGCTGCGTCCCGACTCCGCGCTGGGCATTCCCGGCCTGGTGCAGGCTTTGCGGGCCGGCGAGGTGGTGGTGGCCAACGCCCCCGGTGCCGGCTGGCTGGAGAGCCCGGGCCTGGCCGCCTTCTGGCCCGGTGTGGCGCGCCACCTGCTGGACGAGGAACTGCTGCTGCCCAGTGCCACCAGCTGGTGGTGTGGCGAGCAGACGGTCTGGGACAGGCACAAGAGTCGGCTGGAGGAGTTCGTGGTGGCGCCCACCTTCCCGGCCAGCGACACCACGCACAGCTTCGCACCGGTGCTGGCGGCCACCCAGGCGCCCAGCGCCCGCGCCAGCCTGGCCGGCCGCATCGAGGCCGATCCGGCGGCCCATACCCTGCAGGCCCGCAGCCGCCCCTCGGAGATGCCGGTGTGGCACGAGGGCCGGCTGGAGCCGCGCCCGGCCGTGGTCCGCGTCTTCGCCATTGCGGACGGGCAAGGCGGCTGGCAGGTGCTGCCCGGCGGCATGACCCGGGTGGCCACCCGGCGCGAAGCGCTGCACGACCCCTGGCTGTCCATGCAGCGTGGCAGCGCCAGCGCCGACACCTGGGTGCTGACCGAGGGGCCGGTGGACCCGACGTCCCTGCTGCCCAAGCCGCTGAGCGCCACCGATCTCTCGCGGATGCACCGCAGCGTGACCAGCCGCTCGGCCGAGAACCTGTTCTGGCTGGGCCGCTACACCGAGCGGGCCGAAAATTCGGTGCGCCTGGCCCGCCTGACCCTGGAATCGCTCTCCGGTGCCGCGCTGCACGAGGCCTCTCCCGCCGTGCTGGCGGTGCTGGACCAACTGGCCCGACGCCATGGCCTGGCGGGCGACAGCGTGCCCTCGCCGCTGCAGTCGCAGCGGGTGTTCGAGCGTTCGCTGATTCATGCGCTGGGCGACACGCGGGGGGCCACCAGCGTGGCCTTCAACCTGCAGGCCCTGCAGGGCTGTGCCCAGGCCCTGCGCGAACGGCTGTCGCCGGAGCACTGGCAGCTCATCCGCGAGGTGGGTGAACAGTTCCAGGGGCGGCTGTCGGCCATCTTCGGGTCGGCCTCCACCGACCCGGTCACCGAAGTCATCGATGCCCTGACGCAGGCCGACGGCCATCTGGCGGCGATCACCGGCGGCCAGACCGATCGCATGACCCGCGACGATGGCTGGCGCCTGCTCAGCGTGGGGCGTCAGCTGGAGCGCCTGGATTTCCTATCGCACGCCATGGCCTGCAGCTTCGAGCACGGCCTGCACCGCTGCGACGACGGCTTTGCGCTGATGCTGGGCCTCTTTGATTCCACCATCACCTACCGGGCCCATTTCCAGGCCCGGCGCGAAGTGCCTCCCCTGCTGCACCTGCTGGTGTTCGACACCGACAACCCCCGTTCCCTGGCCTGGGTGGGCCGCACCATGCGCGAGCGCCTGCTGAAACTGGCCCGCCATGAGCCCGACTGGGCACAGGAGGTGGTGGAGAAGCTGCCGCGCCCCGAACAGTGGTCGCTGGAGGCGCTCAGCGCCGACGTGGGTGACCATGCCCACGCCGCCTTGGTCGAGGTCCTGCAGGCCTGCAGCGTGCAGGCGCAGGAGGTGTCCGATGCCATCGGCCGCAAGCTGTTCTCCCATGTGGGGCCGGTGGACCGCATGGTGTGGCAATGACGGCCCTGCGCTGGCTGCGGGTGCAGCACGACACCCACTACGACTACGATGCTCCGGTGGAACTGGCCCACCACGTGGCCTACCTGGCGCCGCGGGCCACCGCGGTTCAGCAGGTGCGCGGCTGGACGCTGAGCATCGATCCGCTGCCCGACGAATGGCTGCCGCTGCAGGAGGGCGCCGAGGAGCCTTCGGCCCTGCAGGCGGGGCTGGCGCTGCCGGCGGCCCAGCACAGCCTGGACAGCTGGGGCAACCAGCGGCTGACCTTCAGCCATTCCCGCGTGCACGAGCGGCTGACGGTGCGCTCCACCTTCGAGGCCGGCTTGGCCGAACCTGTGATGCCGGACACCGGCCGCAGCCCGGCCTGGGAGGAGGTGGCCGAATCCCTGCGCTACCACGCGGGGGCGGCGCACTCCGAGGCGGTGGAGTTCACCCTGCCGTCGCAGTTCGTGCCGCGTTCGGCCCAGCTGGCCGCCTTCGGCCGGCTGGCCTTCACGCCTGGACGCAGCGTGCTCGAGGGTGCGCTGGCCCTGATGAACCTGGTGCATGAGCGCTTCGAGTACCAGCCACAGGCCACCTCGGTCAACACCCGGGCGACCGAGGCGCTGAGCCTGTCGCGCGGGGTCTGCCAGGATTTCGCCCACGTGATGATCGGGGCGTGTCGCTCGCTGGGCCTGGCGGCCCGCTACGTCAGCGGCTACCTGCTGACCCAGCCACCGCCAGGGCAGCCCCGGCTCATCGGCGCGGATGCCTCCCACGCCTGGGCGGCCGTCTGGTGCCCGGACAATGGTTGGCTGGCGCTGGACCCGACCAACAACGTGCCGGTGGGGCTGGACCATGTCACCCTGGCCTGGGGGCGGGACTATGCCGACGTGGCGCCGCTGCGCGGCGTCATCCGCGGCGGAGGCCGGGCCTTGCCGCGGGTGGCCGTGACGGTGGCCCCGCTGGATGAACTGCCGCTGCTGCGCAGCGTGCCGAAGGAGACATGATGGACGGGGGGCTGGCGCGGCGCGCCTGGCTGGCGGCGGTGAGTCTGGCAGGCATGGGCCTGTCAGCCGCGACCTCGGCGGCAGAAGATCTGCAGCGGCTGGCCCAGTGGGACTTCGCCCGACCCGGCGCGGACCGCCCCTGGCGCACCACGGGCCAGCCGGCTTCGGCGGCCAAGGCCCGCATCGACGGGGGGCTGCTGGCGCTGGACGCGCAGGTGTACGACACACCGGCGGGGCAGCCCGCCTGCCCGCTGGCGGCCGCCGAGGTGGTGCTGGGCGATGCCCGCCTGCGCAAGGGCCAGTTCTCCAGACTGGCCATCGACATCGAGGTGAAGCGCTGGGCACTGGGGCTGGGGCGCTTCGACGACGACGTGCCCCGCCTTGAACTGGTCTACCGCGGCCAGCGCCATCAGCTCGGGCTCTCGGGCTTCAAGGCCATGCCCGGCACGGTGCGGGTGGAGTGGACGGCGGCCGCCGGTCTGGTGGCCAGCTACGACGGCGTGCGCAGCGCGCGGCCCGGCAAGGCCACGCCGGATGCCGGGCCACCGCTGCTGAGGCTGTGGATCGATGGCTGCTCCGAGGGCATGGCCCAGTCGTTGCGCATCGCCCGCATCACCCTCTGGGGGCGCTGAGCCGATCAGTGCAGGGCGGCGGGGCCGCCGTGCAGGCGGCGCCAGGTCTGCGAGGGCAGTTCATCGTAGAGCGCCCGGTAGTCCTGTGCGAACAGGCCCAGGTGCCAGAAACCCCATTGGGTGGCGGCTTCGGCCACGGAACGGGCCTCCTTCAGGGCGCGGCGCGCGCCGGCCAGACGCACGGTGCGCAGGAAGGCCGCCGGCGCCAGGCCGGTCACCTGCTGGAAGGCGGCCTGCAGGGTGCGCCGGCTCACGCCCAGGGCCTGGCACAGCGTGGCCACGGTGTGGGGTGTTTCGGGGTCGTCGCGCACGAAGGCCTGGGCGCGGGCCACCAACTGGGCCGCCCGGTGGGGGGCCGTGGGCGTCAGACTGCCCGGCAGCAGGGCCAGCACGTTGGACATCAGGGCCTGCTGCAACTGGGTGCAGGCCCGTTCGTCGTCCTGCCGCGCGGGCAGGGCGGTGATGAGCGCCAGGGCACCGCTCAACTGCTCCTGCAGTGCGCGCAGGCCGGCGGGATCGGCACGATGCAGGCCGGCCTGCGAGGCCAGGCGCCCCAGGGCAGGGTGGTCTTCCTCGGTGGCCAGGGCCAGCAACTCGTCCAGCGGCAGGTCCAGGCCCGCCATCGACAGCCCTTCTGGCGTCATGAACTCGAAGCCGTCGGCGCCGCTGAAGCTGCAGAAGTGCGCCTCCCGGGCCGGCCCCTGCCAGTCGGTGTGGCCGCAGAAGCTGACCGGCCCCCGGCCCAGCGACAGGGGCACCCCCAGGGCCAGGCGGTCGGCCGGACGCGCACCACGCTGCAGCAGACGGCGGCTGGTGTCCTCCACAAACAGGTGCATCCGCGCCAGCCGTGCCTCGACGAAGCGGCCCTCGAAGGCGCCCGATGACAGCTGCACATAGTCTTGCTGCCAGCCCTGCAGCAGGGTGGCCTGCTCGTCCACATCGTGGGAGGAGCGCTGCAACAGCAGGGGGCGCGGGACGAGGGCGTGGCTCATGGCGTGATGCGGGAATGTGGTGCGGTGCTTGCAAACCATGTGCCACGGCAGGCAGGCGGCGAGCCGCTCCACCACGCGCTGCCCGACTTGCTGATTTGCGGCTTGCCGATTTGCGATAGACCGCCCCGGCCCGGATGCGGACCATCACGCCATTGCATCGAGCGAGGAGTGAACGCAATGAGTCAACCTGGGCAACTGAAGCCGGCGCTCAACGCCTGGCACCTGTGGGGCCTGGCCGTCGGCCTGGTCATCTCCGGCGAGTACTTCGGCTGGAGCTACGGCTGGGCCAGCGCCGGCACGCTGGGCTTCCTGGTGGCCACCATCCTGGTGGCGGCCATGTACACCACCTTCATCTTCAGCTTCACCGAGCTGACCACCGCCATCCCGCATGCGGGCGGCCCATTCGCCTATGCCGAGCGCGCCTTCGGCCCCACCGGCGGCTTCATCGCCGGCTTCGCCACGCTGGTGGAATTCGTCTTCGCGCCGCCCGCCATCGCGCTGGCCATCGGCGCCTACCTGAATGTGCAGTTCCCGGCGCTGGACCCGAAGTGGGTGGCGGTGGGGGCCTATGGGGTCTTCATGGCGCTCAACATCGTCGGCGTGAAGACGGCGGCCACCTTCGAACTCTTCGTCACCATCCTGGCCATCTTCGAGCTGCTGGTCTTCATGGGTGTGGTTTCGCCGGGCTTCTCGGTGGCCAACTTCGTGGCCAAGGGCTGGGCCGGCTCGGACACCTTCAGCCCCGCGGCCTGGTCGGGCATCTTCGCGGCCATCCCGTTCGCGATCTGGTTTTTCCTGGCCATCGAAGGCGTGGCCATGGCGGCCGAGGAGGCCAAGCACCCGCACCGCACCATCCCGCGCGCCTACATCGGTGGCATCCTGACCCTGGTGGTCCTGGCCCTGGGCGTGATGTTCCTGGCCGGCGGCGCCGGCGACTGGAACAAGCTCTCCAACATCAACGATCCGCTGCCGCAGGCCATGAAGATGATCGTGGGTGAGCACAGCGGCTGGCTGCACATGCTGGTGTGGATCGGGCTGTTCGGCCTGATCGCCTCCTTCCACGGCATCATCCTGGGCTACTCGCGCCAGATCTTCGCGCTGGCCCGCTCGGGCTACCTGCCGGGCCTCCTGGCGGCGGTGCACCCGCGCTTCGGCACCCCGTGGGTGGGGGTGCTGGCCGGTGGCGTGGTGGGCATCCTGGCCATCTTCAGCGACCAGTGGATCGTGATCGGCGGCCAGCCGCTGACGGCCAACATCGTCACCATGTCGGTGCTGGGCGCCATCGTCATGTACATCATGTCCATGGCCAGCCTGTTCGTGCTGCGCCGCAAGGAACCGGGCCTGACGCGTCCTTTCCCGGCCATCGGCTACCCCGTGCTGCCGGCCATCGCCCTGGTGCTGGCGGTGGGCTGCCTGATCACCATGGTCTGGTTCAACACCCTGCTGAGCGCCATCTTCCTGGGCGCCATGGCGGTGGCCTGGGTGTACTTCCACTTCTTCACCGCCCAGCGCCGCGCCGCGGTGGCCGAGCTGACCGTGGTCAGCGTCGAGGTGGTGCAGACCCAGGGCTGAGCGGATACTGGCTGGCATGGCATACACCCACACCCTGGGCGGGCAGGTCTGGTCCTTTGCCGACCTGAAGACCCTGCTCGCCAAGGCCAGCCCGCTGCGCTCGGGCGATGTGCTGGCCGGCTTGGCGGCCAGCACCGCCGCCGAGCGCATGGCCGCCCGCATGGCGCTGGCCGAGCTGCCGCTGCGCACCTTTCTGAACGAGGCGCTGATCCCGTACGAGGAAGACGAGGTGACGCGCCTCATCCAGGACCGGCATGACGAGGCGGCCTTCGCCGAGATCGCCCATCTCACCGTGGGCGATTTCCGCGACTGGTTGCTGATCCAGGCGGTGGCGCCCGACGGCGAGGCGGCGCTGACCCGGGTGCGCGCCGGCATCACGCCCGAGATGGCAGCGGCCGTCAGCAAGCTGATGCGCAACCAGGACCTGATCCTGGTCGCCCGGCGCTGCCGGGTCATCACCCGCTTTCGCAACACCCTGGGTCTGCCGGGGCGCATGGCCATGCGCCTGCAGCCCAACCACCCGACCGATGACGCCCGCGGCATCGCCATCTCCACGCTGGACGGCTTGCTCTACGGCGTGGGCGATGCGGTCATCGGCATCAACCCGGCCGGTGACGGCCTGGGCCCGCTGACCGGGCTGATGCAGCTGATGGACGAGGTGATCCGGCGTTTCGAGATTCCGACCCAGTCCTGCGTGCTCACCCATGTCACCAACCAGATCAAGGCGATGGAGCAGGGCGCGCCGGTGGACCTGGTGTTCCAGTCCATTGCCGGCACCGAGGCGGCCAACCGCAGCTTCGGCATCGACCTGGCGGTGCTGCGCGAGGCCCGCGAAGCCGCCCTGAGCCTGAAGCGCGGCACGCTGGGCGACAACGTCATGTATTTCGAGACGGGGCAGGGCTCGGCCCTGTCGGCCAACGCCCACCATGGCGTGGACCAGCAGACCTGCGAGGCCCGCGCCTACGGCGTGGCCCGGGCCTTCGAGCCGATGATCTGCAACACCGTCGTCGGCTTCATCGGGCCGGAATACCTCTACGACGGCAAGCAGATCATCCGCGCCGGGCTGGAGGACCACTTCTGCGGCAAGCTGCTGGGCCTGCCCATCGGCTGCGACGTCTGCTACACCAACCATGCCGAGGCCGACTCGGACGACATGGACACGCTGATGACCCTGCTGGGCGCGGCCGGCGTGACCTTCCTGATCGGCGTGCCAGGGGCGGACGATGTGATGCTCAACTACCAGAGCACCTCCTTCCACGACGCGCTGATGCTGCGCCAGGTGCTGGGCTTGAAGCGCGCCCCGGAGTTCGAGGCCTGGCTGCAGCGCATGGGTTTGACCGATGACGCCGGCCAGCTGCTGCCGGTGACGCCCGCACACCCGCTGCTGCAGCATTTCGGAGGGTTTTGAGATGGCCAACGATCTCGTGCGTCCCGACCCCTGGGCCGGTCTGCGCGCCCAGACCCCTGCCCGGGTGGGCCTGGGCCGTGCGGGCGGCAGCCTGCCCACGCGCGAACTGCTGGCCTTTGGCGCGGCCCATGCCCAGGCCCGCGACGCGGTGCACCTTCCGCTGGATGTGCCGGCCCTGGTGGCGCGCCTGGCCGCGCTGGGCGGCCCGCCGGTGCTCACGGTGCAGAGTGCGGCACCTGACCGCGCCACCTACCTGCTGCGACCGGACCTGGGGCGCCGACTGTCCAGCGAAAGCGCCCAGGCGCTGGACGAACGGCGTGCTGCCCCATGCGATCTGCTGCTGGTGATCGGTGATGGCCTCTCGGCCGCCGCCATCGAGCGACAGGCGGTGCCGCTGGTCGAGGAACTGCTGGTTCGACGGCCGGAGGGTTGGACCCTGGGCCCGCTGGTGGTGGCCACCCAGGCCCGCGTGGCTCTGGGCGACGACATCGGCGCCCGTCTGGGCGCGGCGCAGGTGGCGATGTTGATCGGCGAGCGGCCGGGGCTCAGCTCGCCGGACAGCCTGGGCATCTATCTGACCCACGCCCCGCGCATGGGCCGCAGCGACGCCGAGCGCAACTGTCTGTCCAATGTGCGCCCCGAGGGCCTGGCCCCGGCCGAAGCCGCCCGCAAGCTGTGGTGGCTGGCCGAAGCCGCGCGCACGCTGCAACTGACGGGGGTGGGGCTGAAAGACCGCAGCGATGAGAGGTCCTTGTCCGGGGTGGGCGACTGAAACGAGTCAGACCGGCTTCAACCTCACCACCGGTCGCTCCGGCTTGCGCCGGGCGACCTCGGTGAAGCCGGCTTCGGTGTAAAGAGAGGCTGGCCCGAACCAGAGGTTGTCGTCTTCCAGCGGGCCCGGCTTGTCCACCGGGTAGGCCTCCAGCGTCACGCCGCGCCGATGGGCCTCCTGCATGGCTGCCGCCAACAGGGCACGGGCTACGCCCCGCCCACGGTGTGTGGGCCGCACGACGAAGCAGATCACCGACCAGACCGGCTGCTCGTCCACCGGTTTCATGACTGGTGAGCGGGCCAGCTTGGCGTAGTCCTCGCGGGGGCCGAAGGACAGCCAGCCCACCGCCTGCGAGCCCTCGTAGGCCAAGATCCCAGTGAAGACACCGGCGTCCACCAGGGCCTGGAACGCGTCGCGGTTCACGTCGGCCTTGCGTTGCCCCGGCGGGACAACCGGTTCTCCGCTGCGGCGGTAGTACATGCACCAGCAGGTTCGCGCCTGGGCGCAGCCCCTGGCCCGGAAGAGGTCTTCCAGGTCGGACCAGGTCTCGGGTGTCAGGGCGGCGGTTCGCAGGAGCTGGGCAGTCATGTCGCCATGCTGCCAGTGCGGACCGCTTCAGGCCAGAGGGGGCTTGCCGGAGCCGATGCGGACGGCCTGGATCAGGGCCGTGGCGGCCATTTCCGCATTCAAAGCGGTTTCCAGCGGTGCGCGGCACAGGCCGGCCTGGTTGTAGTGCAGGTTCTCGTAGACGGTCGCGGCGGCGGGGAAGGCCTGCAACAGCCGGTCGAGCGCCTCGTCCATGGCCAGCGGCTCCAGTTGATGGGCCAGTTGCTGCACCACCTGACGGTATTGCGCAGGGCTGACACTCAGCGGCTGCGCGTCCAACCGCTGCAGCAGCGCCGCCATCTCGGCCACGGCCTTCAGGCGTTGGGGAAGTACGAGCACATGTGAGGTGTCCATGGCCCCAAGCTGCGGACGTTCATGAGGATTTCAAGCCCTGCGACGCACGGCCCGAGCAGCGCGGGCCAGTTCGTGATTGACGTGGGCCACGCGGCAGGCGGCCAGTTCGGCCAGCGTCAGGCGCCGCAGCAGCCACTGGTTGAAGTCCGCGCTGGGCTGGGCCTGGGGCGGCGCGGGCCAGGTCTGCGGCAGTTCCTCTTCCAGGTGGCTGCGCAGGATGCGGGCGATTTCGGCACCGTGGGCCTGCAGGGCCGGTTCCACCTGGCGCCGATCGAGTTCCGCCTGCCGGTAGCTCAGCAGACGCCGGATGCCCGAGAGCTGGGCCAGCAGCACATGGCACTGTGCCAACAGGCCGGCCAGGGTGCGCAGGGGCAGGCGGACTGCTTCGGGCTCCACCGCGGTGCGCCGCGCGGCCAGGGCCAGGGCGCCGATGGCGTCATAGGCCTGGCGCCGGGCCAGTCGCATCGGCAGCTCGGACCGCGCCACCTCGGGCCAGCGCAGGCCCTCTTCGGTCAAGGCGGCCAGTGCACGCCGTGCCCGCTGGGCCAGCATGGGGATGCTGCGGTATTCCCACCACGGAAACAGGTAGCTGGCGCCCCAGGCCAGGGCGGCGCCCAGCACCGTGTCCAGCAGGCGTTCGGTCACGCCAAAGCCGCCTTCCGGCGCCATCAGATGGGCCTGCAGCAGGGCCATGATGGTGGCAGCCGTGGCAGTGATCATGTAGCGCCGGTTGACGAAGGCATGGGCGGTGCCGGCCGCGAGCAGGAAGATGACATCGCTCAGCGCCGTGACATGCGTGACCGCCAGAACCATCACCAGCAGACAGCCCAGCAGGGTGCCCAGGATCCGGGCATCCCGGCGCGACAGGGTCTGTTCCAGGTTGCCGCGCAGCACCACCGCCACGCTCAGCACCAGCCAGTTGGGGTGCGAGGCCCAGGGCAGCCAGAGGGCCAGCGCATAGGCTGCCGTCAGGGCCAAGGCGCTGCGCACCGCGTGCCTCAGGATGGGAGAGTGCCAGTGCAACTGCGACGCCAGGGAGGCCAGGGGCCAGCCCTCGGCGCTGATGAAACGCAGCAACTCGTCGCGTGGCGGCAGGGTCTGGCCCGAGCCCTCGACCAGCGCGGCCCGCAGCCGGGCCAGATCCTTGAGCAGGTGCTCGCCCCGTCCCAGCAGGATGTGCCCCAGCCGGTTCGGCGCCAGCCCCTCCCACTGGCCCAGGCTGTAGCGCAGCCGGGCCTGCAGCGCCTCCACCTCGACCGGCGGTGGCGGCTCGGCCCGTTCCAGGGCCAGGGCCTGACGGGCCAGCGCGTCGCCCAAGGAGCCGAGCCATTCCCCCAGGGCCACTCGCGTCGCCTGGGAGGTGTCTTCCTTGCCCAGCCCGGCCAGGTCCAGCTCGCTCACCATCAGCGCATCGCGCAACTCGATGGCCTGGAGCAAGGCATCGCTCAGGCGCAGGGCGGCCGGCCGGTGCTGTGCCTCGAACAGCAGGTCACGGGCGGCCTGGATCTGCTCGTCCAGCGCGGCCTGGTGGATGATCCAGTGGGTGAGGGCGGTCTGGGCGTCCGGGGTGTCCGTGGCCGGCAGCGCGAGCAACTGGCCGCGTGCACGCAGCAGCTCACCCAGGGCCCGGAAGGCCGAGGCCACGGCCAGTTGCCGCAGCCGGGGCTGCACACGCCGTGACGTCCAGCCGGCCCAGGCCCAGTACAGCGTCGCGCCTGCCAGGGTCCACAGGGCGTGGTGAGCGATCTCGCGGACATCGGCCGTGGGCGGATGGGCCAGCGAGAACACCAGGGCCAGGATGGGCACGAAGGACAGCGGGCCGGCCCGCGCTCCCCAGGCCATGGCCATGGCCGAGACACCACCGATCAGCGCCACCAGCAAGGCCAGAGCCAACGGGTGGGTGCTCAGGCTCAGCGCGAGAACGCTGGCCAGGGTGCCCACCAGGGCGCCGGTGGCCACGCGCAAGCGGGTGCGGGCCGGTGCCAGCGGTGTGTCCGGCAGGCTGGTGAAGATGGCGCCCGAGACGGCCGCCACGGCGGCCACGGACCCACCCAGGGCCCAGCACACCAGATGCACCAGCCCCAGGCCCAGGACGACCGACAGGCCATTGATGCCATGGGCCGGCAGGGCCAGGCTCCAGCGACGCAGAAACGACATGGCGCGCATTCTCACCGAGTGCGCGCCATGGTTGGGAGGGGCGATTCCCCTCGGGGAGCAGGCCGGGCTTACATGCCCGCGTAGTTCGGGCCGCCGCCGCCTTCCGGGGTGACCCAGACGATGTTCTGGGTCGGGTCCTTGATGTCGCAGGTCTTGCAGTGCACGCAGTTCTGGGCGTTGATCACCAACTGGTCGGCACCGTCCTTGTTGACGAACTCGTAGACGCCGGCCGGGCAGTAGCGGCTTTCGGGGCCGGCGAACTTGGCCAGGTTCACCTTCACCGGCACCGAGGCGTCCTTCAGCGTCAGGTGGGCCGGCTGGTTCTCTTCATGGTTGGTGTTGCTGATGAACACCGAGGAGAGCCGGTCGAAGGTCAGCTTGCCATCGGGCTTGGGGTAGTCGATCTTGGGGCAGTCGGCCGCTGGCTTGAGGTACAGATGGTCGGCCTGCTGGCGGTGGATCGTCCAGGGCGGCACGGTGATGCCCAGCTTGGGCAGCAGCCACTGCTCGATGCCGGTCATCAGCGTGCCGATGGTGTTGCCCTTCTTGAACCACTGCTTGAAGTTCTTGGCCCGCATCAGCTCGGTGTGCAACCAGCTCTGCTCGAAGGCCACCGGGTAGTCGCCCAGCTCGTCCTGGGCGCGGCCGGCCTGCAGGGCGTTGAAGGCGGCTTCAGCGGCCAGCATGCCGGTCTTGATGGCCGCGTGGCTGCCCTTGATGCGCGAGGCGTTCAGCGTGCCGGCATCGCAGCCCACCAGGGCGCCGCCGGGGAAGACCAGCTTGGGCAGGGACAGGATGCCGCCGGCGGTGATGGCGCGTGCGCCATAGCCCAGGCGCTTGCCGCCCTCGATGTGCTTGCGGATGGACGGGTGGGTCTTCCAGCGCTGCATCTCCTCGAAGGGCGACAGCCAGGGGTTCTTGTAGTCCAGGCCGACCACATAGCCCAGCGTGACCTTGTTGCCTTCGAGGTGGTAGAGGAAGCCGCCACCGTAGGTGTCGCTGTCCATCGGCCAGCCGGCGGTGTGCACCACCAGGCCCGGCTTGGCCTGGGCCGCCGGCACTTCCCACAGCTCCTTGATGCCGATGGCGTAGCTCTGCGGGTCGCGGCCGTGGTCCAGCTGGTACTTGGCGATCAGCTGCTTGCCCAGGTGGCCGCGGGCGCCCTCGGCGAAGATGGTGTACTTGCCCAGCAGTTCCATGCCCAGCTGGAAGTTCTCGGTGGGCTCACCGTCCTTGCCGATGCCCATGTTGCCGGTGGCCACGCCCTTGACGCGGCCCTGCTCGTCGTAGACGACTTCGGCGGCCGAGAAGCCGGGGAAGATCTCCACGCCCAGGGCCTCGGCCTGCTCGCCCAGCCACTTGGTGACCGCGCCCAGGCTGATGACGTAGTTGCCCTGGTTGTGGAAGCACTCTGGCAGCAGGCCGTGCGGGGTCTGCTTGGCGCCGGTCTCCGACAGGAACAGCACCTCGTCCTCGGTGACGGGTTGGTTCAGCGGCGCGCCCAGTTCCTGCCAGTTCGGGAACAGCTCGGTGATGGCCTTGGGGTCCATCACGGCGCCCGACAGGATGTGCGCGCCGGGCTCGGAACCCTTTTCCAGCACCACGACGTTGACCTCGGTGCCCTTTTCGGCGGCCAGTTGCTTCAGGCGGATCGCGGTGGACAGCCCGGCCGGGCCACCGCCGACGATCACCACGTCGTATTCCATCGATTCGCGGGGGCCGTATTGGGCAAGAAGCTCGGCGGAAGTCATGGTCTGTCCTTGGGTGGGATATGAATTGTTGTCAGCACCCCGGCCTTCTAGGTCGAACCCGGGGTGCTTGTCTGCGCAGGGATTCTAGCGATTTGTACGTGAAAATAGCACGAACGTTCGTTTCTGAAAATACGGACAGTTCCGGGGCGTCTGTGCTGGTGCTGTCAGGGCGCTGATGACAGACAGGCGTGCTATTGTTTCCTCAGCAGACGACACAGGTTTTCGCTGCAGACAGGGCCACCTGGGTCGCCGAAAGTCTCTCTCCATCACCAGTTCCAGCACGGGCCTGTGCCCGCTTCATCCATGAGCTACAACATTGATCTTTCGGGCCGTGTGGCCCTCGTGACCGGCGCTTCCAGCGGGCTGGGCGCGCAGTTCGCCAAGACGCTGGCGCGTTCGGGTGCTGCCGTGGTGCTGGCCGGCCGCCGCATCGACCGTCTCAAGGATCTGCGTGCCGAGATCGAGGGTTCCGGCGGCGACGCCCACGTGGTCAAGCTGGACGTGACCGATGTGGACAGCATCAAGTCGGCCGTGGCCCATGCCGAGACCGAGACCGGCACGCTGGACATCCTGGTCAACAACTCGGGCGTGAGCACCACGCAGAAGCTGACCGAGGTCGGCCCCGACGACTACGACTACGTGATGAACACCAATGCCCGCGGCGCCTTCTTCGTCGCGCAGGAGGTGGCCAAGCGCATGATCGCCCGCTCGCGCGGTGCCGCACCGGGCACCTTCACCGGCGGTCGCATCGTCAACATCGCGTCGATGGCCGGTCTGCGGCCGCTCGGCCAGATCGGCGTCTACGCCATGAGCAAGGCGGCCGTGGTGCACATGACCAAGGTGATGGCGCTGGAATGGGGCCGCTACGGCATCAACGTCAACGCCATCTGCCCGGGCTACATCGACACCGAGATCAACCACCGCCACTGGTCCACCGATGCGGGCCAGAAGCTGATCCAGATGCTGCCGCGCAAGCGCGTGGGCCAGCCGCAGGATCTGGACGCGGTGCTGATGATGCTCTGCGCCAACGAGAGCCACTTCATCAACGGCGCCGTGGTGCAGGCCGACGATGGATTCGGACTTTGAGCCGCTGAGCCCCGCCCAGGCGCGGGTGCTGGGCGTGCTGGTGGAGAAGCAGCACACCGTGCCCGACAGCTACCCGCTGTCGCTCAATGCGCTGGTGGCCGGCTGCAACCAGAAGACCGCCCGCCAGCCCGTGATGGAGCTGGACGAACCCACGGCGTTGCAGGCCCTGGATGAGCTCAAGCGCCGCCATCTGGTGGTGGAGGTCAGCGGCAGCCGCGTGCTGCGCTTCGACCACAACATGGCCCGTGGCCTGAGCGTGCCCGGGCAGGCGGTGGCCCTGCTGACCATGCTGATGCTGCGCGGCCCGCAGACGGCGGCCGAACTGCGGCTGAACTGCGAGCGCCTGCATCGCTTTGCCGACATCTCCTCGGTCGAAGCCTTCCTGGACGAATTGGCCGGCAAGACGCCGCCGCGGGCGATCAAGCTCGCGCGTGCGCCCGGTGAGCGCGAGGCCCGCTGGGCCCACCTGCTGTGCGGGGAACCGGCGCAGCCGGCCGAAGGGCGTGCGCCGGCCGCGATCCCTGCGGACGGGGCTGTCCTGGACGAGTTGCGAGCCGAACTGAACCGTCAGGCGGCGGAACTGGCTGCGTTGCGGACCGAACTGGCCCAACTGCGCACCCAACTGAAGAATGAACTGGGGCTGAGCGCCCCCACCCCCGAGACTCCCGATGCGATTTGAACTGCCCGCCGAGAAGACCTTGGTCTTCGACATGGTGCTGCCCATGCGCTGGGGCGACATGGACGCCTACGGCCACATCAACAACACCGTCTACTTCCGCTACTTCGAGAGCCTGCGGGTGGACTGGCTGCTGAGCCAGGGGCGCCCCCTGCAGGATGGCGGCATGGGGCCCGTGGTGGTCAACGCCTTCTGCAGCTACCTGCGCCAGGTGACCTATCCGGGCGAACTGCGGGCGCGGCTTTACGTGGGCCAGCAGGGCCGCAGCAGCATGGAGACCTTCTTCACGCTGGAGCGCACTGACGAGCCGGGTGTGACCTGCGCCGAAGGGGGCGCGACCATGGTGTGGATGGACTTCGCGACCGGCCGCTCCGCCCCGATGCCGGACTGGCTGCGCCAGGCGGCCTGTCCCGCGGCGGACTGACCCATCCGCGGATGGCCCGCCACGCCAGTGGCGTGGCTCAGCTTTCGCCGGCCAGCAGCCGGTGCACCAGCTCGGCGGTGGTACCGGCGTTCATCTTGCGCATCAGCCGGGCGCGGTACACATCCACCGTGCGCGGGCTGATGTCGAGCTTGCGGCCGATCTCCTTGCTGGTCAGGCCGTCCACCAGCAGCGCGGCGATCTCCCGCTCGCGGCCGGTGAAGTCCACCTTCAGCACCCGGCGGGCCGACAGATCCTGGAAGCTCCAGACGCCCGCGGCGTGCGGATCCTCCGGGTCCAGCGCGCGGCCGGCCACATGGCACCAGAACAGCTCGCCGTTGGCCCGGCGCATCACCCGGTCGTCGGCGTAGCGGCCCTGTTCGTCCAGCGCGGCCAGGATGCGGTCGCCGGTGCGCTCGAACTCGGCGGCGCTGGGGTAGAGCACTTCGAAGGACTGGCCGATCAGCTGCTCGCGCTCGGCTTCGAAGATGGTCAGCAATTGCCGGTTGCAGTCGACGATCAGGCGGTTGCGCGACATGACCATCCCGATCGGGGCCATCTCGAAGGCGGTTCGGTAATCCAGTTCCAGCATGGCGGCGAAGCTTAGCTGGTTCGGCCTTACTGAATTTTGCGTAACGACTACTTAATGCGTTACGTAGTACGCTGAGGGCATCCCCTGAAACCCGCCTGGAGGCGACCCGATGAACAAGATCTACCCGAGCGCGGCGGCTGCGCTCGACGGCATCATCCACGACGGCCAACTGCTGGCGGTGGGTGGTTTTGGCCTGTGCGGCATTCCCGAGGCGCTGATCGACGCGCTGCAGGCCACCGGCAAGAAGGACTTCACCGTGGTGTCCAACAACGCCGGGGTCGATGGCTTCGGCCTGGGCAAGCTGCTGGCCACCCGGCAGATCAAGAAGATGATCTCCAGCTATGTGGGCGAGAACAAGGAGTTCGAGCGCCAGTACCTGAGCGGCGAGCTTGAGCTGGAATTCACCCCGCAGGGCACCCTGGCCGAGCGCCTGCGCGCCGGTGGCGCCGGCATCCCGGCCTTCTTCACCCGCACCGGCGTGGGCACCATCGTGGCCGACGGCAAGCCCACGCAGGAGTTCGACGGCAAGACCTACGTGATGGAGCGCGGCATCGTGCCCGAGGTCTCACTCGTCAAGGCCTACATGGCCGACACCAGCGGCAACCTGCGCTTCCGCCGCACCGCGCGCAACTTCAACCCCAACGTGGCCATGGCCGGCAAGATCACCGTGGTGGAGGTGGAGAAGATCGTCGAGAAGGGCGCCATCGACCCGGACGACGTGCACCTGCCGGGCATCTTCGTGCACCGCATCGTGCTGAACGCCACCCCCGAGAAGCGCATCGAGCAGCGCACCACCCGCAAGGCCTGAGCCGCAAAGGAGAACGAACATGGCATGGACCCGTGACGAGATGGCGGCCCGCGCGGCCAAGGAGCTGCAGGACGGCTTCTACGTGAACCTGGGCATCGGCCTGCCCACGCTGGTGGCCAACCACGTGCCCGCGGGCATGGAGGTGTGGCTGCAGAGCGAGAACGGCCTGCTGGGCATCGGCCCCTTCCCGACGGAAGAGGAGGTGGATGCCGACATGATCAACGCCGGCAAACAGACGGTGACCACGCTGCCCGGCTCGTCCATCTTCAGCAGCGCCGACAGCTTCGGCATGATCCGCGGCGGCAAGATCAACCTGGCCATCCTGGGGGCGATGCAGGTCAGCGAGAAGGGCGACCTGGCCAACTGGATGATCCCGGGCAAGATGGTCAAGGGCATGGGCGGCGCGATGGACCTGGTGGCCGGCGTGAAGAACGTCGTGGTGCTGATGGAGCACGTGGCCACCAAGAAGGACGGCACGACCGACCTGAAGATCCTGCCCGCCTGCACGCTGCCGCTGACCGGCCTGGGCGTGGTCGACCGCATCATCACCGACCTGTGCGTGCTGGACGTGACCCCGCACGGCCTGAAGGTGGTGGAACTGGCGCCGGGCGTGACGTTCGAGGAAGTGCAGGCCAAGACGGGCGTGCCGGTGCACTGACAGGACGCCGGGATCTCTCCTCAAGGGCCGCAAGGCCCTTTTTTCATGTGCGCCCGAGGGGTCTTGACGCCGGGCAAGGCGTCCCTACATAGGATTCATCACGATGCTGGCGTGCCGCTGCTGTGCTGGCAGGGCACCCCGTTCGGAATCGACAGTTTTGAAAGGAGATGCACATGGCCAATCTGCCCAACCTGCCTGTGAGCCGTACCAGCCTGTTCGATGAGTTCTTCCGCGACATGGCTCCGGGCTTCTTCGTCCGTCCGCTGCATGGCGATCCGCTGCCGCAGCAGATCAAGGTGGACGTCAAGGAGGACGCCGAGAACTTCGTGGTCCACGCCGAACTGCCGGGCGTGGCCAAGGAGGACATCCACGTGACCATCGACGGCCCCGTGGTGGCGCTGAGCGCCGAGGTCAAGCAACTCGACGAGCAGAAGCGCGACGAGCGCGTGCTGCGCAGCGAGCGCTATTTCGGGTCTGTCTCCCGCAGCTTCCAACTGCCGGTGGACATTGACGAGGCGCGGGCCAGCGCGAAGTACGATGCGGGCGTGCTCACCCTGACGCTGCCCAAGAAGGCTGCCACGCAGGGTGTGCGCAAGCTGCAGATCGACTGAGCATGACCACACCGGGCCGATGGAGCGTCGGCCCCGGACAGCGCGGGCTTCGGCCCGCGCTGTCGTCTTGTCCGTGAGCTGAACGCACTCCGCACGACGCCTCCCGCACCATGCGCCTTGTCCAGATCCAGACACTGCTTCTTCTGCTGACACTTTCGCTGGCCGGCCTGGCCGACCCGGCCCAGGCCCGGCCGGCGGCCGCACCTCGCGTCGTGGCTCCCCGCGGTGCCCTGGACGCGGAAGAGCAGAACAACATTGCCGTCTTCAAGAACGTGTCGCCCTCGGTGGTCAACATCACCGCGATGGGGTTGGAGCGGGACTTCCTCTCGCTGAACGTGCAGCAGGTGCCTCAGGGCACCGGCACCGGCTTCGTCTGGGATGCGCAGGGCCACATCGTCACCAACTTTCACGTCATCCAGGATGCCAATGCCGCCCGGGTGACCCTGGCCGACCAGTCCAGCTACAAGGCCGAGTTGGTGGGCGCCTTTCCGGACCGCGATCTGGCCGTGCTGCGCATCCAGGCTCCCGAGGCCAAGCTCAAGCCCGTGCCCCTGGGCACCAGCCGCGATCTGCAGGTCGGGCAGAAGGTCTATGCCATCGGCAACCCCTTCGGCCTGGACCAGTCGCTGACCACCGGCATCATCAGCGCGCTGGGCCGCGAGATCGAGTCGGTCACCCGTCGTCCGATCAAGGGCGCCATCCAGACCGATGCGGCCATCAACCCGGGCAACTCCGGCGGGCCGCTGCTCGATTCCGCAGGCCGGCTCATCGGCGTGAACACCGCCATCTACAGCCCCTCGGGGGCCAGCGCGGGCATCGGCTTCGCCATCCCGGTGGACGAGGTCAACCGCATCGTGCCGCGCCTGATCCGCGACGGTCGCATGGTGCGGCCGGCCTTGGGCGTGAGCACCGCGCCGCCGGAGTGGAACCGCGCCCTGGGCCTGCCCAAGGGCGTGGCGATCGTCCGGGTGCAGCGCCAGGGCCCGGCCGCGAAGGCCGGCTTCAAGTCCTTCAGCCGGGGGGAGGGCGGGGTGGTTCCTGGCGATGTCATCACCGCCATCAACGGCGAGCCGGTGGCCACGCTGGACGACATGCTCACCGCGCTGGAAAAGCTCCAGCCCGGTGACAGCTGCACCGTCACGCTCTGGCGCGCCGGTCAGACACGCCAGCAGCGGGTGACCCTGGCCGCCTCGGAGGACTGAGGCGGCCCTGCCCGGCCGCGGGCGGGCGCCGGGGTCAGGCGGCCAGGAACAGGTGGCTGATCGGCTGCACGGAAGCCCGTGCCATCTGCGCACCTTCCACGGCCTTGAGGCGCACCACCTGCTGGTGCAGCGTGGCATCCACCCCGCGCGGCAGGTTCAGCCCGTCGTGGGTGCAACGGATGGTGTCGGGCTCCACGCCCAGGGCCACCAGGCGCTCGGTCAGGTGGGCCAGCGCTTCGGACCGGGTTTCGTGGCAGTCCTGGGCACAGGAGCCCAGCACCAGGTAGTGGCGGCGGTCGGTACGCAGGGTGTCCTCCAGCCAATGGCGCAGTTCGTCCAGTTCGGCCAGGGTGAGTTCGTCCGGATCTTGAGGCAGGCGCAGCACGAACTCGTCGTCCAGGCGGATCGGGAGGGCCATGGCGTCGGCAGCGTGGCGCAGCGGGGTGCTTTGCGGGGCGGCGTTTCTGGTCATCGTGCAGTCTCCTGGGGTCGGCTGTAGAGGAAGAGGAACGAGACTCCATTCTAGATTTGGACAAATGCGAGTGCCCGTCGCAGCGCGCCTGGGCCCGTCACGAGGGAGGAGAAGGGGCGAGGGTGGCAGCGCAGCCAGAGCCGTGCGCACGCCCGAGGCCGGGTGTGCCAGAGGAATACCGCGTGGTGAAACGCCATCCCAAGGCCCCTGCCGCGGCGCAGGCGCGAATTCAGCCCAGGCGGGCCAGTGCGCGGTCCAGCTTGTCCTCCATCTCGGCCAGGTGGGCGCTGAGCTCGCGCACCGCCTCGTCCGACTTGGCCTGCAGGCGCTGCTCGGCCCCCTGGCGACCTTGCTCCAGCTGGGCCACCAGGGCTTCCAGGCGGGTCTGCAGCTCGGTGAAGCGCGAGGCCTCGGCCTGATCGGCCAGTTGCCGCTGGGCCTGCAGTTCCTTGGTGAAGCGGCGCGACTCCATCAGCAGGTAGGCCTGCTGGCTGACGATGTAGAACAGAAACAGACCCGAGATCACCACCGTGGCGCCCAGCAGGATCAGGCCCAGCGGGGCCTGCACCTCCATCAAGCCCAGGGACAGGGCCGACGGGGTGCTCAGCGCCTGCCAGTTCAGGGCGCAGAACAGACCCAGCAGGAACAGGGCGATCAACAGGGCGAGGGTGCGGGTCTTCATGGGAGTCCTTTCATCGGGGCCCCGGCACCGCGGGTGGGCGGTGCGGGGCGATCGGTCACCCTTGAGTATGCGCGCCGGTCGGCGCCTGTCTGTCAGACAGCGGCGCGTTCGGCCGCCAGCCGCCGCTGCTGACGGTCCAGCAGCACCAGCAGCACCATGCCCAGGGCCATCAGGCCCGCGGCCATCCACAACGCCCCCTGGTAGCTGCCGGTGCGCTGGGCGATCTGCCCGGCCACCGCCGGCGCCAGGATCTGGCCCGCGCCGTAGCTCAGCGTCAGCCGGGCCATGGCGCGCGCCGGGTTGGCGGGCTCGTGGCGGCCCACATAGGCCAGCGTCAGCCCGACGATGCCGATGAAGGTGGCCCCGTACAGCACCGCGCCCAGCAGGGCGGCGGCCAGGCCCTCGAAGAACAGCGGCAGCAGGAAGGAGACGATCTGCACCGCATAGGCCGCGAGCAGGGCACGCACATCGCCCGCGCGGCGGGCCAGGCGGTCCCACCAGAGGACGGCCGGCGCCGCGGCCAGGCCCACCACCACCCAGGTCAGGTTGCCACCGCCGGCCATGCCGGGCTGCCGCACGACGATGGCCACCAGGAAGGTGGCGCTGATCACATAGCCCACGCCCGCACAGAAGTAGGCCGCCGGCAGCAGCAGGCCCAGGCGGGGCGTGGTCGCCGCAGCAGGGCCCGCGGCGGCCGCAGGCGCTGGGGTGGCGGGCTTGGGCGCCGGGGCTGGCATCCAGTGCCAGGCCGGCACGGCCAGCAGCACGGTCAGCAGGCCCAGCGCCTGCCATTGGGCGGCCCAGTCCAGGTGGTGGGCCATCAGCATGGCGGCCACGCCCGACACGGCCAGGCCCAGGCCCAGGCCGATGAAGTGGATGCCCAGCTCCGGCCGGCGCCCGTGGGTGACCAGCCAGGCCAGCACCATGCCCGAGCCCAGCAGCATGCCGCCCACCGCCGCCACGCCGGCGATGAAGCGCAACAGGCCCCAGACCCACAACGACTGCGTCAGACCCATGCCGGCCGTGCCGATCACCCCGGCCACCAGGCACAGCCGGTACGCGGCAAAGCGCAGGCGCGGCTGGTGCAGCCAGGTGGCCACCCAGCAGCCCGCCATGTAGCCCGCGTAGTTCCACGAAGCCAGCCAGCCCCCGGCCGCGGCGCTCAGGCCGGCCTGGTCCTGCATGACGGGCAGCAGCGGGGTGTAGGCAAAGCGGGCCAGCCCCACGGTGAGCAGCAGGGCGCACACGCCCGCGGCCAGCACCTGCCAGGGCTGCAGCTCGCGTGGGGTGTGGGGGGAATGGGTCCGAGGGGCCGCCGTGTCCATGCCCCATTCTGAAAACCCCAGGCCTGTCTGTCTGTCGACGGAAGGACAATGACTGTCGATGAAACGACAAACACCGGCCCCCGCGCCCTGGCAGCCGCTGCAGCGTCCGGAAGACCAGGACGAGCCGCGCCCTCTGGCGCTGCGGGTGCAGTCGCTGCCGGCGCGCGGCTTCTTTGCCGAGCACACCCACCCCTGGCATCAGTTCGTCTATGCCAGCACCGGGGTGCTGACGGTGACCGCCGCCGGTCAGTGCTTCGTCATCGCGCCCCAGCAGGCGGTGTGGGTGCCCGCCGGGCTGCCGCACCGCACCGGCTCCTTGCTGGGGGCGGAATTCCGCAGCCTGTATGTGGCGCCCGAGGCGCTGCCCGGACCGCAGGGGCAGTGTGCGCTGTTGGCGGTCACGCCCTTTCTGCGGGCGCTCATCCTGGAGGCCGGCAGCCTCTCGCCCGAGGAGCGCGGCAGCGCGGATGCCCAGCACCTGTTCGCGCTGATCCTCTCGCGCCTGGCCCGCCTGCAGCCGCTGCCGGCGGCCTTGCCCTGGCCGGATTCACCCGGCCTCGCGCCCCTGTGCGAGGCGCTCTATGCCGACCCGGCCGATCCGCGGGATCTGGACAGCTGGGCCGCCCAGCTGCACCAGAGCGGCCGCACCCTGAGCCGGCGCTTCCAGCGCGAGACCGGCATGACCCTGCGCGCCTGGCGCCAGCGCCTGCGCCTGTTCAAGGCCGTGGAACTGCTGGCCGGTGGCCAGGACGTGACCCAGGTCGCCCTGGCGCTGGGCTATGCCAGCCCCTCGGCCTTCACCGCCATGTTCCACCAGGCCATGGGGCAGCGCCCCAGCGCCTACCGGCAGACGGTCGGTGCGGCCTCGGGCGGCTGAACGTCCTCAGCCCTGGGGCAGCGCAGCCCGCAGGGCCGCCATCTGCTGGGCCACCAGGCCACGCAGCTTCTCGTCCAGCAGGTTGCCTTCGCCATCGAAGGCGCCGGCAAAGGCGTTGGCGAACACCTCAGGCTTGTTCAGCGGGTGCAGGTCCAGGAACACGCAGACCTGGCGCATGTGGTACTGCGACCGCGAGCTGCCCATGCCGCCGCCCGCGCCCATCAGGGCCACCGGCTTGCCGGCCAGCAGGGCGTTGTTGGGCTCGCGCGAGGCCCAGTCCAGGATGTTCTTCAGCGCCGGGGCCAGCGAGTAGTTGTATTCGGTGCAGGCCAGCACCAGGGCGTCGGCCTGACCGATCTGGGCCAGCACGCGCTGCACGCTGGCCGGCTTCTCGGTGATGTCGGCGTTGTAGAAGGGGATGTCCGTCAGATCGGCAATCTCCATCGACACGCCCTCGGGCAGCGCGGCCTGCGCAGCGCGCAGCAGGCCGCGGTTGGTGGAGGCGCGGCGCAGGCTGCCGGCGATGCCGAGAAATCGGAGGGATGCGGTCATGGACGCTCCAGCAAGTCACCCGCGGGCTGCGGGTGTCGGGCCCATTCTGGCCCGGCTGGCCACGCTGTGCGTGCCTGCAGCGTCTGCTCAGGGGCTGTTGCGCGGGCTCACCCGGGCGCCGTCGCGCACCGCCTCGGGCGGGTAGATGATCACCGACTGGCCCGCCTGCACGCCGTCGCCCAGCCAGGCCTGCTGGGCATTGCGGCCCCGCAGGGTCACCGGGTGCAGCCGGGCACGGCCGCCGTCCAGCACGAACACGCCCCAGCCCGCCGCCGCACCGCCGTGGTCGGCCGGCAGGGGGAACAGCGCGCCCACCGGCACCGTCAGCACCCGCGCCTGCTGGCCGGTGATGATGCGCACGCCCACCCGGTAGCCGTCGCCCAGGGCCGCCCACTGCGCGGGCGGGCTGGTCAGGTCCATCAGCACGTTCACCCGCTGCTCCTCCACCCCCAGGGCCGACACCTTGGTGAAGCCGCCGGGCTCCACCAGCCGCACCTGGGCCTGCAGCGGCGCCGGGCCGCCCCAGCCCTCGATGCGCACCGGGCTGCCCGGGTGCACCTGCAGCGCGTCGGTGGTCAGCAGCTCGGCCAGCACCTCCAGGCGCCGGGTGTCGCCCAGTTCCAGCAGCGGGGTGCCCAGTGCCACCGTGGCCTCGCTGGTCTGGTGCACCTTCAGCACCCGACCGCTCACCGGCGCGCGCACCGCAAAAGGCTCGCCGGCTTCGGTCTGCCGGGCGGCCTGCAGTGCGGCACGGGCCTGTTCCCACTGGAAGCGGGCCGTTTCCTCGGCGGCTTGGGCGGCTTCGTGCTCGGCGCGGGCCTGTGCCGCGGCCAGGGCCTCGTTGTCCAGCTGGCTGGCCGAGACAAAGCCCTGGCCGGCCAGGTCCGCACTGCGGCGCAGCGCGTGCTCGGCCTGGCTCAGCCGGGCCTGGGCCGCCTGGGCCTGGTGGCGGGCCGACTGCAGCGCCGCCTGGGCCGCGGCCAGGGCGGCCTGCAGCTGGGCCCGGTCGCGCGCGCCCAGCAGCGGGCTGAGTGCCGGCTGCAGCGTGGCCAGCACCTGGCCGGCCTGCACGCTGTCGCCTTCTCGCCAGCTGATGCGCTGCAGCTGCCCGGCCAGCGGCGCCGCCACCACGAAGCGGTCGCGCAGGCGGGTGCGGCCGTCCTCGTCCACCGTGGTTTCGAAGGAGCCCAGGCGGGCCGCCGCCACTTCCACCTCCACCGGCCGGGGCCGGAAGGCCCAGCCCAGCAACACGGCGGCGGCCGCGGCCGCCAGGCTCAGGGTGATCCAGGAACGTCGTTGCATGGCGGTCACTCGCGGGTCTTGAGGGCGGCGACGATGTCGAGCCGGTCGATGCGCCGGCGCACCACCAGCGCGCTGGCCAGCCCGGCCGCGGCCACGCACAGGGCCGCCCAGGCATAGCTGCGGGGCTGCAGGGCCACCGGGAAATGGAATTGGTCGCTCTTGAGCAGTTCGGTCACGGCGTGCACCAGGCCGCTGCCCAGCAGCATGCCCAGCGGCAGCGCCACCGCGATGGACAGGCCCAGCTCACCCAGCAGCAGGGCCGAGACCTCGCCCCGGGTGAAGCCCAGCACGCGCAGGCTGGCCAGCTCCCAGGCCCGCTCGGCCAGGGCGATGCGGGCGTTGTTGTAGACCACGCCCACCGCGATCACCGCCGCGAAGGCCGTCAGCACCGCCCCCATGATGCGCACGTTGCGGGCGCTGACCTCCTGCATGTTGCGCAGCATGCTGGCCTTGCTGAAGGCGCCGGCCACCTGCGGCAGGGCGCGGGTGGCGGCCAGGAAGGCGTCCTCCTGCCCGCGCGCCACCTGCACCAGATAGGCGTTGGCCAGGTCGTCGTCGCCCAGCAGGCGGTTGAGGGTGTGCAGGTCCATGTAGGCGTTCAGGCCCATCATCTCGTCCACCACCGCGTCCACCGGCAGCTGCAGCACCCGGCCGCGGCCTTCCAGCACCTCCACCTGCACGGTGTCGCCCACGCGCAGGCCCAGCTTGGTGGCCAGGCGGTCCGTCAGCAGCAGGCCCTGGCCCGGCACCGTGTGCACGCGGTCGTTCAGGTCCACCGCGCGCAGCAGCTGTGCGTCCGGCGGCTGGCCCAGGATGCCCGCGCGCTCGCGGTGGTGGCCGTTGACCAGCGTCACCGCCACCTGCCGGGCCGGCTCCACCGCCAGCACGCCGGTAAGGCGGGCCAGTTCCAGGCCGGCCCGCTGCGGCCCGGGCTCGTAGAGCCAGACTTGCACATCGGCCCGCATGCGCACGTGGAACTGCATGTCCACGATGCGGTCCATCGCGTCGCGGAAGAAGCTGCCCATCACCACGATGGCCACCGCCGCCGCCACCCCGCCGATGGACAAGGCGGTGCGCAGCGGCCGGCGCTCCATCTGCCGCAGGATCATGCGCAGCGTGGTGTTCATGCGGGCCAGGCCCAGGCGTTCGACCAGCGTGCGGCGGTAGCGCCCCGGGGCCGGCGGGCGCATGGCCTCGGCCGGGGCCAGCCGCACGGTGGCGGCAATGGCGTTGAGGGTGCCGGCCACGGCGGTCAGCACGGCCGTGCCCACGCTCAGCAGCACCAGCCAGGACGGCAGCACATGCACGAAGCGTGGGAAGCGGAAGAACTCGGCATACAGGCCGGTGAGCATGCGCCCCAGCGCACTGCCCAGCCCCAGGCCCAGTAGACAGCCCAGCGCGACGATGAGCAGCACCAGCTTCAGGTAATGGGCGCCGATGCTGCGGTTGGGGTAGCCCAGGGCCTTGAGGGTGGCGATCTGCTCGCGCTGGGTGGCCACCAGGCGCGAAACCACCACATTGAGCAGAAAGCTCGCCACGCCCAGGAAGATGGCCGGCAGCACGCTGCCCAGCACGTGCTGCTCCTTGATCTCGTTGTCCAGCATGGCGTGGGAGGTCTGGTCCTCGCGGGCGATGGCCTCGCGCCCGCCGTAGCGGGCCAGCCGGCGCTGCAGCGCGTCGCGCACGGCCGGTAGATCGGCCCCGGGGGCCAGCTTCACCGCGACGTGGTTGAAGGCGTCGGCCATGTCGTAGGCCGCGGCCAGGGCCTCGCCATCCACCCAGAACACGCCGAAGCCGCGCTGGTCGGGGATGCCGAAGGGGCCAGCGAAGATGTATTCGGGCGACAGGGCCGTGCCCGTCACCACCAGCGTGCGCTGGCGGCCGTTGACCAAGGCGGACAGACGGCTGCCCGGCGCGAGCCCGCGGGCCTGGGCAAAGGCCTCGGACACCCAGACCGGCAGCGTGCCGTCGCTGCGTGGCCGGCCGGGGTGCTCGGCCGCATCGCCCGCATGGGGCCCGCGCAGGGTGGTCAGGTTCAGGCGGGGCGGGCGGCGCGCGTCCACGCCGATCAGGTGGCCGATGATCGGGTCGTTCTGCCCCTCGATCTGCACCCGCACATCGGCCTCCACCGTGGTCTGCACATCGGCCACGCCGGGCAGGGCGCGCAGGGTGTCGGCCAGCGACAGCGGTGCCCGCTTGAGGCTGACGAACACATCGGCGAAGTGGCCCTGGGCGTAGAAGGCATCGCGCGCCCGTGCCAGGGAATCGACCGCCGACAGGGTGGTGATGAAACCGCCCACGCCACTGGCCACCACCAGCGCGATGGTGACCGCCTGGCTCCACATCAGGCGCAGGTCGCGCAGCAGCTTGAGGTTCAGGGCCTTCATCGCGCGCTACCAGGCCAGGTCGGAAGGGGAGAGCTTGCGGGCGTTCTCCACCACCTTCTGGATGCGCCCGTCGCCCAGGTAGACCACGCGGTCGGCCATGCCGGCAATGGCGGCGTTGTGCGTGATCACCACCGCGGTGGTGCCCAGCTCGGCGTTGATGCGGGCGATGACCTCCAGCACCAGCTTGCCGGTCTGGTAGTCCAGCGCGCCGGTGGGCTCGTCGCACAGCAGTACATCGGGCCGCTTGGCAATGGCGCGGGCGATGGCCACCCGCTGCTGCTCGCCGCCGGAGAGCTGGGCCGGAAAGTGGTCCCGCCGCGGGCTCAGTCCGACGCGGTCGATGGCCTCGTCCACGTCCATCGGCGAAGCCACGATGTCGGTCACCAGGGCCACGTTCTCGCGCACCGTCAGGCTGGGGATGAGGTTGTAGAACTGGAACACGAAGCCCACGTGCTCGCGCCGGTAGCGGGTGAGGGCGGCCTCGTCGGCGCGGGTCAGGTCGTGGTCGGTGAAGCGCACCTCGCCTTCACTGGGCGTGTCCAGCCCGCCCAGGATGTTGAGCAGCGTGCTCTTGCCGCTGCCCGAGGCGCCCAGCAGCACCATGAACTCGCCGCGCCGGATGTCCAGCGACACGTCGCGCAGCGCCGTCACGGCCACCTCGCCCTGGCCATAGACCTTGCTCAGGTGCTGGATCTGGAAGACGACCGGAGCCGGGGCGGTGGCGGGCATGGCGTGGCGGGAGGGGGGACCTGCCCATTCTTGAAGGCCAGGGGGCAAAAACGCTTGACTGACGTCAAGCCAGGGCGGCGCTAGGATGGGGCGATCCGCCATCCCTTCCACCCCTTGCCAGGTTGCCCGATGAACGGTCCTTCGCCCTTGACGCTGCTGCCCGCCCGCCTGCGCCCCACCGCCCCTGCGGAGGCTGTCCTGGTCCGCGGCCTGCGTCGCGCCGGCCTGACCCTGCTTATGCTGGGCCTGGCGGCTTGCCAGCTGCCCGCGCCTTCCCAAGGGGCCGCCAGCGCAGTGGCCGCCCCGCCGCCGGCCAGCGTGGCGCCCGAACTGGCCACCGGCTGGCAGGCCAAGCCCGGCTGGTGGTTCGACCACCAGGCTGTGGCAGCGGCCAACCCGCTGGCCGCCGCGGCCGGGGCCGAGATGCTGCGCGCAGGCGGCTCGGCCGTGGACGCCGCGGTGGCCGTGCAGATGGTGCTGGCCCTGGTGGAGCCCCAGTCCAGCGGCATTGGCGGTGGTGGCTTTCTGCTGCTGTGGGATGGCCATGCCCTGGAGGCCTGGGACGGCCGCGAGACCGCGCCCGCCGCCGCCACCGAACGCCTGTTCCTCAAGCCCGATGGCCAGCCCATGGCCTTTGCCGACGCGGTGCAGGGCGGCCGGGCGGTGGGCGTGCCCGGCGCCGTGGCCATGCTCGAAGCCGTGCACCGCGCCCATGGCCGCCTGCCCTGGGCCCGGCTGTTCCAGCCCGCCATTCGCCTGGCCGACGCCGGCTTTGCCATCAGCCCCCGCCTGTACAGCCTGCTGCAGGACAGCAAGGTACTGAAGGCCGACCCGGCCGCCCGGGCCTATTACTACCAGCCCGAGGTGGCCGGCCAGGCCCTGCAGCCCTGGCCGGTGGGCCATGTGCTGCGCAACCCCGCACTGGCCGAGGTGCTGCGGCGCATCGCCCAACAGGGCAGCCGCGCGCTGCTGACCGGCCCGGTGGCCGCCAGCATCGTGGCCAAGGTGCGCAGCCACCCCGGCAACCCCGGCCTGCTGACCGAGGCCGACCTGGCCGCCTACCGGCCGGTCCAGCGCGAAGCCCTGTGCGCCGACTGGCGTGCCCTGCGCGTCTGCGGCATGCCGCCGCCCTCGTCAGGCGAGATCGCCATCGCCCAGATCCTCACCCTGCTGGACGCGCTGCCCCCGGCCAGCGGCCCCGCGCTGAAGGACGGCCGGCCCACGGTGGAGACGCTGCACCGCTACACCGAGGCTTCCAACCTGGCCTTTGCCGACCGCGCCCTTTACGTGGGCGACCCGGCCTTCGTGAAACCGCCGTCCGGCCGCTGGGCCAGCCTGCTGGACCCGGCCTACCTGCACCAGCGCGCCACGCTCATCGGCCCACGCGCCATGGGCAGCGCCACGGCCGGTGTGCCGGCCGGCGCCACCGTGGCCTACGGGCCCGCCGCCCCGCAGCCCGAGCACGGCACCAGCCACATCAGCATCGTCGACGCGCAGGGCCAGGCCATTGCCTTCACCACCACGGTGGAAAGCGCCTTCGGCACCGGCCTGCTGGTGGATGGCGGCACCGGCTTGCCCGGCGGCTTCCTGCTCAACAACCAGCTGACCGACTTCAACTTCGCCCCCGACGACGCCCAGGGCCGGCCCACCGCCAACCGCGTGCAGCCCGGCAAGCGCCCCCGCTCCAGCATGAGCCCCACGCTGGTCTTCCAGCGCGACAACGGCCAACTGCTGATGACCCTGGGCTCGCCCGGCGGCGCAGCCATCATCCATTACGTGACCAAGCTGCTGCTGGGCACCCAGGCGTGGGGGCTGGACGCGCAACAGGCCGCCAACCTGCCCAACTTCGGCAGCTTCAACGGCCCCACCGTGCTGGAAGCCGGCCAATTCGGCCCCGACACCACCGCCGGCCTGAAAACCCTGGGCCACGAGGTGCGCGAAATGGAACTCAACAGCGGCGCCCAACTGCTGCAGCGGCGCGAGGGCCGCTGGTTTGGCGCGGCCGACCCGCGGCGGGAGGGGGCGGTGGAGGGGGATTGAGGGAGATCCGGACGGCGCTCGAACGCTCCCTCCACTGTGGCGCCCTGCGAAATTCCGCCATGCGCTCGGCTGGTGTTAAGGTGAGTCTCCAACCGTCAGAAAGCATGCCTCATGGCCAAGCCCAACTACCAGTTCGAAAAGCGCCAACGCGAGCAACAGAAAAAGCTCAAGAAGGCGGAAAAGGCTCAGCGCAAGGCACAACCAGCGCCGCTGGCGCCAGAAGCAGACACCCCTCTGACGCCTGGGTGCCAGACGCCTGTGTGAGGGCACGCCAGCGCGGGGCCCATTTCAACCACGGCAAAGCAGAACCGGCACAAGGAGAACACCATGCCCAAGGGCGAACAGCGCAGCAACAAGATGGCGAAGAAGCCCAAGAAGGACACCAGCGCTCCCAAGGATTCAACGGCGGTCTCCACACGCCCCATCGCGCCAACGACAACGGTGCTGCCCAAGGGAAAGCTCAAGACCAAATAGCCGGTCTTCGTTTTCACGAAGATTCGGCCCGCTTCCGACCGGCAGAGCGTCGGCATGCAGGCAGGGCGGGGGCAGCAGCAAGCCCCGCCCACCTGTGACCCTGTCCCACTAAATCGAACCGTTCAGTAACAGAACGACCGGCATGATGAAGGCCCGTGACGGGCCAGGAGCATGTCGTGAGGAAGAGCAAGTTCACCGAAGACCAGATCGCGTTCGCACTGAAGCAGGCCGAACTGGGCATCAGCGTCGAGGAGGTGTGCCGCAAGATGGGCATCAGCGACGCGACGTTCTATGTCTGGCGCAAGAAGTACGGCGGTATCGGACCGTCCGAGCTGCGGCGCTTGCGACAGCTCGAAGAGGCCGGGCATCTTCTACCGGCGAGGGGCGGCTTTTCTCCACTTCCACGAAGACTCTGCCGGCCTGTTTGCGCACGTCAAACTCAATGGGGCCGCCTTTACGCTGTGCCCCGTCAACACGCCCGCCGAGCAGGCGGAGTTGCTGGACAAACTGCAGCAGGCGCAGGTTTCGACGCGGGGCCGCTGAACGCCAGAAAGCACAACGGCCACCCGAGGGTGGCCGCTGAGGCTGAGCCGCCGAACGGCTCAGGAAGCTGAAGGGGCCCGATCAGGCGCCCAGCAGTTCCACTTCGAACAGCAGGGTGGCGTTGGGGGGGATGACGCCGCCGGCGCCGCGCGGGCCGTAGCCCAGGTGCGGCGGGATCAGCAGCAGGCGGGTGCCGCCCACCTTCATGCCTTGCACGCCGTCGTCCCAGCCGCGGATGACCATGCCGCGGCCCAGGTGAAAGCGGAAGGGCTCGTTGCGGTCCTTGCTGGAGTCGAACTTGGCGCCGCGGCCATCGGCGGCGCTGGGGTCGAACAGCCAGCCGGTGTAGTGCACGGTCACCGGGCGGCCGGCGCGGGCTTCGTCGCCGCTGCCTTCGGTCACGTCGGTGATCTGCAGGGGCGGCAGTTCGGGCGTGGGCAGCAGTTCCACTTCGAACACCAGGGTGGCGTTGGGAGGGATGACGCCGCCGGCGCCGCGGGCGCCGTAGCCCAGTTCGGGGGCGATGGTCAGCACGCGCTTGCCGCCCACCTTCATGCCTTGCACGCCCAGGTCCCAGCCCTGGATGACCATGCCGGCGCCCAGGTCGAACTCGAAGGGCTCGTCGCGGTCCTTGCTGGAATCGAACTTGGCACCGCGGTTGTTGGGGGCGGCGGGGTCGTGCAGCCAGCCGGTGTAGTGCACGGTCACGCTCTGGCCGGCACGGGCTTCGGCGCCGTCACCGGTCACCAGGTCGTCGATCTGCAGGCCTTGGGGGAGGGAGCTCATGGGCGGTCTTTCTTCTCGAATCTCGGAAAGGCGGGATCATGCCACCGTCCGCGCTGGGCCCGGTTGGCCGGGGGCTTGTGGATGTCCGCAGGCCGGGGCTGGGTCAGACGCTGGGCGCGGGCCAGCGCGCGGCCCAGGCGGGCACGGCGGCGGCCAGCCAGTCCGCCGGGCCGGTGCCGGGCAGGTCGGCGGGCAGGCCCAGGGCCTGGCCGGCCTGTCGCAGGGCGGCCAGCGGGTCGCGCAGGTCCAGCGGCGTGGCGCCGTTCTGTTTGGAGAGCTTCTGCCCGTCGGCCGCCAGCACCAGCGGGGTGTGCAGGTAGCGCGGGGTGGGCAGGCCCAGCAGGCGCTGCAGGTGGATCTGGCGCGGGGTGTTGTCGGCCAGGTCCTCGCCGCGCACCACGTCGGTGATGCCCTGTTCGGCGTCGTCCACCACCACGGCCAGCTGGTAGGCCCACAGGCCGTCGGCCCGCTTGAGCACGAAGTCGCCCACGGCCTGGCTCAGGTTCTGGGTCTGCGGGCCCAGGCGGCGGTCGGTCCAGTCGATGGTCAGGTCGCTGCCGTCCGGGGCGTCGGTGCGCAGGCGCCAGGCGCGCGCGGGCTTGCCCTGCAGGCCGTGGCGGCAGGTGCCGGGGTACACCAGCTCGCCATGCCGCTCGTGGCCGTGGCCCAGGGCCGCCTGGGCCTGGGCGATCTCCTTGCGGCTGCAGCCGCAGGGGTAGGCCTGGCCGGCATCCACCAGGCGCTGCAGCGCGGCGGCATAGGCCTCGCCCCGGCGGGATTGCCACCACACCTCGCCATCACCATCAAGGTCGGGGTGCAGGCCGCAGGTGGCCAGTTGGCGCAGGATCTCTTCGCCCGCGCCGGGCACGCAGCGGGGGGTGTCCACGTCCTCGATGCGCACCCGCCACAGGCCGCCCTGGGCACGGGCGTCCAGCCAACTGGCCAGCGCGGCCACCAGGGAGCCGGCGTGCAGCAGGCCGGTGGGGGAGGGGGCGAAGCGGCCGATCCGCTGACTGGGCCGGGCGCTGGGAAGCGCTGTTTCAGTGGCCATGGGCGGCAGATTCCGCGCAGGGCAGGCCACTGGGCAGGCTCAGCAGGGCCTGGCGGGTGGCGGGGCTTTCCAGCTGCTGCAGCCACCATTGCAGGGCCAGGCCACGCGGGGCCTGGCGGGGCTGGCCCACGGCGGCGCTGCGCCAGGCATAGGCCAGGGTGGTTTCGCGGCGGGCGCGGCGCACCTCGCGCTGCACCAGATGGCCCAGGGCCAGGTGGTCGCGCACCATGGGTTCGGGCACGAAGCCGCAGCCCAGGCAGCGCAGCAGGGCGTCGATCTTCATCTGCATGGTGGGCACGGTCAGCACGTCCTGGCCCGGCAGCAGGTTGACGGTGATGGGCGAGACGCGCTGGGCCGAATCGGCCACGGCCACGGCCCGGTGGCGCAGCAGTTCGGCGTCGGTCAACGGCTCGTCCCGGCCCGCCAGGGGATGGTGCGGCGCCATCACGAAGACGAAATCCACCCTGCCCAGCGAGCGCATCTCGAAGCCCGAGGGCAGCACCATGTCGAAAGGCACGCCGATGGCCAGATCGGCCTGGCCGGAGAGCAGGGTGTCCCAGGTGCCGGCCAACACCTCGGCGCGCAGGCGCAGCCGGGTGCCGGTGCCCTCGCTGCCGCCCTGCGGCCGGATGGCGTAGAAGGCTTCGCACAGCTCCAGCAGGGTGCGGCGCGACAGCACGTCGTCCGCCGTGATGGTCAGCTGGGTTTCCCAACCGGTGGCCACGCGCCGCACCCGGTTGGCCACCGCGTCCATCTGGGCCAGCAGGCGCCGGCCTTCCTGCAGCAGTTCCTCGCCCGCGGCGGTCAGCTTGGCCTGGCGCGAGCGGCGGTCGAACAGCAGCACGTCCAGCGCGTCCTCCAGCTGGCGCACGCTGTAGGTGAGGGCCGAGGGCACCTTGCCCAGTTCGCGGGCCGCGGCGGCAAAGCTGCCGGTGCGGGCGATGGTGTCCATCATCGCAAGGGCGTCGGGGGTCAGGGCGTGGCGGCGATCGGGCATAAGAGGTTCATGTTATTTGAAAGATCGCTTCAAGCCCGGGGACATGGCCACTCAAGGGGGCGCTCCTACATTGGATGCACACGGTTCCATTCACATCCCCACAGGAGGCACACCATGATCACTCTGCGCAAGTCCGGCGAACGGGGCCTGGCCGACCACGGCTGGCTCCGCAGCTTCCACACCTTCTCGTTTGCCGACTATTACGACCCGGCCCACATGGGCTTCGGCAACCTGCGGGTGATCAACGAGGACCGGGTGGCCCCGGGCACCGGCTTCGGCACCCACGGCCACCGCGACATGGAGATCGTCAGCTATGTGCTGGACGGCGAACTGGCGCACCAGGACAGCATGGGCAATGGCACGGCCATCCGCCCGGGCGAGGTGCAGCGCATGACGGCCGGCACCGGGGTGCGGCACAGCGAGTTCAACCATGCCGAAGGGCAGACCACGCACTTCCTGCAGATCTGGCTGCTGCCCGACCGCCTGGGCCACACCCCGGGCTACGAGCAGAAGGCCTTTTCCGAGCAGGACAAGCGCGGCCGGCTGCGGCTGGTGGCCTCGCCCGACGGCCGTGAGGGCTCGGTGACGCTGCATGCCAACGCCAGCCTGCGGGCCGGCCTGTTCGACGGCGATGAGTCCGCCGAGCTGACACTGGACCCGTCGCGCAAGACCTGGGTGCACCTGGCCCGCGGCACGCTGACCGTCAACGGCCATGCGCTGCAGGCGGGCGATGCCCTGGCGCTGAGTGGCGAAACGCGGCTGGAGATTTCCGGCGGCGAAGGCGCCGAGGTGCTGGTCTTCGATCTGGAGGCCTGACCGGGCCTGCCCCTCGGTTCGCCCGAGGGGTCCCTTGCGCGGGCCGTGGCATGCTTGCGGGCGTGCTGAAGACGATTCGTTCCGACCAGCTGCGGCTGGGCATGTTCATCCACCAGTTCTCGGGCGCCTGGCTGTCGCACCCGTTCTGGCGGCGCCAGTTCCTGCTGCGCGACGCCCGCGACCTGGAGAAGCTCCGCGCGCTGGACCTGGCGGGCGTCGTCATCGACACCGATCGCGGGTTGGACGTGATGACCGCAGAGCCGCCGCCGGCCGAGGCGACGCAGGGCAGCACGGACGCCACCCGCAGGGGGCGCTCGGCGCCTTCGCCCGCACCGGCGCCGCCGCCGATGGACGAGCCCATCGTCCTGCCCCTGCCGGATGCACACCCCGCCCTGGCCCTGGCCGGCCCCGCCTTCCAGGAGGCGGCCGCGCTCAGCCGCCAGGCCGTGCGTCAGGCCATGGATCTCTATGGCGCGGCCCGCCTGGGCCACGCGCTGGATGCCGGCCAGTGCCTGGGCCTGGTCGAGGAGGTGGTGCAGTCGGTCACCCGCCGGCCCCATGCCCTCATCAGCATCGCCCGGCTGAAGTCGGTGTCCGACTACACCTATCTGCATGCGGTGGCGGTGTGCGCGCTGATGGCCGGGCTGGCCCGGCAGATGGGCTGGGCCGAGCCGGACATCCGGCAGGCGGCGCTGGCCGGGCTGCTGCTGGATGTGGGCAAGGCCACGCTGCCGGACGATCTGGTGCAGCGCGCGGGCACCCTGTCTGACGAGGAGCGCACCATCATGCGCACCCATGTGCAGCGCGGCCACGACCTGCTGCGTGCCGAAGGCGGGTACGACGAGCGCGTGCTGCAGGCCTGCCTGCACCACCACGAGCGGCTCAACGGCAGCGGCTACCCCGGCGCGCTGCAGGGCGACGCCATCCCCGAGGTGGCCCGCATGGCCGCCATCTGCGATGTGTACGACGCCGTCACCTCCGACCGGCCCTACCGCGAAGCCTGGGATCCGGGCGAGGCCATGCGGCGCATGGCGCGTTCCAAGGGCCTGTACGACCCCACGCTCATGCAGCACTTCGTGAAGGCGGTGGGCATCTACCCGGTGGGCGCCCTGGTGCGGCTGCGCTCGGAACTGCTGGGCGTGGTGGTGGCCCAGGGCAAGGGTTCGCTGCTCGCGCCCAAGGTCCGGGTGTTCTTCAGCCTGGCCCTGCACCGGCGCATCGAACCCTATGTGCTGGACCTGGCCAAGCCCGGTTGTGCCGACCGCATCGCCGACCTGGAATCGCCCGAGGGCTGGCGTTTTGCCGACCTGGAAGCCCAATGGCTGACGGGTTGAAATTCCCATGCCATCCGACGATGGCACTCACTTAGTCCTCAGGAATTCCTCACGGAAAAGCCCGGGTCGGCGGCGGAGACGGCGGCCGATAGCATCTCCGTTGGCCGCTCCGGCGGCCCCGAGACCCCCTCCGAGGATTCCCCATGCACCAACCGACCCCGCGCGCCCGGGCCTGGCCGCTGGCGGGCCTGCTCCTGCTGACGAGCCTGGCCAGCCATGCCGCCCCCGACGGCGACACCCTCATGCAGAAGGGCGGCGCCAACCCGGCGGCCATGCCCTGCATCAGCTGCCATGCGCCGGACGGCAAGGGCATGGCCCCGGCCGGCTTTCCGCGCCTGGCCGGTCTACCGGCCGACTACATCCGCAAGCAGCTGCACGACTTCAAGGCCGGGCGCCGCCAGAACGGGGTGATGCAGCCCATCGCCACCGCACTGACCGAGGAGGAGATCGATGCCCTGGCCGGTGCCTACGCCGCCCGCCCGCGGGTGAACGTGGCCCCGCAGCCGGTGGGCACGCCGCCGGAGGGAAGCGGCGCCTGGATCGCCCTGCGCGGCGCCTGGGACCGCAGCATCCCCGAGTGCACGCTGTGCCACGGCCCCGGTGGCATCGGCGTGGATCCGTCCTTCCCGCCGCTGGCCGGGCAAGGCGCGGTCTACATCGAGAACCAGCTCAAGGCCTGGCGGGGCACGCCGGCGGTCAAGGCCCATGGCAAGACCCGGGCCGTGGCCGCCGTGCCGCCCAGCCGGCAGAACGACCCGAACGGGCTGATGCAGCACATCGCCGCCAGCCTCACGCCCACCGAGATGAAGGCCGTGGCCGAGTACTTCGGCAGTCTGGGGGACTCTAGCGAGCCCTTCGACGACACCCAGCACCGGCTGCGCTGATGGCGCTTCCACCTTCCGGACACGAGACGCCATGATTGCTTCCACGACCTATCGCCCCGCGTTGCTGGCCGCCATGACCCTGGCCCTGGCCGGCCTGGCTGGCTTTGGCGCCCAGGCTGCCAGCCCCCGCACCGACGACCAGACCCAGCTGCCCCAGGCGCCGGCCAAGGCCGCCAGCAGCCCCTGGTTCCAGCCGCCGGCCGAGAGCAGCCTGCCCAACAACGCCTTCGGCGCGCTGGTGCGCCAGGGCCAGGCGATCTTCCTGAACACCAAGGCCCTGGCGCCGCAGTACGTGGGCAACGAGCTGGCCTGCGTGAACTGCCACCTGGACCGGGGCCGCAAGGCCAATTCGGCCCCGCTGTGGGCGGCCTACACCATGTACCCGGCCTACCGGAAGAAGAACGACAAGGTCAACAGCTTCGCCGAGCGCATGCAGGGCTGCTTCCAGTTCAGCATGAACGGCAAGGCCCCGGCGGCCGACAGCGAGGTACTCAACGCGCTGACGGCCTATGCCTACTGGCTGTCCACCGGCGCGCCGGTGGGCCAGGCCCTGCCGGGCCGCGGTTTCGATGAACCGATGCCGCCCAAGGGTGGCTACGACATCGCCCGCGGGGCGAAGGTCTACAGCGCCCAGTGCGCCATCTGCCACGGGGCCAACGGCGAGGGCAAGAAGGTGGGCGCGACTCAGGTCTTCCCGCCGCTGTGGGGCAAGGACTCCTACAACTGGGGCGCCGGCATGCACCGCATCAACACGGCGGCCGGCTTCATCCAGCACAACATGCCGCTGGGCAAGGGCGAGACGCTGAGCGACCAGGAGGCCTGGGACGTGGCGGCCTTCGTCAATTCGCATGAGCGGCCGCAGGACCCGCGCCTGGTCAACCACGACATCGAGGCCACCCGCAAGAAGTTCCACGAGGGCGACGGGGTGAACCTCTACGGCGTGATGGTGGACGGCGTCCTGCTGGGCCAGGGCGTGAAGTGAGCCCCCGGGGTGCTCAGCCCGCCTGGCGGGTCAGCGCCTCGATCTCCTCGCCCAGCTCCAGCCAGCGCTCTTCCTGCATGGCCAGCTCGGCCTGGATGTGGGCCAGGCGCCGGCCGTGCTCGGCGAACTGATCGCCCGACAGGCCCGGCGTGGCCAGCAGGGCCTCGACCTCGGTCTTCTCGCGGCCCAGCTTCTCCAGGCGCTTGTCGATCTGGGCCTGCTCGTTGCGCAGCGGGCGGGTCAGGTCGGCCAACTTGGCACGGGCCTGGGCGGCGGCCTTGCGGTCTTCCCGGCTGTGGTTGCCGGCGGACGGTGCGGGTGCCGGGACCTGTGAGGGTGCGGCCGATGCTGCCGCGGGCGCCGCGCTGGCCTTGGGCGCCGGGGCCGGCGCCGCAGGCTTGCCGCTGGCGGCACGCTGGGCCTCGCGGCTGCGCTCCAGCAGCCACTTCTGGTAGTCGTCCAGGTCGCCGTCGAAGGGCTTGAGCTCGCCGTCGGCCACCAGCCAGAACTCGTCGCAGGTTTCGCGCAGCAGGGCGCGGTCGTGGCTGACCAGCATCACCGTGCCCTCGAACTCGTTGAGCGCCATGGACAGGGCCTCGCGGGTCTGCAGGTCCAGATGGTTGGTCGGCTCGTCCAGCAGCAGCAGGTTGGGGCGCTGCCACACCAGGCTGGCCAGCACCAGACGGGCCTTTTCGCCGCCCGAGAGCGTGCCGATGGGCTGGTGCACCATGTCGCCCTCGAAGCGGAACTGGCCCAGGAAGTTGCGCAGGTCCTGCTCGCGGCCCTCGCCACCCAGGTGGGCCGCGCAGGCCTTGGCCAGGCGCACCATGTGCTGCAGTGGGCTGTCGTCGCCGTGCAGCAGGTCCATCTCCTGCTGGGCGAAGTAGCCGATGGCCAGGCCCTTGCCCTCGGTCAGCGTGCCGGCCAGCGCCGGGTGGGCGCGGGCGATGGTCTTGACCACGGTGGACTTGCCCTGGCCGTTGGCGCCCAGGATGCCGATGCGCTGGCCCGCCAGCACGGTGCGGCTGATGCCGTGGACGATGGGCTTGTCGCTGCCGTCCTCGTTGGCGCCGACGTAACCACAGACCACGTCGCGCATGGCCAGCATGGGGTTGGGCAGGCTGATCGGCTCGCGGAACTCGAAGCTGAAGTCGGCCGCGGTGAGCACCGGGGCGAGCTTTTCCATCCGCGCCAGCGCCTTGACCCGGCTCTGGGCCTGCTTGGCCTTGGTGGCCTTGGCCTTGAAGCGGTCGATGAACTTCTGCAGGTGGGCGATGCGGTCCTGCTGCTTGGAGAAAGCCGCGGCCTGCTGCTCCATGCGCTCGGCGCGCATTTCCTCGAAGCGGGTGTAGTTGCCGCCGTAGCGGGTCAGCTTGGCCTCGTCCAGATGCAGGGTGACGGTGGTGATGGCGTCCAGGAACTCGCGGTCGTGGCTGATGACCAGCAGGGTGCCGGCATAGCGCTGCAGCCAGCCTTCCAGCCAGACCAGGGCGTCCAGGTCCAGGTGGTTGGTGGGCTCGTCCAGCAGCAGCAGGTCGCTGGGGCACATCAGGGCGCGGGCCAGCTGCAGGCGCATGCGCCAGCCACCGGAGAAGCTGTTGACCGGCGCCATCACCTGGTCGAGCTTGAAGCCTAGGCCCAGCAGCAGGGTCTGGGCGCGGGCCTTGGCGTCGAAGGCGCCGGCCTCTTCCAGGGCCAGGTGGGCCTCGGCCATGGCGTGGCCGTCATCGGCGGCTTCGGCCGCATCCAGCGCGGCCTGGGCCTCCATCAGCGGCAGGTCGCCCTGCAGTACGAAGTCGGTGGCCGGGGTGTCCACCTCGGGCATGTGCTGGGCCACCTCGCCCAGGCGCCACTTGGGCGGGATCTCGAAGTCGCCGGCGTCGGCGCCCAGGCGGCCGGCCAGCATGGCGAACAGGCTGGACTTGCCGGCGCCGTTGCGGCCGACCAGGCCGACCTTTTCACCGGGGTTGAGGGTGACGGTGGCGCTGTCGAGCACCACCTTGACGCCGCGGCGCAGCGTCACATTGCGAAGAGTGATCATGGAACGTCCGAATGCGGTTCGACGTCCCCCGCGGGTTCAGGCCGGGCCGGGCAGGGCGCCGGGCGCGGTCAGCGCATCGCGGGTGACGAGCAGCACCTGGTCGTCGCCGGCGCTGGTGGGCAGCCAGACGACGTCCAGGAGGGGGAAGGCGGCTTCGAAGAAGTCGCGCTCATGGCCGATCTCCAGCACCAGCACGGCGCCGGGGTTCATGTGCGCCGCGGCCTGTTGCAGCAGCGGGCGGATGAAATCCATGCCGTCGTGTCCGCCGGCGGCATTGCCGGACAGGGCGAGCTGGGGTTCGGCCAGGTATTCCGGCGGCAGGGCCGCCATCGCTTCGGCGTTCACATAGGGCGGGTTGCAGAGGATGAGGTCGAAGGTCTGGCCCGTGACGGCGTGCAGGCCGTCGCCCTGGGCCAGGCGGATGCGGTCGGCCAGGCCGTGCCGCTCGATGTTGATGCGGGCCACGGCCAACGCATCGTCGGAGAGGTCGGCGCCGGTGACCTGCACCTCGGGCCAGGCCATGGCGGCCAGCACGGCCAGGCTGCCGTTGCCGGTGCACAGGTCCAGCACGGTGTGGGTCTCTTCGCTGAGCCAGGGGTCGATGGTGGCATCGGCCAGGCACTCGGCGATCAGCGAGCGCGGCACGATGACCCGCGGGTCCACCGTGAAGGGCACGCCCTGCAGCCAGGCTTCGCCGGTCAGGTAGGCGGCCGGCTGTCGGCTGTGGATGCGGCGCTCGATCAGCTCGGCGGCTTTGGCGGCTTCGTCTGGCGGCACCGGCTGCTCGGCCACTTCGTCCAGCGCGTCCAACGGCAGGTCCAGCGACCACAGCACCAGCCAGGCGGCCTCGTCGAAGGCGTTGGTGGTGCCATGCCCAAACGAAACGCCCGCCTCGGTGAGGCGGGCGCTGCTGCGCTCGATCAGTTCCAGGACGGTCATGGGTCAGGCCAGCAGGGTTTCCAGGGTGCGGCGGTAGATGTTCTTCAGCGGCTCCACGCTGTCCACGGCCACATGCTCGTTGACTTTGTGGATGGTGGCGTTCACCGGACCGAATTCCACCACCTGTTCGCACAGCTTGGCAATGAAGCGGCCGTCGGAGGTGCCGCCGGTGGTGGAGAGCTCGGTCCTCACACCGGTCTCCGCCTGGATGGCTTCGCTCAGCGCGGTGACCAGGCTGCCCACCGGGGTCAGGAAGGGCTCGCCGCCCAGCGTCCAGTCGATGCGCCACTGCAGCTGGTGGCGGTCCAGCACCTGGGCCACCCGGGCCTTCAGGCTTTCGGGCGTGGAGGCGGTGGAGAAGCGGAAGTTGAAGTCCACCACCAGCTCGCCCGGAATCACGTTGGTGGCACCGGTGCCGGCATGGATGTTGGAGATCTGCCAGGTGGTGGGCGGGAAGTACTCGTTGCCGGCATCCCATTCGGTGGCGGCCAGCTGGGCCAGTGCCGGGGCGGCTTCATGCACCGGGTTGCGCGCCAGCTGCGGGTAGGCCACATGGCCCTGCACACCGGTGACGGTGAGCTTGCCCGAGAGCGAGCCGCGGCGACCGTTCTTGATCATGTCGCCGAGCTTTTCGACGCAGGTGGGCTCGCCGACGATGCAGCAGTCCAGCCGCTCGCCCCGCTCGCGCAGGGCCTGCACCACCTTGACGGTGCCGTCGACCGAGGGGCCTTCCTCGTCGCTGGTGATCAGGAAGGCCACACGGCCGGTGTGGGTGGGGTGGGCCCGCACGAACTCCTCGGCCGCCACCACCATGGCGGCCACCGAGGTCTTCATGTCCGCCGCGCCACGGCCGAAGAGCTTGCCCTCGCGGTGGCTGGGTACGAAGGGGTCGCTGTTCCAGAGGGCCAGCGGGCCGGGGGGCACCACGTCGGTGTGGCCGGCGAAGACCACCGTGGGGCCGGGGCGGCCGCCATCGTGCACGGCCCAGAGGTTCTGGACGCGGAAGTCCTCCGGGCCGAAGGGCAGGTGCTCGGCCACGAAGCCCAGGGCGGTGAGCCGCTGGGCGATCAGGTCCTGGCAGCCATGGTCGGCCGGGGTGACGGAAGGGCGGGCGATCAGGTCTTCGACCAGGCGCAGGGTATCGGACATCAGGACTGCAGGAACGGGTTCAGCGCGTGCGGGCACTGACCAGGGAGGCGGGCGGCGTCGTTTCGGGCACGACGTCCAGCGTGATTTCGGTGAAGGAGGGGCTGTCGGGCTCGGCGGTGGTGGGGGCCACGCGCGACACCGGGGCCTGCTCGTTCTGCAGACGCCACAGCAGGTTGGTGGGCGAATCGGCCTGGGCCAGGGCCTCGTCGCGCGAGACCAGCCCTTCCTTGATCATCTTGGCCAGTTCCTGCTCGAAGGTCTGGGAGCCTTCGGCCAGGGAGCGCTCCATGGCCTCCTTGACGCCGGCGAAGTCGCCCTTCTCGATCATCTCGGCCACCAGCTTGGAGTTCTGCATCACCTCCACAGCCGGGACGCGGCCGCCCTTCATCGAGCGCAGCAGGCGCTGCGAGACGATGGCCTTGAGGGCGGCAGACAGGTCGGCCAGCAGGGCGGGGCGGGCTTCGGGCGTGTAGAAGGAGAGGATCCGGCCCAGGGCGTGGTAGCTGTTGTTGGCGTGCAGCGTGGCCAGCACCAGGTGGCCCGACAGGGCATAGGAGATCGTCTGCGACATGGTCTCGCGGTCGCGGATCTCGCCGATCATGATGCAGTCCGGGGCCTGGCGCAGCGCGTTCTTCAGCGCGATGTGCATGCTGGCCGTGTCGCGCCCCACCTCGCGCTGGTTGACGATCGAGCGCTTGTTGTTGAACAGGAACTCGATCGGGTCTTCGATGGTGAGGATGTGGCCCGAGACGTTCTGGTTGCGCCACTCCAGCATGGCGGCCATGGTGGTGCTCTTGCCGGTGCCGGTGGCCCCCACCATCAGGATCAGGCCGCGCTTTTCCAGCGACAGCGGCGCCAGGATGGGCGGCAGGTTCAGGGTGTCGATCGAGGGGATCTTCACCGGCACGCAACGCACCACCGCAGCGATGCTGTTGCGCTGCTTGAAGCCCGAGAGCCGGAAGCTGCCGACCTTGGGGATGCCGATGCCGATGTTGAGCTCACCGGTCTGGTCCAGCTCCTCGAGCTGCTCGGCCGAGAGCACCTCGGCCAGCAGGGCGCGGGGCATGCTGGGGGCCAGCACATGGTCGGTGATGGGCATCAGCTGCCCGTTGATCTTCAGCAGCGCCGGGGCATTGGCCGACAGGTAGAGGTCGGACGCCCCTTTTTCCGCCATCAGCTGCAGGACACGTTGCATGTTCATCCGCGAGATCTCCCAAAGGTCGGAGCCGACAGCATAGGTGGAAAAGGGGCAGAAGGGGCCAACGGCGGGCGTGCCGTGTCAGCCGCGCAGCAGGTCGTTGATGCTGGTCTTGGAGCGGGTCTGGGCGTCCACGCGCTTGACGATGATGGCCGCGTACATGCTGTAGGCCTGGCCGGAGGCTGTCGTCTTGGGCAGGTTGCCGCTGACCACCACCGAGCCGCTGGGCACGCGGCCGTAGCTGATTTCGCCGGTTTCGCGGTTGAACAGCGGGGTGCTCTGGCCGATGTACACGCCCATGCCGATCACCGAGTTCTCCTCGACGATCACGCCCTCGACCACTTCGGAGCGGGCGCCGATGAAGCAGTTGTCCTCGATGATGGTCGGGTTGGCCTGCAGGGGTTCGAGCACGCCGCCCAGGCCCACGCCGCCGGACAGGTGCACGTTCTTGCCCACCTGGGCGCAGGAGCCGACGGTGGCCCAGGTGTCGACCATGGTGCCTTCGTCCACGTAGGCGCCGATGTTCACGTAGCTGGGCATCAGGATGGCGCCCTTGGCCACGAAGCTGCCGCGGCGGGCCATGGCCGGCGGCACCACGCGCACGCCGGTGGCCGCCAGGGTGGCGTCGTCCATGGCGCCGAACTTGGTGTCCACCTTGTCGAAGAAGGCCAGCTCACCGGCGCGCATCACGCGGTTGTCGTTCAGGCGGAAGGACAGCAGCACCGCCTTCTTGATCCACTGGTTGACCTGCCACTGGCCCACGGCCTGGCGCTCGGCCACGCGCAGGCGGCCGGCGTCGAGCTCGGCGATCACATGGGCCACTGCCTCACGCACTTCGGCCGGGGCCTGGGTGGTGCTCAGTTCGGCGCGCTGGTCCCAGGCGGTTTCGATGATGTTCTGCAGTTGTTGCGTCATGACAGGGCAGGGAGGAAGGGTCAGAGGGAGCGGGTGTAGTCGACGATGCGCTGGGCGGCTTCCACGCACTCGTCGATTTCGGCCACCAGGGCCATGCGGATGCGGCCGGCGCCGGGGTTCACGCCATGGGCCTCACGGGCCAGCAGGCTGCCGGGCAGCACCGCCACATTGTATTGAGCGAGCAAGCCCAGGCTGTAGGCAATGTCGTCGCCCCCGGGCACGGCGGCCCAGAGGTAGAAGCCGGCGTCGGGCAGCTTCACGTCCAGCACCTCGGCCAGCATGGGGGTGACGCGCTCGAACTTCTGGCGGTAGAGCGCCCGGTTGGCCTGCACATGGGCCTCGTCGTTCCAGGCGGCGATGCTGGCCATCTGCACCGTCTTGCTCATGGCGCTGCCGTGGTAGGTGCGGTAGAGCAGGAAGGCCTTGAGGATGCGGGCGTCGCCGGCCACGAAGCCCGAGCGCATGCCCGGCACATTGGAGCGCTTGGACAGGCTGGAGAGCACCACCAGGTTGCGGAAATCGTCGCGGCCCAGGGCCTTGGCGGCCTGCAACGCCCCCAGCGGGGCTTCAGAACGGAAATAGATCTCCGAATAGCACTCATCGCTGGCGATCACGAAACCATGCCGGTCACTCAGCTCGAACAGACGTTGCCATTCGTCCAGCGGCATCACCGCGCCGGTGGGGTTGCCGGGCGAGCAGGCAAAGACCAGGCGGGTGCGGGCCCAGGTGGCCTCGTCGATCTGCGACCAGTCGCAGGCGAAGTTGCGGGCCGGGTCGCTGTTGGCGAAGGCCGTGTTGGCCCCGCCCAGCAGGGCCGCGCCTTCGTAGATCTGATAGAACGGGTTGGGGCAGACCACCACCGCTTCGCGTTCGGCCGGATCCAGCACCGTCTGGGCCAGCGAGAACAGGGCCTCGCGCGAGCCGTTGACCGGCAGCACCTGGGTGGCCGCGTCCAGCGCCACGCCGTAGCGGCGCTGCACCCAGCCGGCAATCGCCTCGCGCAGGGCCGGCTCCCCGGCGGTCGCCGGGTAGCTGGACAGGCCGGAGAGGTGGGCGCACAGCGCCTCCTCCACCAGGGCCGGGGCCGGGTGCTTGGGCTCGCCGATGCCCAGGCTGATCGGCCGCAGGGCCGGGTTGGGGGTGATGTCGCGCGTGAGCGCGCGCAGGCGTTCGAAGGGGTAGGCGTGCAGCCGGCCGAGCAGCGGGTTCATGGGCATGAATTATCGGTGAGCGGTTGGCCTGTCGCCTGCGTGAAACGGCAAGTCCGGATTTGCAACAAATCTTGTAGCATCGATCGAACCCGGCCACCTGCGTCAAACAAGCAGGTGCCGACTGGGGTATGTTGGGGGCCGGTTCTTCTTCCGGCAGAACGATTGACGTCAAGAGCACCGAGCATGTGGCGAGCGGGAGCAAGGCGATGAGGCGGCGCCAGCTGCTGCATGCGGTGGCCGCACCGGCCCTGGCCGGCGGGCTGGCCGCCTGCGGTCGTGCCCCCGAGCTGCCCCAGGCCAACGAGACGCTGCGCTTGGCCATCGACCTCTGGCCCGGCTACCTGCCGGGCGTGCTGGCCGACGAGCTGGGCTGGCTGTCGCCCGAGCGCATCCAGCTCAAGGTCTTCTACCCCGGCGACACCGACAAGATGCTGGCCGACTTCACCGCCGGCCGCTACGACGTCATGGGCGCCTCGCTGGGCGACCTGATCACCATCACGCGCGGCCACCTGGCGGTCAAGGTCATCACCATCACCGACGAATCCGCCGGTGGCGACATGGTGCTGGCCCGGCCGGGGCTGAAGCTGCGCCCCGACGGTCACTACACCATCGGCACCAACCTGGGTGGCTTCGGCGAGGTCTTCCTGCAGGAGTTCATCCGGCGCCAGCACCTGGAATCGGCCCAGTGGTCCTGGGTCAACGCCGACGCGGCCGAGGTGCCCTCGCTGCTGGGGGCGGGCAAGCTGGACGTGGGTCACACCTGGGACCCCTACGCCTCCCGCGCGGTGGCGGCCGGCGCGCAGCGGCTCTTCACGAGCCTGGATACACCCGGGCTGGTGTCGGACGTGCTGGTGGCCACCAATGCCACCATCCAGCGGCGCAGCCGGCTGCTCAAGCGCTTCCTGCGCTTCTGGTTCCAGGCGGTGGATTGGTGGCTGGCCCACCCGGACGAGGCGCGCAAGCTGCTGGCCCGGCGGGTCAATATGGAGCCCGAACGCATCTCCCTTCAGGGGCTGCGGCTCATCAACCTGCCCCGCAACCGGCAGCTGATGATCGGCGCCGACGGCAAGGGGCCCGCCCTGGCGCCCATCGTCCAGCGCTACAGCGACTATTTCGTGGACAAGGGTTCGGTGGTGCGGCCGCTGATCCCGACGGACCTGCTGGACGGGGAACTGCTGCCATGAGGACCCGCCTGTTCGTGGCCACCATGCTGTTCGGCGTGGCGGTGATTCCGCTGGGCATCGTCTCGGGCCTGCAACTGCGTCGCGATGTGCACCAGATCCAGGGCACCCAGGATCAGATCCTCAGCGGCCTGAGCCAGGAGGCTGCACGCGGCCTGAGCCAGCGCCTGTTCCGCCTGCAGGACAACATCCGGGCCGATGCGGCCATCCCGGGGCTGGCCGAGGCCGTGCAGCATCCGGACAAGGCCGACGCGCTGTGGCTCAACAAGGTCGTGAACATGGTGAGCCTGCGCGAGCCGGTGAACACCACCTCGGTGGGCGTGCTGGACGCGGCGGGCATCGACATCGCCGACACCCAGGCCCAGCGCATCGGCCGCATCGAGGCTTCCGAGGCCTATTACCGTCAGGCCGCGTCCCGGACCTACCCCTCGGTGGTGGGCCCGATGCACTCGCCGGAAGATGGGCGAGGCGTGCTGTTCGTGCTGAGTCCGATCCGCGCCGAGGGCAAGGTGGTGGGCCTCTTGCGCATGCGGCTGGAGGAAGGGCTGCTGGGGCAGACCCTGTCCGAGGCCCTGGCCGATCAGCCGACCATGCAGGGCCTGGTGTTCGACGGCAATGGGGCGGTGCGCGCCTGGACCGATCCGGAGATCCAGAACGGCGACCCCCTGCCGGCCGAGCTGACCCGCACCCAGGCCGCCCATATGGATGTGCTGTGGCAGGGCGCGCGGCTGCGCGGCGCCATCGAGCCGGTGCCGGGCACCGATCTGCGGGTGCTGGCTTATGAAGATTGGGGCCGCTACGAGCAGCTGTCGCTGTCCCGTCAGCGGGACTGGCTGATCTTCATGGGTGTGCTCACCGTGCTGGCCCTGGGCGCGGCCTGGACCATTGCCGACCGCATGGCCCGGCCGGTGGACGAGCTCAGCCGCAACGCCGAGGCCGTGGCCGGCGGCGAACTGGCCCGCCAGATGCCGGTGCAGGGCACCGACGAGCTGCAGCGCCTGAGCCGGGCTTTCAACCTGATGCGCGAGCACCTGGTGGCCAATCTGCGTTCGCTGTCCGATGAACTGGCCCAGCGCAAGCTGGCCGAAACGGCCCTGCGGACCAGCGAATCGCAGCTGCAGACCCTGAACCAGCGGCTGGAGCAGGAGGTGCGCGAGCGCACCGCCGAGCTGGCGGCGGCCAAGGAAGCGGCCGAGACCAGCAGCCGGGCCAAGAGCGCCTTTCTGGCCAATATGAGCCACGAGATCCGCACGCCGATGAACGCCATCATCGGCCTGACCGGCCTGATGCGCGACGCGACCACCGACCCGGCCCAGCTGGAGCGGCTGGGCAAGGTCTCCACCGCAGCCGGCCATCTGATGGGCCTGATCAACGACGTGCTGGACCTGTCCCGCATCGAGGCCGGCAAGCTCTCGCTGGAGATCGTCACCTTCTCGCCGGTCGATCTGCTGCACCGGACCATGGTCATGGTGGAGCACGGCGCGCGCGACAAGAAGCTGCAGCTGCGCACCGACATCGACCCGCTGCTGCCGGCCTACCTGCGGGGCGACGAGCGGCGGCTGGGGCAGATCCTGCTGAACTTCCTGGGCAACGCCATCAAGTTCACCGCGGTGGGCGAGGTGGGCCTGCGGGTGCAGATGCTGCGCCGCGAGGGCCAGCAGGTCTGGCTGCGCTGCGAGGTTTGGGACACCGGTATCGGCCTGTCGCCCGAGCAGCAGGCGCGGGTCTTCGACGCCTTCGAGCAGGCCGATGTCTCCACCACCCGGCGCTTTGGTGGCACGGGTCTGGGCCTGACCATCAGCCGCCAGCTGTGCCAGCTGATGGGCGGGCAGATCGGCGTGGCCAGCCAGCTGGGCGAGGGCAGCCGCTTCTGGATCGTCGTTCCGCTGCAGACGCCGCAGGAATTCACGCCGGCCGAGGCCCTGCCGCAACCGGCCAAGGGGCCCGTGCGCTGGGATGGCCACCGCGTGCTGGTGGTGGACGACAACCCGGTCAACCTGGAGGTGATGCAGGCCATGCTGGTGCGGCACGGTCTGGTGGTGGACTGCGCCAGCGACGGTGTGCTGGCGGTGGCGCGGGCCCAGAGCCAGGCCTACGACCTGATCCTGATGGACATGCACATGCCGCTGATGGATGGCCTGGAAGCCACGCGGCGCATCCGCGCGCTGCCGCTGCACACCCGCACGCCCATCCTGGCCATGACGGCCAATGTCTACGAGGAAGACCGGGAGCGCTGCCAGGCCGCGGGCATGAACGCCCACCTGGCCAAGCCCATTGACGTGCAGGCGCTGGAGAAGGCGCTGGACCGCTGGCTGGCGCCCGAGCCGCCGGCCCAGCCGGCGGCCGTCTGACTCAGAGCCGGCCCAGGCAGCCCGGGGCGCCGCAGCGGCAGGCCAGGCGGCCTTCGTGGTGGGTGTCGCCGTAGTTCACGGTCAACTCCTCGCCCACGGCGATGTCGCGCAGCGCGTAGAACTCGATGCGCCCCTCGTCCACGCTCAGCCGGGCATTGGGCTGGCAGCTGTGGTTGGTGAAGCGCATCGGGTCGGTGGAGCGGGCCAGGTCGACCGCCGTCTTGTGCGAGACCTCGACGATCATGATGCGTACCAGCGTGGCTGCGCGGCGCCGTGCCTCGGCCACGGTGATGGACTCGCCGCGGACTTCGCCGATCTTCTGCCAGCGCGGCACCGGCTCCAGCGCGAACACGCCGAAGCCATCGATCGGGCTGCGCCGCACCGCCACGTCGTACTTCTGGTAGTGCGGGCGGATGGCCAGGCAGCCCATCAGCAGGGCCTCGCGGTCGGGCGCGGGCGGCCCGAAGATGACCGGCGGCTGAGAGGCTGGCGACGGCGCACGCGGGGCGAGCTTGGGCAAGGCGTCAGAGGCCGGTGGCGTGCGGCAGGTGGGGGGCCGGCACCACGGCGTCGCCCTTCCAGCCGCGCTTGCGGTGCTCGGCGATCACGTTGGTGTAGATGCCGCCGCGCACATACCAGCGCGCGGTGATGCGGGCGTAGCGCGGGTTGGTGGTGGCCACGATCTTGCTGAGGATGTCGTTGGTCACCTTCTCGTGGAAGGCGCCCTCGTTGCGGAAGCTCCACATGTACATCTTCAGGCTCTTGAGCTCCACGCACAGCTTGTCGGCCACCATGTCGATGACGAAGTGGGCGAAGTCCGGCTGGCCGGTCAGCGGGCAGTGGCAGGTGAACTCGGGGATCTGGAACTGGATGACGTAGTCCCGCTCAGGCGCCGGGTTCGGGAAGACGTGCAGCTCCTTCGAGGGCGCGCTCGGCGGGTTGACCGGCATCGGGCGCTCCTTCGGGGCCGCGGCGGCGGCCTTGGCGGCGCGGGCCGGCTTGGCAGCAGGCTTCGAAGCGGGCTTCGCGGGGGTCTTCACGGTCGTCTTGGGGGCGGCGGGGGTACGGGCCATGGCAGCACAGGCGCAATGCGCAAAACAAACAGGGCCGGCGCCGGCGGATGGCCGGGCGGCCCAGACTGGGGATTCGGGCTGCTGCACCAGCCCGGACGGGAAGGCCACGATGGTATCATGCTGCGCACTTGCTTTGCCCTGAAATGGGCAAAAAATACACATAAATCAACAGGTTAGCGAGGAGGCCTGATCCACCGACGGATCGGCGCCGTTCCCACTGCATGCGGCTCAACCAGATCAAGCTTTCCGGCTTCAAGTCCTTCGCCGAGCCCACCACCTTCCAGCTGCCCGGGCAGCGCGTGGGCGTGGTGGGCCCCAATGGCTGCGGCAAGTCCAACATCATGGACGCGGTGCGCTGGGTGCTGGGCGAATCCAAGGCCAGCGAACTGCGTGGCGAGTCCATGCAGGACGTGATCTTCAACGGCTCGGGCAACCGCAAGCCGGCCAGCCGCGCCAGCGTCGAGCTGGTGTTCAACAACGAGAGCGGCCGGGCCGGTGGCGTCTGGAACCAGTACGCCGAGATCGCCGTCAAGCGCGTGCTCACGCGGGACGGCAACAGCAGCTACTTCATCAACAACCAGGCGGTGCGCCGGCGCGATGTGCAGGACGTGTTCCTGGGCACCGGCCTGGGCCCGCGGGCCTACGCCATCATCGGCCAGGGCACCATCAGCCGCATCATCGAGTCGCGGCCTGAAGAGCTGCGACTGTTCCTGGAAGAGGCCGCCGGCGTCTCCAAGTACAAGGAGCGCCGCCGCGAGACCGAGAACCGCCTGAAGGACACGCGCGAGAACCTGACCCGGGTCGAGGACATCCTGCGAGAGCTCAACGCCAACCTCGACAAGCTTGAACACCAGGCCGAGGTGGCCACCCGTTACCGCGGCCTGCAGGAGCAAGGCACGCTCAAGCTGCACCAGCTCTGGTTCCTCAAGCACCGCGATGCGGCCACCGAGGAAGAGCGGGTCAAGCTGGCCATGCTGGAGGCCACCAATGCGCTGGAGTCGCGCATGGCCGAGCTGCGCCATGTCGAGGCCCAGCTCGAGACCATCCGTCAGGCCCATTACGAGGCTTCCGACGCGCTGCACGCTCGCCAGGGGGATCTGGCCCAGGCCTCGCTGGAAGTGAGCCGGCTGGAGGAGCGCATCCGCTACGTGGTCGAAGGCCGTCAGCGGGCCCAGGCCCGCCTGGGCGAACTGCAGGCCCAGAACGAGCAGTGGCAGCAGCGCCGCGAAGAGGCCCTGGCCGAGCAGGAGACCATCGCCGAGCAGATCGCCGCGGCCGAAGAGCAGGCCGAGATCCTGGCTGCCCAGGCCGAGGAGGAAGCGGGCTCATCGCCCCAGCACGAAGAGGCGGTGCGTGCCGCCCAGGCCCGCGCCAACGAGCAGCGCACGGTGGTGGCCCAGGTGCAGCAGCAGATCCAGGTGCTGGCCGCCGAAAGCCGCAACATCGACGAGCAGAGCCGTGGCCTGCGGGCCCGGCGCGAACGCCTGGCCAGCGAGCGCCAGGGCCTGGCCGCGCCGGACGCCGACAAGCTGCAGAGCCTGCGCGAAGAGCTCTCCATCGCCGAAGAGGCCGCGGCCGAGGCCGAGGCCCGGCTGCATGAGCTGAGCGAACAGCTGCCCGCGCTGGACGAGCAGCGCCGCAACCAGCAGGCCCTGGTCAACCGCGAAGGCGCCAAGCAGGCCGACCTGACCGCTCGCCTGGAAGCCCTGCGCACCCTGCAGGAAAAGGTGCAGACCGAGGGCAAGCTCAAGCCCTGGCTGGCCAAGCACGGGCTGGACGGCCTGCAAGGCCTGTGGGCCAAGGTGCACATCGAATCCGGCTGGGAAGTGGCGCTGGAGGCCGCGCTGCGTGAACGCCTGAACGCCCTGTCCGTGGGCCGGCTGGAGACGGTGCGGGCCTTCGAGCAGGATGCCCCGCCGGCCAAGCTGGCCTTCTATTCGCCGCCGGCCTCGGGGGCGGTCCATCCGCCGGCCGGCACCGCGGGCCTGGCCCCGCTGGCCGACCTGCTGCGGGTGGAAGACGCGGGCCTCAAGGCCCTGCTGACCGACTGGCTGGCGGGCGTCTACACCGCCGCCAGCGTGGAAGACGCGCTGGCCCGCCGCGCCCAGCTGCAGCACGGCGAGCTGCTGATGACCCAGAAGGGCCACGCGGTCTCGCAGTTCGCGGTCAACTTCTACGCCGAGGATTCCGAGCAGGCCGGCATGCTGGCCCGCGCCCAGGAGATCGAGAACCTGGACCGCGGCACCCGCGCCCAGGCCCTGCTGGTGGACGAGGCCCGCACCGCGCTGGTCCGGCTGGAGGCGGCCTACACCGAGGCTGCCCAGCGCCTGGCCCAGGCCCGGCGCGAAGCCAGCGACACCCAATCCCAGGCGCACCAACTGCAGATGCAGTGGGTGCAGCTGAGCCAGCAGGCCGAGGCCGCCAACACCCGGCGCGGCCAGCTGGAAGAGGAACTGGCCGAGATCGATGGCCAGATGGACGAACTCTCGGAGCGCCGCGCCACCGGCGAGGCCCGCTTCGAGGAGCTGGACATGGAACTGGCCAACACCCAGGAGCGCCATGCCGAACTGGAAGAGGCGGTGATCCAGGCAGAGCGCAAGCTGGCCGGCGCCCGCGAGCAGCTGCGCGCGCTGGAGCGCCAGGCCCAGGAAGCCCAGTTCCAGGCCCGCGCCTTGGCCTCGCGCCGGGGCGAGCTGCAGCGCGCCATCGAAACCGCGCAGCAGCAGATCCACGCCAACACGGCCAGCGGCGAACAGCTGCAGTTGGAGCTGGAGAGCTTCAACGACGCCGCCGCCCAGGCCGGCCTGCAGGAGGCCCTGGCCGTCCGTGCCGAGAAGGAAGAGGCCCTGGCCGAAACGCGCATCCGCTACGACGAGCTGTCGCACCAGCTGCGCCAGGCCGACGAGCAACGCCTGGGCTTCGAGCGCAGCCTGGAGCCTCTGCGCGAGCGCATCACCAAGCTGCAGCTGGAGCAGCAGGCCGCCGCGCTGGGTGGCCAGCAGTACCTCGAACAGCTGACCGCCGCCGAGGTGGACCTGGAAGCCCTGGCCCGCGCCATCGAGGAAGGGCAGGTCAAGCTCTACGGTCTGCAGGGCGAGATCGACCGCATCAACCGCGAGATCGCCAGCCTGGGCGCCGTCAACCTGGCCGCGCTGGACGAACTGGCCGCCGCACGCGAGCGCAAGACCTTCCTGGACGCGCAGACCGCCGACCTGACCGACGCCATCACCACGCTGGAAGGCGCGATCCACAAGATCGACCTGGAAACCCGCGACCTGCTGATGAGCACCTTCAACCAGGTCAACGAGGGCTTCGGCCGCATGTTCCCCAGCCTGTTCGGCGGCGGCACGGCCAAGCTCATCATGACCGGTGACGAGGTGCTGGACGCCGGCGTGCAGGTGATGGCCCAGCCGCCGGGCAAGAAGAACTCGACCATCCACCTGCTGTCGGGGGGCGAGAAGGCCCTGACCGCCATTGCGCTGGTGTTCGCCATCTTCATGCTGAACCCGGCGCCGTTCTGTCTGCTCGACGAGGTGGACGCGCCGCTGGACGACGCCAACACGGAACGCTACGCCCGCCTGGTGGCCGAGATGTCCACCAAGGGAACGCAGTTCCTGTTCATCTCGCACAACAAGATCGCCATGGAAATGGCCGAACAGCTCATTGGGGTGACCATGCAAGAGCAAGGCGTGTCCCGCATCGTGGCGGTGGACATGGAAGCCGCCGTCAACATGATGGAGGCGGCATGACATTGACAGTGGGGTTGGCCATCCTGGCCGGTGTGGTGTTGCTGGGCGTGGTGGTGCAGGGTGCCTGGGCGGCCCGCAAGGTGGGGCCGCGGGTGCTGCCGGAGCCGGGCCAGCGCCATGAGCCTTCGCTGGGTGAGGGCGGCGGGCCCGCCTTGCCCGTCGAGCCCTCGCTGGCCGAGCCCGCCGCGGATGGCCTGCCCGAGCCGGTGGCCCGGCCGCTGCCCACCCGCCGCAGCGCCCGCATCGACGCCCTGATCGACGCCATCGCCACGCTCACCCCCGAAGGGCCGGTGAGTGGCGAACTGGCGCTGCAGCACCTGCCGCCCACCCGGCGTGCCGGTGGCAAGCCTTTCCAGATCGAAGGCCTGAACGCCGACAGCGGCGAGTGGGAAGTGCCCCGGCCGGGCCAGCGCTACGGCGAATTCCAGGCCGGCTTGCAGATGGCCAACCGCAGCGGCGCCGTCAACGAGATCGAGTATTCCGAGTTCGTGCAGAAGATCCAGCCCTTTGCCGATGCGCTGGGCGCCACGGTGGACTTCCCCGACATGCTGGACGTGGTGGCCCGCGCCCGTGAGCTCGATGGCTTCGCCAGCCAGCACGATGCCCAGCTGGCCGCCTTGCTGCGGGCCAATTCGGTGGCCTGGTCGGTGGGCTATCTGCAGCAGTGCGCGGCCCGCCACGGCTTCGTGCCGGGCGCGGTGCCGGGCCGGCTGGTGCTGCCCTCGTCCGACGAGGGCGCACCGCCGGTGCTGGTGCTGGCCTTCGATTCGCAAGTGGCTCTGTCCGACGACCCCGGTCAGGCCGCGCTGCGCGAGGTGTCCCTGAGCCTGGACGTGCCGCAGACGCCCGAGAGCGGCGAGCCCTTTGCCGCCTGGCAGGAATGCGCCCGGCGCCTGGCCGACGACCTGGACGCCACCCTGGTGGACGACCGCGGCACCGTGATCACGCTGCATGCCTTCGCCACCATCGGGCAGGAACTGGGCCGGCTGTACCGCGCGCTGGAGCAGCACGATCTGGCTGCCGGCACGCCCGCGGCGCGGCGCCTGTTCAGCTGATCTTCACCGGGCTCCGCCATGTCGACGAATGAACTGCCGGTGCCGCCCGAGGCGGCCGCCGAGGCCGCACAGCTGCGCGCCACGCTGCACCATCACGCCCACCAGTACTACGTGCTGGATGCGCCCGAGTTGCCGGACGCCGAGTACGACCGCCTGTTCCGGCGCCTGCAGGCGCTGGAGGCACAGTACCCCAGCCTGCTGACGGCCGATTCGCCCACCCAGCGGGTGGGGGGCCGCGTGCTGGACGGTTTCACGCCCGTGCGCCACGCGGTGCCCATGCTGTCCATCCGCACCGAGACCGACACCACCGCCGGCGGGGCCGAGGCCTTCGACGCCCGGGTGCGGCGTGAGCTGGCCCTGGCCGAAGACGCGGCCCCCATCGAGTACGCCGCCGAGCTGAAATTTGACGGCCTGGCCATGAACCTGCGTTACGAGCACGGCGTGCTGGTGCAGGCCGCCACCCGGGGCGATGGCGAGACCGGCGAGGACGTGACCCAGAACATCCGCACCATCGGCCAGATCCCGCTGCGCCTGATCGGCGCCACGCCGCCGGTGCTGGAGATCCGCGGCGAGGTCTTCATGCGGCGCGACGACTTCGAGGCCCTGAACGAGCGGCAGCGCGCGCTCATTGCCGCTGGCGCCAAGAACGAGAAGACCTTCGTCAACCCGCGCAATGCCGCCGCCGGCGCCGTGCGCCAGCTGGACCCGGCCATTGCCGCCAAGCGCCCATTGAGTTTCTATGCCTATGGCCTGGGCGAGGTGCAGGGCTGGGACGTGCCCGCCACCCACAGCGGCCTGCTGGACGCGGTGGCCGCGCTGGGCCTGCCGGTGTGCGAGCACCGCGCGGTGGTACAGGGCGCGGCCGGCCTGGTGGCCTTTCACGAGCGCATGGCCGCGCTGCGCGACAGCCTGCCGTTTGACATCGACGGCGTGGTCTACAAGGTGAACGACCGGGCCCTGCAGGAGCGCCTGGGCTTCGTCACCCGTGAGCCGCGCTGGGCCGTGGCCCACAAGTACCCGGCGCAGGAGCAGATGACGCGCCTCCTGGACATCGACATCCAGGTCGGCCGCACCGGCAAGCTCACCCCGGTGGCCAAGCTGGAGCCGGTGTTCGTCGGCGGCACCACCGTCAGCAACGCCACGCTGCACAACGAGGACGAAACCCGCCGCAAGGATGTGCGGGTGGGTGACACCGTCATCGTGCGCCGCGCGGGCGATGTCATCCCCGAGGTGGTGGGTGTGGTGCTGGACAAGCGCCCCGAGGACGTGGGCGAGCCCTTTGACCTGTACAAGCGCCTGGGGGGCCAGTGCCCCGTGTGCGGCAGCCCCATCGAGCGCGAAGAGGGCGAGGTGGACTGGCGCTGCACCGGCGGCCTGACCTGCCCGGCCCAGCGCAAGCAAGCCCTGCTGCACTTTGCCAGCCGCCGCGCCATGGATGTGGAAGGCCTGGGCGACAAGCTGGTCGACCAGTTGGTGGACGCGGGCATCGTGCGCGCCATCCCCGACATCTACAAGCTCGGCTTCACGTCCCTGGCCACGCTGGAGCGCATGGGCGACAAGAGCGCCCAGAACCTGCTGGCCGCCATCGAGAAGAGCAAGACGACCACGCTGGGCCGCTTCCTTTTCAGCCTGGGCATCCGCCATGTGGGCGAGACCACGGCCAAGGACCTGGCGCGCCACTTCGGCAACATCGACCGGCTGATGGACGCCCGCGTGGAGGAGCTGCTGGAGGTGAACGATGTGGGCCCGGTGGTGGCCGAAAGCATCCGCCACTTCTTCGACCAGCCGCACCACCGCGAGGTGGTGGAGCAGCTGCGCGCGGCCGGTGTGTACTGGCCCGACGAGGCCGGCCTGGCCAGCGACGCACCGCGCCCGCTGCTGGGCCAGGTGCTGGTGCTGACCGGCACGCTGCCCACGCTCAGCCGCGACGAGGCCAAAGCCCTGATCGAAGCCGCCGGCGGCAAGGTGACGGGCTCCGTCTCGAAGAAGACGAACTACGTGGTGGCCGGCGAAGAGGCCGGCAGCAAGCTGGACAAGGCCCGCGAGCTGGGCATCACCGTGCTGGACGAGGCCGGGCTGCGTGCCTTGCTCGACGGCGGAACAGACTGAGGTCGTCGAAGGCTGTGGGCGGGTGATCGTCGACGACGTAACACCCGTATCCAAACCTTGCCGCAGGCGGGTGTTTCGGCGGTGACTCCCTCTGGCGGGGGATGGTGACGATGCGGAGCCTGGCGACACTGGCCGCTCTGTCATTCGCCGGTGCCCCGCATGGCTGCCTCGTTTCCTGATCTCGACGTCCTCAGCGCCTTCACCTGGCTGGAAGAGACCGAGCGGCTGATCACGCTGCGCACCGCGCTGCCGGCGCTGAACCTGGTGGCCACCCGCCTGGTCATGCGCGAAGCCGAGGGCCAGGGCTTCGAGCTGATCCTGGACGCGGTCTCCACCTCGGCCTACCTGCCGCTCAAGAGCCTGATCGGCGAGCAGATGACCGTGGGCCTGCGCCAGGCTGATGGCACTTACGCCCCCTGGCACGGCTATGTGACCGAGGCGGCCCAGCTGGGCAGCGACGGCGGCCTGGCCCGCTACCGCCTGGTGATGGCGCCCTGGTTGGACATGCTCAAGCTGCGCCGCGACAGCTTCGTCTTCCAGGACAAGACGGCCCCCCAGATCCTGGACGACATCTTTGCCGACTACCCCGCCGCCCAGTGGCGCTGGGAGCTGGCCGACGCTTCGGCCCTGCGCACCCGCTCGCTGTGCATCCAGTACCGCGAGAGCGACTGGGCCTTCGTGCAGCGCCTGCTGGCCAGCGAGGGCCTGAGCTGGCACATCGAGCACCTGGGCGACGAAGACGCCGCCACCGCCGACGAGCAGGGCAAGGCCCGCCACGTGATGGTCATCACCGACGCCGGGGCCGAGCGGGCCGACCTGGGCCCCATCCGCTTTGCGGCCCTGCACCCCACCGCGGTGGTGGCGGGGCTGGAAGACCCGATCACCGGCTTTGCCGCCCAGCGCAGCCTCACCCCCAACGCCGTGGCCCTGGGCAGCTGGAACTACCGCAACCTGGCCGGGGCCAGCGCCGAGCTGGCCAGCGCCCTGGACCTGGGCGACGTGCCCTGGCTGGAGCAGTACGACGGCAGCGGGGCGTATCGCTTTGCGGACACCCAGGCCGCCGAGCGCGCCGCCCGCCTGGCCCTGGGCGCCCTGGAACTGCAGGCCAAGCGCTTTGCCGGCCAGGGCGGTGCCCGGGTGCTGCGGGCGGGCGCGCAGTTCCAGCTGATCGACCACCCCCTGTACGGGGCCAACACCACCGCCCCGAGCTATGCGGCAGCCCTCACCGCCAGCCATCCGCGGCCCGACAACGCCTTCACCGTGCTGGCCGTCGAACACCATGTGGCCAACAACCTGGGCGACCAGGCCGCCGAGCTGCTCAAGCAGACGGCCCTGGCCAAGGGCGGCTACCGCAACCAGTTCCAGGCCGTGCCGGCCGCAGCACCCGTGCTGCCCCGCCCCCAGCGCCGGCCCACCGCGCCCACCCTGCTCACCGCCCGGGTGGTGGGGCTGCAGGATGAAGCCCTCACCACCGAGCGCGACCACCGGGTCAAGGTGCAGTTCCACTTCCAACGCGGCGCCAGCCCCAACCCGGGCGGCCTGCCGCACGCCTACAGTGCCGATGAGACCGGCAACGCCCCGGGCAACGAGCAGAGCGGCACCTGGGTGCGCGTGGCCACCCCGGCGGCCGGAGCCAACTGGGGCGCCGTCTGGGTGCCGCACATCGGCTCGGAAGTGGTGGTGCAGTTCATCGAAGGCGACATCGACCGCCCCATCATCGCCGGCGGCCTGCCCAACGGCGACCAGCCCCCGCCCTTTGCGGCGGGTGTGGACGCCGGTGTGAACCACCCCGGCGTGCTGGCCGGCCTGCACAGCCGCACGCTGGATGGCCAGCACACGCAGCAATGGGTGGTGGACGACGCCCCCGGCCAGCTGCGCACCCGGCTGGCCACCACCCACACGGGCAGTGAGCTGAGCCTGGGCCACCTGATCAACCAGAGCCCGAGCAGCGCCCAGCGCGGCGCCTGGCGCGGCAGCGGCTTCGAAGCCAACACCCAGGGCTGGGCCAGCCTGCGCGCCGGCCAGGGCCTGCTGGTGAGCACCCAGGCGCGCAGCGGCACCTACGGCTCGGCCCAGGGCCCACAGATGGACGCGGCCGAGGCGCTGGCCCAGCTGCAATCGGCCACCGAGCTGGGCCAGCGCCTGTCGCAAGCCGCCCAGGCCATTGGGGCCCAGGGCCTGACCAGCACCGAAGAGGGCCAGGACCTCAGCAAGCTGCACCAGGCCCTGGACCCGGCCCAGGACGGGCGCCATCCGGACCAGGTCAACGGGCAGGCCGCCAAGATCCCCACGGATGGGCGAGACAGTGGAGGAGACCCCAGCCAGGGTGATCCTGTCCCCGCCTTCGCCCAACCCGCCGTGGTGCTGGACAGCGCCGCGGCCCAGCTGCTGGCCACCCCGGCCAGCGTGCAGCAGTTCAGCGGCCAGCGCCTGAGCCAGGTCGTGCAGGCAGACCTGCAGGCCAGCGTGGCCCATACCGCCTCCATCGCCGCCGGCCAGACCGCCAGCCTCTACGCCCACCAGGGCGGGCTGCAGGTCAAGGCGGCCAACGGGCCCGTCTCGCTGCGCGCCCACACCGACGAGCTCAAGCTGCTGGCCGATCAGAGCGTGACCATCACCAGCGTGAACGACGAGATCCGCATCAGCGCGAACAGCAAGATCGAACTCATCGCCGGCCAGTCGGGCATCACGCTCGAAGGCGGCAACATCACCGTCACCACCCCGGGCAGCTTCGCGGTCAAGGGGGCCACGCATGGGTTTCTGGGGGGAGGGAGTCGGGCGGCGAGCTTGCCGGCGCTGCCCACGGGGGTGCTCTCCCAGGCACCCGTGTTCATGGAGTTGAACCTGCACGACGAATGGCTGATGCCGGTGGCCGGCGCGGCCTACACCGTGGTGTTCGAAGACGGCACGCAGCGCCAAGGCCATCTGGATGCCAACGGCCATGCCCGGCTGGAAGGGGTACCCAATCTGTCTGCCCGCGTGTTCTATGGCGAGGATCCGGCTGAACCGGAGGCCCGGGTGGCCTTGCCCGCCAACGACTTCCAACCCAGCGCACAGACCAACGAAGAGGCCGAGGCCAACATCAAGGCTTACCTCGAACGCGCCGAAGCCTTCTGGGCGGAGCAGGCGACCGCCGAGCAGCGAGAGATGCGTGCCGAACTCAACGACGAAGGTTCGGATGACGCCGGCGAGAACCTCTGGCACTACCTGGACGAAGCGCAACAGCAGTCGCTGCAACAGGAACTGCAAGGAGACGGCGCATGAGCGGCGCAACGGCGGTGGCCAAGGGAGGCGCTGCGGTGGCCCAGGCCGAGCGCAGCGGGTGGTTCGACTCGATCAAGAACGAGGCCCTGAGCTTCGTCAAAGGCGACAACAACGCCCCCTGGGCCATCCTGGCCGAGACGGTGATCGGCTGCGTGCCCATCCTGGGCCAGGTGGTGGACGCTCGGGACATCATCAAGGGACTGATCGAGGTCAGTGGCGCACCGGCCAGCCCGCTGGCCTGGTTCAACCTCATCACCGCCCTCATCGGCTTGATTCCGGGGGGAGGCGACGCCGCCAAGCGGGCGCTGCGTTCCGTGAAGGCTGGCGCCACACAGGTGGACGATCTGCTGGCCATGATCCGAAGGATCTACAAGGGCGACCCGGAGGCCCTGCTGCGCAAGGTGCTTGATCTGTCCACGCTGCGCAAGTCCCTGGACGACATCCTGGCCGACCCACGACTGACCAGCCGGCTCAGCCCCGAGCTCAAGCAGAGCGTCGAGGGCATTCGCGCCAACCTGTCCAAACAGTTCGACAGCTTCAAAAAGGAAGTGGACGGCTGGCTGGCCAAGGGACGCAAGACCAGTGCCGACGGGCCACCGGCTGCCAAGGCGCCCACGGGCACGCCTGCGGCCAAGCCGGAGACGCACGCCAAGGCCGGTACGCAGGAGAAGGCCCCCCACAGCGACCCGGCCCAGGCCCAGACCCCCAACGCAGCCCAGCAACGCACGGCGCGTTTCAAAACCCTGGCCAACAAGTTCCTGGGCGTGATGGGCGAGCACATGGCCGACTACCACTGCCAGGACACCAAGGGCTGGGGCAGCAAGACCGCCCACGACGGGGGCGGCCTCAACCCGGCCAAGCTCAACGATGGCGGGCATCTGGTGCAACTGTGGCCGACGCTGGTGCGCGGGCGTGGCATCGATGCGGTCTGGAAGACCACAGGGGCCACCAAGCCCTACGCCATCATCGAGGCCAAGGCCAGTTACGACCCCACCAAGTCACTCCAGGCGCTGCTGGGTGAGGCGGGGGACAAGACGGAGCGGCAAGGTGGCAACTCCGGAGGACTTCAGCGGCGTTCAGGTACCGGCGGGCAAGGTGCGAGCGGCCCCGGCAGCATTCGCCAGACCAACGGCAAGGTCACGCAGATGGGGCATGGGTGGATTCAGAAGCGTCTGCCCAAAGCATTGCAGATGGCCCCTCTAGACTTGGACGTATTGCGCAAAAAGAAGGAGGCCGTCTATTCCCGTCACATTCTCTTTTTCTCGATTCCGCAGGCTGTTGCCCATGCCGAGGCGCTGATCAAGTTGACCGCGCAGCAGAGCGTTCCAGCAGGATTTCATGCAGCGCACGAGATCACCAAGGAATGGGGTGATGCGGCCATCGACAAGGTTGTCGACAATCGCGCCGGGCTCGAAGATGCAGCCCGTAGGCGCGGGTAATGAAGGTGGTCAGTATGGAATTTCAAAAGCGGCGCCGGCAGCAGTTTCTTGGTGAAACCTACTATCGCGACCAACTGCCAAGATTCGAAGATGTGATCCATGGCGACGACGGCCTTGAAGTTGGACTCCGAGCCAGGGAAACCCAACGAGGACTTCATCTTTCACTGGCCAGCGGAGTGGGATTCGAGCTCTTCAATCGCCTGACTCTGCGCTACACCGCCGGCGAGCTGATCGAGCCCCTGCGATCCGAGCTTGAGCAGGTCATCGCAGCCTACGAACGTTATGGCGAGTTGCTGTGGTCCTTCCGCAAGGACCGCAATGAAGTGGTCTTCGAGTTCACCAGCATCGACGACTACTGCCAACTGATGCAGTTGATCGGCCTGTGCTTCCTGCTGCACCGCAGGGATCTTCTGCCCCGGTTGGCTGCGCTCCAGGACGGCGTCGATGGCACGAATGGCGGCTGCGATGTGATCTATGAGGAGTTCATGATTCACGTGGTCGGTCCTGAGAAGCGGTATCAGACGGACCACGCCTGCCAGATCCGCCCCTACGAGAACCTGTTCTACGCCCTGACCGAAGACACGCCGGCCAAGCAGCTCAAGGAACTCGATCTGTTCCTGAAGCACTGGTACAAGGACCTGGCCGGCACCGGCTGGCATGACAGTCACAAGCCCGACGAGAACGGCAACCAAGGCGGCTACTACGGCTACTGGAGCTTCGAGGCGGGCGCGGCCGTGCTGCTGCTGGGCATTGAAGACGATTCCAGCCTGCACAAGTACCTGTACTACCCCAAGGATCTGGTGGCCTGGGCTCGCGAGCATGCCAAGCTGACTCAGGCCGATGCTGCATCACCAGGCCACGCACTGCGCCTGCGCTGCGAAGCCAACCAACCCTGCCCCAAGGCCGGCTTCTGGTTCACCCCCGCTCGCGCCAACAGTCGCCAGCGTTTCGAAGCGGGACAGGTGATGCCCGAGGTGGGGGGCGACTACGGCGCCACCCTCTGGCAGTGGGACGAGGTGCAGGAATAACCCAGGAAGAGCTCGCCATGCAACGGCAGGCCCTGCCGAGAAAGACGTGGACGGCTGTTGGCCTGGTGGCGCAAGACCACTTTCGGCGGCTCGTCCAGCGTCAAGGCACCCACAGGCACGCCAGCCGCCAAGCCGGAGACGCACGCCAAGGCCGGTACGCAGGAGAAGGCACCTCACAGTGACCCGGCCCAGCCCCAGACGCCCAACGCGGCCCAGCAGCGCACGGCCCGCTTCAAGACCCTGGCCAACAAGTTCCTGGGCGTGATGGGCGAGCACATGGCCGACTACCACTGCCAGGACACCAAGGGCTGGGGTGCCAAGACCGCCCATGACGGTGGCGGCATCAACCCGGCCAAGCTCAACGATGGTGGCCATCTGGTGCAGCTGTGGCCGACGCTGGTGCGAGGGCGCGGCATCGATGCTGTATGGAAGACCACAGGGGCCGCCAAACCCTACGCCATCATCGAGGCCAAGGCCAGTTACGACCCGACCAAGTCGCTCAAGGCGCTGCTGGGCGAGGCGGGGGACAAGACGGAGGGGGCGAGCACCGCTGCAACAGCATCAGCCGGCCGACGCGGGGGGCGTTCAGGAAACAAGGGCAGCGGCGGAAGCAGCGGTGCGACCGACACCATTCGCCAGACCAACGGCAAGGTCACGCAGATGGGGCATGGGTGGATTCAAAACACCAGGCGACTGGGGCGCGCATTGGGAACAGCTTCTGCGGCGTTCGGCGACATTCGTGATCGAGGCGAGAAGGTCTACAGCCGGCATGTCCTCTTCTTCTCGATCCCCCAGGCTGTCGCCCATGCCGAGGCGCTGATCAAGCTGATTGCGCAGCAGAGTGTTCCGACAGACTTTCATGCAGCGCATGAGGTCACCAGGGAATGGGGGGACTCGGCCATCGACAAGGTTGTCGACAATCGAGCAGGGCTTGAAGGTGCCGCCCGCAAACGTTGAACAGAGCAATCAGCATGGAATTTCACAAGACACGTCGGCAGCAGTTTTTGGGCGAAAGCTACTACACAGCCGTTCTGAGGAGTTGCGACGATGGAGTCGAAGCCGTAGGCTTGCTTCTGAAAGCCGCTGTAGCGGAGGGTGACATTCGCTATGCACACGGCCGGGCGCGGGTACTTGCTGAGACCCGATTCGACCGGCTGACCCTGCGCTATACCGCCGGCGAGCCAATCGAGCCCCTGCGATCCGAGCTTGAGCAGGTCATCGCAGCCTACGAGCGGTATGGCGAGTTGCTGTGGTCCTTCCGCAAGGACCGCAACGAGATGGTCTTCGAGTTCGATGTCATCGACGACTACTGCCAGTTGCGTATTCCACGCGATGGCGGACACGATTCCACGCTGATGGCGGACAGTGTTCCACCATGATGGCGGACAGTGTTCCACGCTGAAGGCGGACAGCATTCCAAACTGATGGCGGACACCTGCGGGGTGTTCTGAGTGACCCGAACGCGGCATACGCTGCCCGGTTTTTTTGACCGGAGCCAGCGATGCCCACACCCAGGGTCACCATGAGCAAACTACGACACACACTGCAACTGCTGCACCGCGGGGCCTTGAGCACCCGTCAAATCGGTGCCGCCCTCGGCATCTCCAAATCCACTGTCAGCGAGATAGCCAGCTACGCGCGCGTGGCCGGCGTGGACTGGGCTACGGCCCAGAGCCTGAACGACGACGAACTCCAGGCCCGGCTTTACAAGCCACCCGTGGCGCGCGAGTCCCGGCACCTCGAACCCGACCACGCCCACATCCACCGCGAACTGCGCCGACCTGGCGTGACGCTGCAGCTGCTGTGGGAGGAATACCAGCAACAGCACAGCGGTCAGGCGTACAAGTACAGCGCCTTCTGCGAGAAGTACAAGGCTTGGGCCCGGCGCCTGCAGCGCTCCATGCGCCAGACCCACTCGGGCGGTGACAAGCTCTTCGTGGACTACGCCGGCCAGACCGTGCCCGTCGTGGACGCCAGCACCGGCGAGATACGCCCGGCCCAGGTCTTCGTGGCAGTGCTGGGCGCATCGAACTACACCTACGCCTGCGCCACTGCCAGCCAGAAGGCCGCTGACTGGGTGGCCAGCATCATTGCCACGCTGGAGTTCATCGGCGGCGTGCCCCGCCTGCTGGTGCCCGACCAGCCGCGCGCCCTCATGGCCCGCCCCGACCGCTACGAGCCCACCGCGCACCGCCTGCTCGAAGAACTCTGTGCGCACTACAGCCTGGCCGTGATGCCCGCGCGCCCGGCCAAGCCACGCGACAAACCCAAGGTGGAGGTCGCCGTGCAGGTGGTCGAGCGCTGGATTCTGGCCCGGCTGCGCCACCAGACCTTCTTCAGCCTGGCCGAGCTCAACCGGGCGATTGCCGCCTTGCTGGTGGACTTGAACCAGCGCGCGTTCAAGAAGCTGCCGGGCAACCGCGCCAGTGCCTTCGCCGAGCTTGACCGGCCGGCCCTGCGCCCCCTGCCGGCGGTGCGCATGCCCATCGCGCGCTTCAAACCCGCCCGCGTCAACATCGATTACCACGTCGAGCTCGATGGCCACTACTACTCGGTGCCCCACGCCCTGGTGGGCGAGCCGGTGGAGTTGCGCATCACGGCCGGCACGGTCGAAGTCCTGCATGGCGGCAAACGGGTGGCCGCCCACGCCCTCAATCCCCGCCGGGGTGCACACACCACCACACCTGAGCACATGCCGGCCTCGCACCGGGCGCACCTGCAGTGGACGCCGGCCAAGCTCATCGCCTGGGGCGAGCGCGTGGGTGCGGCCACCGCCGCCGTGGTGCGCTGGCAGATGGAGCACCGCCAGCATCCCGAGCAGGGTTACCGCTCCTGTCTGGGCCTCATGCGCCTGGGCCGTGAGTACGGGGCTGACCGGCTGGAGGCCGCCTGTGCGCGGGCGCAGTCGATTCGCTCACCGTCCTACAAGAGCATCGCCTCCATCCTGGGCTGCGGCCTGGACCAGCGGCCGCTGGATGCGCCGATGGCCGCACAGGCGAGCCTGCCGCTGCACGAGAACGTGCGCGGGCCGGACTACTACCACTGAGCTCCAACGCGCAAGCAAACCCAACAAGGAAGAACCATGCTCAACGAACAGACCTTGAACCAACTGCGCGCCCTGCGCCTGGACGGCATGGTGGCCGCCCTCAGCGACGCGGCCACCCACATCACAGCCAGCGAACTGCCCTTTGAACAACGTCTGGCGCTGCTGGTGCAGCGCGAGGTGGACTGGCGTGACAGCAAACGCCTGGAGCGCCTGCTCAAGGCGGCCCGCCTGAAGGTCTCCAGTGCCTGCCTGGAGGACATCGACTGGCGCGCCAGCCGGGGCCTGGGCCGGGAGGTCATCACCAGCCTGGCCGGCGGCGACTGGCTGCGCCATGGCCACAACGTGCTGCTGACCGGCGCCACCGGGTGCGGCAAGACGTGGCTTGCCTGCGCACTGGGGCAGCAGGCCGCGCGTCTGGGCTTCTCGGTGCTCTACACCCGCGCGCCACGGCTGCTGCAGGAGTTGCACGTGGCCCACGGCGATGGCAGCCTGGGCAAACGGCTGGCGCAACTGGCGCGGCTGGACCTGCTCATCCTGGACGACTTCGGCATCGCGCCGATTGCCGCGCACGAGCGAAACGACCTGCTGGAGTTGCTCGACGACCGGGTGGGTGCGCGCTCGACGCTCATCACCAGCCAGTTGCCGGTGACGGCCTGGCACGCCTGGCTGGACGAGCCCACGCTGGCCGACGCCATCCTGGACCGCATCGTGCACGGCTCGCACAAGATAGCCCTCAAGGGCGAGTCGATGAGAAAGCTGGCAAAGGCCGTCTGAGCCGGCCGCGCCGACCGCCATTCCACGCTGATGGCGGACACTTCGGCTACGATTTGAGCGTCACTCAGGACACCCGCGCAACGTGTCCGCCATCGCCTGGAACGCTGTCCGCGATGGGAATGGAATCACTGTCCGCCATCAGTGGAATGCGCAGCCAGTTGATGCAACTGGTCGGGCTGTGCTTCCTGCTGCATCGGCGCGATCTGATGCCGAGAATCGCGTCCTTGCAGGACGGCGTGGACGCCACCGGCCAGAAGGGGCAGCATGGGCGGCGCCGATTGGGTCTTCGAGGAGTTCATGTCCTTTGCCATTGGTCCCGAGAATCGCTACGAGAGCGAAACCATCCACTGGCCCAAGCCCTACGAGGCCCTTGCCGATGCGTTGAGCAGCGCTGACAACGACGCTGCGCTGAAGGACCTCGACCGTTTCCTGAAGCACTGGTACAAGGACCTGGCCGGCACCGGCTGGCATGACAGCCACAAGCCCGACGAGAACGGCAACCAAGGCGGCTACTACGGCTACTGGAGCTTCGAAGCGGGCGCGGCCGTGCTGCTGCTGGGCATCGAAGACGATTCCAGCCTGCACAAGTACCTGTACTACCCCAAGGACCTGGTGGCCTGGGCTCGCGAGCATGCCAAGCTGACTCAGGCCGATGCTGCATCACCAGGCCACTCACTGCGCCTGCGCTGCGAAGCCAACCAACCCTGCCCCAAGGCCGGCTTCTGGTTCACCCCCGCCCGCGCCGGCAGCCGCCAGCGCTTCGAAGCCGGACAGGTGATGCCCGAGGTGGGGGGGGACTATGGCGCCACCATCTGGCAGTGGGACGAACTGCAGGATTGAGCCGAAAGGACGGACCATGCCGCAGCGCACGCCTGAAGACCGCGACACTTCCCTGTCCCCGAAGGACTCGCACTTCGGCATCAAGCGCTCCTCGCTGAGCCAGCTCTGGGAAGTGCGGCTGTACCGCCGTGGCGTGACCCACCGGCGGTGTTTCAGCGCAGCGCGCTATGGCGACATGGACCAGGCGCTGGCGGCGGCCCTGGTCTGGCGGGATGCCCGTCTGGCCGAGCTGGCTCCGTTCACCGAGCAGGAGCTGTGCATGCGCCAGCGGGGCAACAACACCTCGGGCACACCGGGCGTGACACTGATGACAGTCCGCCGCAAGCGGGCCGATGGCCACGTGGCCGAGGAGCAGCATTGGGTGGCCCGGCTGGAGCGGCAGGGGCAGCGCCGGCAGGCCAAGCGGTTTTCCGTGGCCAGGTACGGGTATGAGCGGGCCTATGAACTGGCGGTGCAGGCCCGTCTGGCCATGGTGGCCACGGTCACGGGCCTGCGGCTGTGTCAAACACCAGAGCAGCTCAAGCCAGCCTCAGACGCACGGCTGACGGTGCAGGAGCAGCCATTGCCTACCCGACCCCGGGGCGGGCGCGGGGTGCGCCCGGATTGAGCAAGGGGCAGGCCGGCGCGCCGCCCCACCCCACCACGTTGGGCTCAATACACCTCGGGGACGATCATCTCCGCGGGCACCGGCTCGCGGTGGTAGTCCTCGTGGCGCTCGCGCGCGGGCAGCACCACCGGCGGCTTGACGATCTCGTGGTAGTCGAACTGCTCCAGCAGGTGGTGGATGCAGTTCAGCCGGGCGCGCTTCTTGTCCACCGCCTGCACCACCCACCAGGGGGCTTCGGGAATATGGGTGCGCTCCAGCATGTCTTCCTTGACCTTGGTGTAGTCCTCCCAGCGGCGGCGGCTTTCCAGGTCCATGGGGCTGAGCTTCCACTGCTTGAGCGGGTCGTGGATGCGGCTCAGGAAGCGCAGGTGCTGCTCGTCATCGGTGATGGAGAACCAGTACTTGATCAGCTTGATGCCCGAGCGCACCAGCATGCGCTCGAACTCCGGCACCGAGCGGAAGAACTCCTCCACCTCGTCCTCGGAGCAGAAGCCCATCACCCGTTCCACGCCGGCGCGGTTGTACCAACTGCGGTCGAACAGCACCATCTCGCCCGCGGCGGGCAGGTGCGACACATAGCGCTGGAAGTACCACTGGGTCTTCTCGCGGTCGTTGGGGGCGGGCAGGGCCACGGTGCGGCACACGCGGGGGTTCAGGCGCTGGGTGATGCGCTTGATCACGCCGCCCTTGCCGGCGGCGTCCCGTCCTTCGAACAGGATCACCACCTTCTGGCCGGTGGCCTGCACCCAGTCCTGCAGCTTCACCAGTTCGCCCTGCAGGTGGAACAGGCTCTTGAAGTAGGACATGCGGGCCGAGCGCTCGTCGTCGCTGCGGACGGGGTCGTGGCCATCGGCGGTGTAGTGCCGGTCCTCGATCTCCAGTTCCAGTTCCTCGTCGTAGCCATCGAGCAGATCCTGGCGGATGCGGTCGACCAGGGTGCCGTGGTCTTCGGCGGGCGGAATCGGGTTCATGGGGTGCTTCGGTGCAGTCGCAGACTGCAACAGTCTGACAGTTTCGCGTGACACCGTCGTGTCATCTTCGGGACGGGCTGGCCGCTAGCATGCGAGGGCCTGTTTGCCTTCCTCGGAGCCCCTTGCCCATGCCCAACGACGCCCCCATGCAGCCGCCCGTGCCCTACCTGGTCACCGGCGAGGAGAGCCAGGGGCTGATCTGCGGCTACCAGTTCGTCACCGGGCAGGCCCCGCGCACGCTGGACACCCTGGCCGCCGTGGACGCCGCGGGCACCGACGGCTTCTGCTGGCTGCACTTCAACCTCAACCACGTGGCCGGCCTGCGCTGGCTGCAGGAACACGGCGGCCTGAGCGAGGCCTTCTTCGAGGCCCTGCACGAGGGCTCGCGCTCCACCCGCATCGAGCGTGACGGCGACACCCTGTTCGCCGTGGTCAACGACGTGGCCTACGACTTCAACTTCGACGCCAGCGACGTGGCCACGCTGTGGGTCAGCGTCAGCCCGGGGCGGGTCATCACCGCGCGCTGGCACCCGCTGCGCTCGGTGGACCACCTGCGCATGGTGGTCAAGCGGGGCGAGGAGCAGTTGGCGTCCAGCGTGGACCTCCTGGACCAGCTGCTGCGTTTCCAGGCCGACGAGCTGCAGCGCATCGCCCGCCGCGTGGCCGACCGGCTGGAGGACATTGAGGACGAGCTGCTGGCCGGCCACCACCAGCGCCACACCGCCGAACTGGCCCGGCTGCGACGCCTGGCCGTGCGCCTGCAGCGCCTGCTGGCACCCGAGCCCAGCGCGCTGATGCGCACCCTGGCCAGCCCGCCCGCCTGGGTGCAGGCCGAAGACCGCGCCCAGTTGCACCGGGCCAGCGAAGAGTTTGCGCTGGTGCTGCGCGACATCGCGGCCCTGCAGGAACGCATCAAGGCCATGCAGGACGAAGTGGGTGCCCGGGTGGCTGAAGAGAACAACCGCACCCTGTTCATGCTGACCATGGTGACCGTGCTGGCCCTGCCCATCAACCTCATCTCCGGCCTGTTCGGCATGAACGTGGGCGGCATTCCCCTGAGCGAAAGCAGGGAAGGCTTCTGGCTGATGCTGGGCTTCATCGTGCTGCTGACCGCCGTCATCGCCTGGATGGCGCTGCGGCGGCTGGTGCCCCGGGGGGACGCCGAGCGGCGCTGAGGGCGGGGCGTTGGCGCGGGCCGCTACGGCCGCTCAAGCCAGGCCCAGCCACTGCGCGCCCAGGCTGTACTGCATGGCCAGGATGATCAGCACCATCACCGGCAGCAGCACGGCCGACACGGCCAGCGCCGCGGGCTTGGGCAGCACCCGGGCCAGGGCCGGCTGAAGGGCCTCCAGCCCCACCGTCAGCCCGGTGAGCAGCAGCAGCGCCGGCAGGTGGGCCCAGGCCAGGGCCAGCGAGGTGGCCAGCGCCTGCAGCGCCGTCGTCTGCGGCGTCAGCACCAGCACGGCCGGCAACATCAGCCAGGGCAGGCCACCCAGGTACATCGCCCATTTGAAGACCATGAAGTCCCGCGGTGCCGGGGGCTTCTCCTTCCCGAAGCGGCCGAAGAAGAAGCGTGGCGCCGCGGCGCCGGCCTTCCACCGCAGAAATGCCAAGCCCAGGCCAAAGGTCAGCAAGCTGGTGCCGGCCAGGGCCAGCACATGCCCCAGCGGCCAGTGCAGCACCCCCAGCAACTGGCCCAGCGATGGCGCGCCACCCGCTGCCGCCGTGGCAAACAGCAGCAGCGCCTGCGCACCCAGCACCGCACCCACCGCCGTCTTCACCACAAAGTCGATGCGCGGCAGGAACATCAGCCCCTCCACCAGCACCAGAAACACCAGCACAAACAGCAGCCAGAAGCCGGGATGGGCCGCCAGCAGATGAGCTGAGGCGAAGAGTGCGTGGGTGAAGGCGGGGAGGTCGGGCATGGGTAATGGGGCGATGTGTCCGTCGGCGTTTGTTCAGCAAAACGGAATGGGCGATTCAGTCGGTGCGAGAAGATTTCAAGCTTCGGCACTGCAATGCACCACTGTCTGATGGTGAGTAAATCTCCCATCTGACTGACCGAGCAAGACGGCCTTGTTAAAACGACTGCTTGTCATGCTCCTCATTCCTGCATTTTTCAAAAGAAATCAGGAATAATCCGTGGCTTGACAACCAATGGCGTAAGCTCATCAGCTTCTGCTATTTTGCTCTCTGCTAAGGTTGTGGCTTTGTTCTTAAGCGCTACGACTGACGGCATGATATCGTACATCGAGACACCTATTTCTGGAGTCATCAATAAAGCGACTAGTTTGAGCTTCGACGAATCGTGCTTCAGGCCCGTATAGAATAGCAGCCAGAAGGCTGCTTCGGCAATTGCTTCTCGAGAGGGTAATGCCTCCCGTCTGTCAACCGCAAGCTCATACTTCTCGATAAGCTCCTTTGCATCTAGAAATCGGGTCGTTTTTGCCTCGGCGGATGGGTCGCCCTCTGAAAGCAGCGTCCGCATTCGGATGTAAGCAGTTTCGTACTGTACGCGGTTCTTTGTCATTGCTTTCCTTCGCCCCCCGAGCCTACGACTTGAATTGAGACCATCAGTTGATTGACTGGATCCCCGCGCAAGGACGAACCAAACATGCGCGCTACAGAATATCTAAGGCCATCCCTGACCCAAACATGCTCCTCAAGGTTGATGCTCTGAAATGGCTTGTTGGTGACCGTGGCAGGGCCGTAGTCTCCAGTCATCATCGTGCCACTTGCCTGCCAAAGCTCATCACTTGTTTCGCAGCGCACCCCGCTCATACTGCCATTGAGGATGGTGAATTGAACAGGCTTCCCGATTAAACAGACCAGTCCGCGGGAACCCAGCAAAATTGGCGGAGGTGAATTGAGTGTGTTCGTACCCATGCACATCTCAACTTTGTCGACGACACCGCACTGCGACACGCTATACCACTTTTTTAGTGTGGAGAGGCTCAGGCCTTTTGCAAATTTGAGTGTGCCAGTAGTTAGTGGAACACCTTCCTCGGGGCGCGCTTCAGTGGCTTGCGCTGCGTTTGATGGCTTTTCGTCAGGCTCACCATCGGTCCTGCCGAATCGTGAAATTGTTTCGTCAATAAGGTTCAAAGTGTGAGCGCGCAGCTGTTCTTTCGTAGGAGGCTGGTCAAAGGTTTTCTTGGCGCTTTCTTCGATTTCCAGACCAATGACCAAGGCGTTTGCCAACGAGTCACCGCTCGGTGATACATCATGGTCACCAATCGTATAAATCGACGTTCGATGGTTGGCCAAATTGATCACTAGACCTATGCGCTTCGAACTCTCTTTTGTTACCCCTGTAAAGACCAAAAAGCTTCCGAGGGAAGATCTGTAGGCAGAAGGCCCATTTAAGTCAATAGGGAGGGTTTGAGAGAACTCGGGCCACCTATAGTTTTCAGTCGCATCAGTTAGCCGACTAATATCCTCCTTGGTTTTGATGTCCTCGAATTCGCCTTTGATTGGCATAGATTGAAGGGTGGACATGATGATGCGAGCTGATCGAACCATATCTTCCACCGACATGGTGGCTGCCGGCGCAGCGCTCGCAGCTTGTGGAGGGGGTGGAACGGCACTGGGATGCTGCGGCTTTGAACAACCTCCCAAACCTACCGCAATCGCTATTGCAGTCGCTGTACGGAACATATTTCTCCCTATCTCATTTGGGGCATCATCCTGATGCCAATTCGGAATGCAAGCAAGCGATATTTGCTCCAAATAAGTAGCCCCGAGTCACTGGGTACTGAAGCGGATGTATGTGCAGCCGGGTGCCAGGGGCAGTGGCGTGGCGCAGGGCATGCTGGCCTTGCTGGAAGCTGCCGCTGCGGCAGACGGGTGCCCGGAGATCCTGCTGGAAACCGGGCCTTTCCAGCCCCAGGCCATCGCCTTTTACGAGAAGCAGGGCTACCGCCGCCGTGCGGCCTTTGGCGACTATCCCGAACACCCGATGAGCGTGTTCATGGGCAAGCGGCTTTGAGCCGCCTCGGTCAGGTTGGGTCCGGCTCGGTCAGGGCTGGCTGGCTGCGGCCGATGCCGCGTTCATCACCTGCTGCAGCGGTGTGGCCTGCAGCCGCCCCTGGCCGATGGGCCGGCCCTGGGCGTAGAGCTTGAAATCCGGCTGGCCGGGGGCCACGCGGAAGGGCTGGGTGCAGCGCAGGGCGATCTCGGCGTTCTGGCCGGGGTCGATCTCGCCCTCGATGTCGGGCAGGCGCAGGGCGCAGGTGATGACGGCGGGCTCGCCGGAGAACTGCACCTGGGCCATGAAGTTGTGGAACACCGGTTGGGTCAGGCCGCTGCGCATGCCGGGCTTCCACAGGCTGACCTGCACGGCCACCGGCGTGTCCTCGGGGAACTGCAGAGGCTCGGCGGCCAGGGCGGGCCGGGCGATGGCCGACAAGCCGAGCAGGGCGGCCGGCCCCAGCACGCGCGAAGCCCGCGCGGCGGCGCAGCCAAGACCTCGTCGGAACATCAGGCCGCCTCCACCGCCGCTTCCACCACCATCTGCACGCGCTGCTGGCCCTGGAATTCGTCCAGGCTGATGCGGTAGGCCAGGCGCACCTTCTCGCTCACCGGCTCGGCGTGGCCGAACCAGATGGCGTCGCGCAGCTGGCCCTGGTGGCGCACGCGCAGCTTCAGGTGTTTTTCGCCCACCAGGCGCTGCTGCACCACGTCCACCACATCGCAGAAGACGGGGGCCTCGAAGCCCTGGCCCCAGACCACCTGCTCCAGCTGCGCGGCGGTGGCGGGGGTGAAGTACTCCACCGGCAGCGGGCCGTCGGTGGCAATGCGGCGCTGCAGGGCCTCGGGCGCCAGCCATTCGCGGGCCACCTGCTGCAGGGCCTGCTCAAAGGTGTCCAGGTGCTCTTCGGCCAGGGTGCAGCCGGCGGCCATGGCGTGGCCGCCAAAGCGGATCAGCACGCCGGGGTGGCGCTTGCTGACCAGGTCCAGCGCGTCGCGCAGATGAAAGCCGGGAATGGAGCGGCCGGAGCCCTTGAGCAGCCCGTCCGCGCCGATGGCGAAGACGAAGGTGGGGCGGTGCAGCCGGTCCTTGGTGCGGCCGGCCACGATGCCCACCACGCCTTCGTGGAACTCGGGGTCGAAGAGCACCACCGCCTCGGGCGGCGTGCCTTCGGGCATCAGGTGCTCCAGCAGGGCCTCGGCCTGTTCGCGCATGCCGCCTTCCACCTCGCGACGCTCGCGGTTGATGGCGTCCAGCTGGCCGGCCAGTTCGGTGGCACGGGCGGGGTCGTCGGTCAGCAGGCACTCGATGCCCAGCGTCATGTCGGCCAGGCGACCGGCGGCGTTGATGCGTGGGCCCAGTGCAAAGCCGAAGTCGAAGGCGCTGGCCTTGGCCGGCTGGCGGGCCGCGGCCTGGAACAGCGCGGCCACGCCGGGCTGCACGCGGCCGCTGCGCACGCGCTTCAAGCCCTGGGTGACGAGGCGGCGGTTGTTGTCGTCGAGCTTGACCACGTCGGCCACGGTGCCCAGGGCCACCAGGTCCAGCAGGGCGTCCAGCCGGGGCTGGGGGGCGGCGTCAAAGCGGCCGCGGGCGCGCAGCTCGGCCCGCAGGGCCAGCAGCACATAGAAGACCACGCCCACGCCGGCCAGGGATTTGCTCTCGAAGCTGCAGCCCGGCTGGTTGGGGTTGACGATGACGTTGGCCGCGGGCAGCTCCACCTGGCCGTCGATGACGGCGGGCAGGTGGTGGTCGGTCACCAGCACGTCCAGGCCCTGGGCGCGGGCATGGGCCACGCCGGCCAGGCTGGCAATGCCGTTGTCCACCGTCACCAGCAGCGCGGGCTGGCACTGGGCGATGGCCAGGTCGACGATGGTGGGCGTCAGGCCATAGCCGTGCACGGCGCGGTCGGGCACCACGTAGTGCAGGGTGTCGGGCCGGGCGCCCAGCATGGCCAGGCCGCGCAGCGCGGTGGCGCAGGCGGTGGCGCCGTCGCAGTCGTAGTCGGCAATGACGCACAGGCGCCGGCCGGCGTCGATGGCGTCGGCCAGCAGTTGGGCGGCCTCAAGCGCGCCTTTCAGCGTGGTGGGGGGCAGCAGCTTGGCCAGGCCGTCGTCCAGGGCCTCGGGGCTGCGCACGCCGCGGGCGGCGAACAGGCGGGCCAGCAGCGGGTGCACACCGCTTTCTTCCAGCGCAAAGGCGGCGCGCGGCGGCACGTCGCGGGTGAAGAGGGTGGGGGTGGCGGTGGAGGGCGCGTTCACAGCAGAGGTTCAGGCTCAGAGGTCTTGCAGCAGGGCGGCAGCGTGGGGGCGGGCACGGGGCAGCAGGCGGCGCCACCAGGGCTGGGGCTGCGGCGCCCAGTGGCGCACATGGCGCTCGCCGCACAGGGTGAGGCGCAGGGGCTGGCCCTGGTCCAGCCGGGCCAGCAGCTCGGGGATGCGGGTGGCGTCCAGCGCCTGCCAGGCCTCGGCCCAGGCGGCCCAGTCGTCGGCCAGCACGGGGCCGCGCAGGCGGTCGTCCAGGGTCACGGCATCGGTGGCGGGCGGGGGCAGGGCGGGGCCGGTGCCGCTCAGCCAGAAGGAGTTGACGGGCAGCTGGCCGCGGGCCTCGCGTTCGTCGTTGAGCGGGTGGGTGTAGAGCAGCATCTGCACCTCGGCCTGCAGGCGGCGGATCTGCCTGGCGGCGGGGTGGTCGTTGAGCCACCAGTCCACATTGCGGCCGATCACCCGGTCCAGCGACGCGGTGGGCAGGCTGGCCAGCTGCGGGTGCTGCACATACCAACGGGTGGGCGCGCCCCAGTGCAGGCGCCAGCCGTCCTCCTCGAACAGGGGGCGCAGCACGTCGAACAGGGCGCGGGCAGTGGCTTCGTCCAGGTCCAGCTCGGCCGGGTTGGCCAGGGACACCTGCTCGGTGCCCAGGTGCCAGTGGGTGGGGCTGATGAGGCCCCAGCCCTCGCCTTCGGCGGCCAGGCCATCGGCCCGGGCGCTCAGCGTGGCCAGGGGCAGCAGGCCATCGGCCACGGGCCAGCCCCAGGCTTGGGCCAGGGCGCGTTCATGCGGGGCGCTCAGGCTCAGCTCGTCGCCCAGGTCCTCGGCCGCCGGGGCCACCGGGGAAAGACGGGCCAGAAGGCGTTCCAGGTTCGGCAGGGCCAGGCCACTGAGGGCCTGGGTGGCCGCGGGCGAGAGGGCGCTGGCGTGGGCGATGACGAACTGCATGGGGCGCGATTATCGGTCCCCCACCCGGTGGGCGCAGGCGCTCAGACCACGCTGTCCCAGGGGGCCGACAGGCGCACCGCGCCGTGGATGATGCCGACCATGGAATAGGTCTGCGGGAAGTTGCCCCACAGCTCGCCGGTGGTGGCGTGCATGTCCTCGCTGAGCAGGCCGACATGGTTGCGCCGGGCCAGCAGGGCCTCGAAGGATTCGCGGGCTTCCTCGCGCCGGCCGATGCGGGCCAGCGCATCCACCCGCCAGAAGGAGCAGACGTTGAAGGCCACCTCGGGCTTGCCGAAGTCGTCGGCCGCCTCGTAGCGGCGCATGAAGGGGCCGTCGCACAGCGAGCGCTCCATGGCTTCGACGGTCTGGATGAAGCGCGGGTCGTTGGGCGGCAGAAAGCCCACCTCGCCCATCAGCAGCACGCTGGCGTCCAGGTCTTGGCCGCCCAGGCTTTCCACGAAGGCCTGGCGCTTGTCGCTCCAGGCGTGCGCCAGGATGTCGGCGTGGATCTTGGCGGCGCGGGCCTGCCAGAAGTGGGCCCGCTCGGGCAGGCCCAGCGTGCCGGCGATGCGGGCCAGGCGGTCGCAGGCGGCCCAGCACATCAGCGCGGACGAGGTGTGCACCCGGGCGCGGGTGCGCAGCTCCCAGATGCCGGCGTCGGGCTGGTCGTGCAGGCGCCAGGCCTGTTCGCCCATGGCCTCCAGGGCGGCAAAGTCGGCGCTGTCACCGCGGCGGAACAGGCGGTGGTCGTGGAAGGCCTGGGCCGCGCCCAGCACGATGTTGCCGTACACATCGTGCTGGAAGTGCTCGTAGGCCTGGTTGCCCACCCGCACCGGGCCCATGCCGCGGTAGCCGGCGGCCTGCGGCACGATGGATTCGGGCAGGGCCCGCTCCAGGCCGATGCCGTAGAGCGGCTGCACGTGGTCGCCGGGCGTGCTGCGGATGACGTTGTAGAGCCAGTTCAGGTAGCTCTCCATCGTGCCCACCTCGGACAGGCTGTTGAGCGCCCGCACCACGAAGAAGGCGTCGCGCAGCCAGCAGTAGCGGTAGTCCCAGTTGCGGCCGCTGTGGGCGGCCTCGGGGATGCTGGTGGTCATGGCGGCGACGATGGCGCCGGTTTCCTCGTACTGGCAGAGCTTGAGGGTGATGGCCGCGCGGATCACCGCGTCCTGCCATTCCAGCGGCAGGGCCAGGCGGTGGGTCCAGTTCTTCCAGTGCAGGTGGGTGGCCTCCTCGAAGTCGCGGGCGGTTTCCTCGATGCCGCCGGACAGGGTTTCGTCCGGCCCCAGCAGCAGGCTGACCGGGCCGTGCAGCGAGAACCAGGTGCCGTCCAGCAGGTAGGTCAGCGGCACGTTGGTGTTCAGGCGCAGGGTGATGTCCGGCAGGATGAAACGCAGGTGGTGGCTGCCGCGGGTGAGCGTGGGGGCCGTGGCGCCCCAGTCGCCCCGCGGCTTGACCGTGAAGCGCACCCGCGGGTGGCCGGCCAGGGGGCGCACCCGCCGCACCAGCTGGGCCGGGCGGAACACCCGTTCGCGGGTGATGAAGCGGGGGGCGAAGTCCACCACCTCGATGCCCTGGCCCTGGCCGTCCCACAACCGGGTGCGCAGGATGGCCGTGCCGTCGTCATACTGCTGCTCGGTACGGGTCAGGCCTTCCAGCTCCACCGTCATGGACCCGTCCAGCGGCAGGCCCTCGGCCGAATGCAGCAGGGCGTCGAAGACCGGCGGGCTGTCGAAGCGCGGCATGCAGCACCAGACCAGGCTGGCCCGGTTGTCCACCAGGGCACCCACGGTGCAGTTGCCGATCAGGGCCAGATCCAGCGAAGCGGCGGGGCGGGCGTTCGGGGGCGGGGAACTCATGGGGACTCCTGGCTTCAGAACAGAACGAGGGGGCCATGTGTGGCACGATATATTTAGACAAATATAATGTCTGTCACCTCAGCCCCCGCCCGATCAGGGCGGAGAAGGGCGTTTCCACGGCATGTTCAAGACCCTGCGACTTCAGCTTCGGTTCCTTCTTCCGCTGACCATCACCCTGGTGGCCGCGGCATACCTGGCCGTGCCTTTGCTCGACCAGGTGACTTTGCGCTGGTTTGCCCGGGATCTCAACAGCCGCGGCCAGTTGGTGGCCGGCACCTTGTCCGACAACGCGGCCGATGCCATCGCCTCGGGCCGCTATGAGCGCCTGCGCGCCACCATGGAGCGGGTGGCGCAGGACGAGCGCCTGTTCGCCATGGGCCTGTGCAGCCCGGACGGCCGCTGGCTGGTGCGCACCAGTGGTTTCCCGCGGGAGCTCAGCTGCCAGCAGGCCGAAACGGTGGCGGCCCAGCCCGAGCACCGCCTGAACCTGGCGGGGGGGCCCGTGCACCTGGGGGTTCACCCGGTGATGGGCATGCCGGTGCAGCCGCTGGTGGCGCAGACGCCCGCCTCGGCCGCCTCGTCGGCCGCCCAGGCCTCGAGCCTGTTCGTCGGCCCCCTGATCGAGCCGCGGGCCACCCCGAGGGACGCCGAGCCGGTGCAACTGGGGCAGCTGGTGCTGGTGCACGACCTGAGCTTCATGGAGCGCCGCAGCCAGGACACCCGGCGCTACCTGATCGTCTTCCTGGCGGTGCTGGGCTTTGTCATCGCGGTCATCACCATGGTGGTGGCCCAGCTGAGCTGGCGCGGCTGGGTCAACGGGGTGCGCGCCATCCTGCGCGGCGAGGGCCTGCTCACCCCCATGGTGCCGGCGCCCGAGCTGGCCCCCTTCGCCAAGGAGATGCAGCAGCGCCTGCGTGACCTGGAGGACGAGTACCGCCGCCTGCAGGGGCCGGAGACGGAGTGGACGGCCGAGCGCCTGCGTGCGCTGTTGCACAGCCAGCTCAGCGGGGATCAGGTGATCGTGGTGTCCAACCGCGAGCCCTACATCCACGAACGGAGCGACGACGGCGTGGTGGTGCGCCGCCCGGCCAGCGGCCTGGTGACGGCGGTGGAGCCGGTGATGCGGGCCTGCTCGGGCACCTGGATCGCCCATGGCAGCGGCAGCGGCGACCGCGAGGTGGTGGATGCCCACGACCGCGTGGCCGTGCCGCCCGGCCACGACGACTACTACCTGCGCCGCATCTGGTTGAGCGCCGAGGAGGAGCGCGGCTACTACTTCGGCTTTGCCAACGAGGGGCTGTGGCCGCTGTGCCATGTGGCCCATGTGCGCCCGGTGTTCCGCGAGAGCGACTGGGAGGCCTACAAGGCCGTGAACCAGCGCTTTGCCGACGCGGTGGTGGCCGAGGCCCGCAGCGAGGACCCGGTGGTGCTGGTGCAGGACTACCACTTCGCCCTGCTGCCGGCCATGGTGCGCGAGAAGCTGCCCCAGGCCACCATCCTGACCTTCTGGCACATCCCCTGGCCCAATCCGGAGTCCTTCGGCATCTGCCCCTGGCGGCGCGAGTTGCTGCAGGGCCTGCTGGGCTCCACCATCCTGGGCTTCCACACCCGCTTCCACTGCCGCAACTTCATGGAGACGGTGGACCGCTACCTGGAGGCCCGCATCGAGCAGGAGCATTCCACCATCTCCTTCCAGGACAAGGAGACCCTGGTGGAGAGCTATCCCATTTCCATCGAATGGCCCACGCCGGCCACGGTGGCTGGCTGGGGCCCGGTGGTGGACTGCCGCCAGCGGGTCTTCGCCCGCCTGGGCCTGGCCGAGGACACCTGCCTGGCGGTGGGCGTGGACCGCTTCGACTACACCAAGGGCATCCTGGAGCGGCTGAACGCGGTGGAGCGCCTGCTGGAGAAGCACCCGGAGTGGGTGGGCCGCTTCGTCTTCGTGCAGGTGGCCGCGCCCACCCGCAGTTCGCTGGAGGAATACCGCAGCTTCCAGGACCGCATCGAGCGGCTGAGCGCCCGCATCAACGAGCGCTTCGGCCGCCCGGGCTACCAGCCCGTTCACCTGCTCGCCCAGCACCACGAGCCCGAACAGGTCAACGAGCTTTTCCGCGCCGCCAACATCTGCGTGGTCACCAGCCTGCACGACGGCATGAACCTGGTGAGCAAGGAGTTCGTGGCGGCACGCGACGACGAGCAGGGCGTGCTGCTGCTCAGCCGCTTTGCCGGCGCCGCGCGCGAGCTGACCGAGGCCCTGATCGTGAACCCCTACCACGTCGAGGAGACGGCCGACGCGCTGTACCAGGCGGCCACCATGCCCTCGGCCGAGCAGCGCGAGCGCATGGCCAGCCTGCGCAGCACGGTGCACGAGTTCAATGTCTACCGCTGGGCCGGCCACATGCTCAGCGACGCCGCACGCTGGCGCCTGCGAGCCCGGGTGGAGGCCCGGGTGCGGCGCTTCCAGCGCACCGACCTGTCCGCGCTGTCCGAACTGCGCAGCTCTGCTTCCGACCGTTCATGAGGCATCTTTTCAGCCAAGAAGGCGAGGCCGCCCTGGTGGCCGCGCTGCAGTACCAACCCCTGCTGGCCTTCGATTTCGATGGCACGCTGGCGCCCATCGTGCCGCGGCCGGACGACGCGCGCGTCTCGCTGGCGGTGGCCGGGCGGCTCAGCCAGCTCATGCGCTGGCTGCCGGTGGCCATCGTCACCGGGCGGCGGGTGGACGATGTGCGCGAGCGCCTGGGCTTCGTGCCCAGCTACATCGTGGGCAACCACGGCGCCGAGGATGCGGCCGACCCGGCGGTGGCGCAGGCCTTGTCCGAGGCCCTGGAGAGCGCACGCGAGCTGCTGGCCCAGCGCGAGCCGGTGCTGCGCGCCGCCGGTGTGAGCGTGGAGGACAAGCAGCAGTCCATCGCCCTGCATTACCGCCTGGCGCGCGACCGCGAACGGGCCCGCCAGGTCATCGACGAGGTGCTGCAGGGAGTGGGCCCGACGCTGACCGTGTTCGGCGGCAAGCTGGTGGTCAACCTGACCCCGGCCAACGCCCCCGACAAGGCCCATGCGGTGCGCTCGCTGGTGGCGCGCAGCGGGGCCGGCGGGGCGCTGTTCGCCGGGGACGATCTCAACGACGAGCCGGTTTTCGCCGCAGCGGCGCCGCATTGGCTGACCATCAAGATCGGCCGCGAGCCGGCCCAGACCCGGGCCGCCTTCTTCCTGGAGAACCCGGCGGAGATGGCCCTGCTGCTCGAGCGCATCCTGAGCCTGGTGCCCAAGCTGCTGGGCCGCTGAGCCAGCCGTCGAGGCCGCGCCGGCTCAGGGCTTGGCGGGGGCCGCGAGGGTCCAGTGCAGCGTGGGGCAGGGCAGATCCTGCGGCGCGAAGTGCCCCCGGGGCCGCGGGGGCTGCCCCTGCGCAGCGCCGAAGACGTCATGCACCTGCCACGGCCCGCGCAGCCGGTAGCGGCCCGGCGTGTTCAGGTCGAACACCAGCGCCAGGTCCAGCGTGGCCGAGGCCTGGGCCCCGGCCGGCAGGGCCAGGTACTGGCTGGCGTCCGGGTCGCCCCGCTTGGCCTGCGGGCCCTGGTAGGGCAGCAGGGCGCCATCCCGGTCGAGCCGGAAGGACGCCCCGAGCCAGCGGGCCTCGAAGGGCGTGCCCCAGCGCAGCAGGAACACGGTCTGCGTGCCGGGGTTGTGCAGGGTCATGGTGAGGGGCACCGGCTGGCCGGCGGCCAGCGCATCCGGCACGGACAGGGTGCAGCGCAGCAGCGGCTGCGCCGCGGCCGATCCGGTCAGGACACCGAATGCCATGCAGGCCTCCAGAAGGCGCCAGCCGATGCCGCGTCCCACGTCAGGGCAGCGCCGGGTTGTTCTCGGCGAAGTACTCGTGGTTGTCGGCGTTGTCCAGCGCCTTGGTCGGGTTGGACTTGGCCAGGTTGGCCGCCGCGGTCTGGCCATAGGCCCAGTCGTCGGTGCTGGCCACCACGTTGAAGTGCGACATCTCGTGCACCAGGGTGCCGCCCTTGGAGTCGGTGCCGGTCATCGGCGCGTTCCAGAAGGCGCCGCAGACGTAGATCTTGTAGGGCTGGGTCGGGTAGACGTAGGCGTAGGTGCCGGTGTCGGTGCACGAGCAGTCCAGCGTCACGTTCTGGGTGGTGAAGGCCGACTTGATGGCCGAGTAGTGGGACTTGGCGGTCGCCCAGCGGGAGGAGGTGTAGCTGCCGAACCACTTGACGTAGCGCTGCGTGCCGCTGCCCGAGCCGCTCAGGTAGCTGTAGGCATTGCTGGAATAGGTGGTGGCGGCCGAGACGGCGCTGGCCAGGGTGGATTGGCGCGAGCTGCTGCAGCCGCCCGAGTAGCTGATGCCCTGGGTGCCGGTGCGGCCGCGCAGGGAGCTGTCGCCGACCAGGGATTCAGCCGACGCGCTGCGGCCCTGGGTCCAGAGATTGGTGGCCGTCGAGCGGAAATCCACGCCCTGACGGAAAACCCCGCCGCCGACATATTCGACGGTGTAGTGGCCATTGCCCAGCACATATTGGCTGGTGAGTTCGACCTGATAGCTCAGCGAAGCGCCCGGTTGCAGCAGGATGTAATCCTGTTCGCGGGGTTCGGCGCGCTTGATCATCGGGCCGATGTAGGTGGCGGGTTGGCCGTCGTCACCCACCACGCGGAACAGCTGGCCCTGCAGCTTGCCGGTGGGCAGCTGCCACTTCAGCACCGGCACCACCGTGCCGGTGTTGTTGGTGATGACCACGTTCACCGGGACGTCGCTGTCGCCCTGGACGATGGCGTTGTCGAAGGAGAGCTGGACGTCCAGCTGGGCCCGCTGCCCGGCCTGGGCGCCGCCCAGGGCCAACAGGGCCAGCGCCGCGGCGACCCCATACTTGTTGAAATTCATGGTTTCCTCTTGGGTGTGGGTGGGTTGCCCGGCCTCGTGGGCCGGTGTGGTGCCCGCCGTTTCCATGAAATCAAACGCCCGCAGCCCGATAACCTTTTGAAACAGGAAACCTGTGTGGAAATATATCGGGGCGGGATTCCAAATCCATGGAATCCGGAGTGCGGCGGATTTATAACAAGTGCCTCTTGGCCCTGACCAGAGGGCGCGGCTCGATATATTGGGGGGGTACTGACCCGCAGCTGGCGGGCGCCCTGCCGGCAGGGCGGGTGCTGGCCGCGGGGTAGCATCACGCCCATGAGCTTTTTCTCCAAGCTGCCCTATGAGTGGCAGATCGGCTGGCGCTACACCCGCGCTGGCCGCGCCGGCCGGCGCAACGGCTTCATCTCCTTCATCTCCTTCGTCTCGGTCATCGGCATCGCCCTGGGCGTGGCGGCGCTGATCATCGTGCTGAGCGTGATGAACGGCTTCCAGAAGGAGGTGCGTGACCGCATGTTGTCGGCCATCCCGCATGTGGAGCTGCTCTCGCCCAGTGGCGACGCGCTGCCCGATTGGCAGGCCCTGGCGCAGCAGGCCAGGCAGCAGCCCGAGGTGAAGGCGGCAGCGCCCTTCATCGCGGTGCAGTCGCTGCTGGCCCGTGGCGAGGACATGCGTGGCGTGATGGTGCGCGGCGTGGAGCCGGCGGACGAGGGCGGGGTGACCGACCTGGCGGCCCAGCTCAAGCGCGACGGTGTGCTCGACCGGCTGCAGCCCGGCGAATGGAAGATCCTGCTGGGCAGCGAGCTGGCCCGTTCGCTGGGCGTGCGCGAGGGCGACCCGGTCACCTTGATCGCCCCGGGCGGCCAGGTCACACCGGCCGGCGTGGCGCCACGCCTGAAGCAGTTCACCGTGGCCGGTGTGTTCACGGTGGGCCACTACGAATACGACAGCGCGCTGGCCCTGGTCAACCTGGACGACGCCGCGCGCCTGTACCGGGTGGGCGGGCCCACCGGCGTGCAACTGCGCCTGAAGGACGTGCAGGACGCCCGCCGCGTGGGCGCGGACCTGGCCGTGCGCCTGGGCGACCAGGTGCTGGTGCGCGACTGGACCCGCACCAACGCCGCCTGGTACGACGCGGTGCAGATCGAAAAGCGGATGATGGCCATCATCCTGACGCTGATCGTCGCGGTGGCGGCCTTCAACCTGGTGTCCACGCTGGTGATGACGGTGACCGACAAGCGGGCCGACATCGCCATCCTGCGCACCCTGGGCGCCAGCCCGCGCTCCATCATGGGCATCTTCGTGGTGCAGGGGGCGGCCGCGGGGGTGATCGGCACCTTTGCCGGCGTGGCGCTGGGCCTGCTGGTGGCTTTCAACATCGACGTCATCGTGCCGGCCATCGAGCACCTGCTGGGCGTGCACTTCCTGCCCGGCAGCGTCTACCTGATCAGCCGCATGCCCAGCGACCCGCAGGCCGGCGACATCGTGCCGATTGCCTGCATCTCGCTGGCCCTGGCCTTCCTGGCCACCCTGTACCCCAGCTGGCGTGCCAGCCGGGTCAACCCCGCGGAGGCCCTGCGCTATGAGTGACCTGATCCTGGAAGCCACCGGCCTGCACAAGCGCTATGTCGAAGGCCCGCTGGACGTGCATGTGCTGCGCGGCGTGGACCTGCAGGTGCGCGCGGGCGAGACGCTGGCCATCGTCGGCGCCTCGGGCTCGGGCAAGAGCACGCTGCTGCACCTGCTGGGCGGGCTGGACGCGCCCAGCCAGGGCGCGGTGACGCTGATGGGCAAGCGCCTGGACACGCTCAGTGCGACGGAGCAGGGCGTCTGGCGCAACCGGCACCTGGGCTTCGTCTACCAGTTCCACCACCTGCTGCCCGAGTTCAGCGCGCTGGACAACGTGGCCATGCCGCTGCGCATCCGCCGCGAAAGTGTCGAGACCGCCCACGCCGCCGCCCGCGAGGCCCTGGCCGCGGTGGGCCTGGCCGAGCGGGTGCTGCACCGGCCGTCCGAGCTCTCCGGTGGCGAGCGCCAGCGGGTGGCCCTGGCCCGCGCCCTGGTGGCGCACCCGGCCTGCATCCTGGCCGACGAGCCCACCGGCAACCTGGACCGCGAGACGGCCGACCGGGTCTTCGACCTGATGCTGGGCCGCACCCGGGAAAAAGGGCTTGCCTTCGTGCTGGTGACGCACGATGCTGCGCTGGCCGCGCGCTGCGACCGCGTGGTGCGCATGCAGGCCGGGCAGTTGCTGGCCGCACCGACGCCGGCCGAGGCCCACTGAACCACCCCGATGTGGATTGACACCCACTGCCATCTGGACGCCCCCGAATTCGACCCCGACCGCGAGGCCGTGCTGGCGCGTGCCCGCGAGGCACAGGTGGCCATGCAGGTGCTGCCGGCGGTGGAGGTGGCCAACTTCGACGCGGTGCGCGCGCTGGCCCACCAGCATGGCTTGAGCTATGCCCTGGGCATCCACCCGATGTACGTGGACCGAGCCGCCGACGAGGACCTGGACCGCCTGACGGATGCCCTGGCGCAGCACCTGGATGACCCGCGCCTGGTGGCGGTGGGCGAAATCGGCCTGGACCACTTCGTGCCGGATCTGGACCGCGCCCGGCAGGAGCGCTTCTACCTGGCCCAGCTCAAGCTGGCCCGGCGCTTCGGCCTGCCGGTGTTGCTGCATGTGCGTCGCTCGGCCGACGCCCTGCTCAAGGGGCTGCGGCGCTTCGAGGGCCTCGCCGGCATCGTCCATGCGTTCAACGGCAGTGCGCAGCAGGCCCATGCCTTCGTGCGCCGGGGCTTCGTGCTGGGCTTCGGCGGCGCCATGACCTTCGACCGTTCGCTCAACATCCAGGCCCTGGCGGCCGAGCTGCCGGCCCACGCCCTGGTGCTGGAAACGGATGCGCCGGACATTCCGCCGCAGTGGCTCTACCGCACCGCGGCCCAACGGGCCGCCGGTGACCGCAGCCGCAACGAGCCCGGCGAGCTGCCGCGCATCGCCCGCACCCTGGCCGGCCTGCGCGAGTGGACGCTGGCCGAGACGGCGCTGATCACCAGCACCAATGCCTGCACGGCCCTGCCGCGGCTCAAGCCGCTGCTGGGGCGCTGATCGCATGCTGACGGGTTTCCCGCCGGTGGCCGATGCCGGCACCCGCCTGCTGGTGCTGGGCAGCTTTCCCAGCGTGGCTTCGCTGCAGGCGCAGCAGTACTACGCCCATCCGCGCAACCAGTTCTGGCCGCTGCTCTCGGCCCTGTTCGGGCTGGACCTGAAGGCCATGCCCTATGCCGAGCGGGTGGCCGCGGTGCAGGCCCGCGGCCTGGGCATCTGGGATGTCTATGCGGCCTGCGAGCGCGAGGGCAGCCTGGACAGCGCCATCGCGCAGGCCAGCTACAACGACTTCGCCAGCCTGATCGCCCGGCTGCCGCAGCTGCGCGGCATCGCCCACAATGGCGGGGAATCGGCCCGGGCGCGGCGTTTCACCGCCTCGTTCGGGTTGCCCGCGTACCGCTTGCCCTCCACCAGCCCGGCCAATGCCAGCTGGTCCTTCGAGCGCAAGCTCGCCGCCTGGCGCGAGGTGTTCGCCCAGTGCGGTCTGCTGCCCACCGCATGACGACCAAGAAGACCCGCGAGAGCCGCACCGACGAGATGGTCGGCGCCACCATGTCCGAGCTCGATGGCGTGCGCTACCTGCACCTGGATTCCATCTGGGTGCAGGGCGCCATGCGCATCAGCAAGCCCTACCAGCTGGAGCTGGAGTACATCCAGCGCATGATGGCTTGGCTGCTCTGGCGCCCGCAGGACGAGGTGACCGAAGGGCAGGTGGTGCAGCTGGGGCTGGGCGCGGCCGCGCTCACCAAGTTCTGCCACAAGGTGCTGCGCATGCCGACCACCGCGGTGGAGCTCAACCCCACCGTCATCCACGCCTGCCGGCTGTGGTTCCGCCTGCCCGACGACGACCAGCGCCTGAGCGTGGTGAACGAGGACGCCGCCCGCTGGGTAGCCGACCCGGCCCACCGCCACACGGTGCAGGCGCTCAATGTGGACCTCTACGACCACGAGGCCGCCGCCCCGGTGCTGGACGACGAGGACTTCTACACCCACTGCCGCGACGTGCTGGACGAGGGCGGGCTGATGACCGTGAACCTGTTCGGCCGCGACGCCAGCTTCACCCGCAGCGCCGGGCGCATCGCCCGCGTCTTCGGGCTGGACCAGGTCTGGAGCCTGCGGCCCACCAAGGAGGGCAACACCGTCATCGTGGCGGCCCGCCATGTAAAGGTGCCCGACCGGGAGGAATTGACCGCTCGCGCCGCTAACATCGAAGCGCGCTTCGGCCTGCCGGCACGCAAGTGGCTGCGCATGGTGCGCCCGCTGGATCCGGCGGTTCTGGGCTGAGCGTCCCGTGCCATGACCGTTGCCGCCCCATCGCCGTCCGAACGTCCCCACACCGCGCCACGCGGCAAGCTGGACATGCGCCACCTGCTCAAGTGGCTGCGTGACGACGGGGCCCTGGCCGCCGAGGAGGCCGATCGCCTGCTGCGCCGCTTCGCCCAGACCGGCTCCAGCCTGCACCCGCTGCAGCGCCTGGGCGGCGTGGGCCTGAAGGATGCGCGCAGCGGCCAGACCCTGGACACCGAGCACCTGACCGCCTGGTTGGGCGAGCGCTTCCGTCTGCCGGTCATGCGCATCGACCCGCTGCGGGTGGAGGCCAGCCGGGTGCAGGAGGTGATGTCCCAGGCCTACGCCGAGAGCCGCCACGCGCTGCCGGTGCTGGTGTCGCCGACCGAGATCACCATCGTCACCTGCGAGCCCTTCGCGGTGGAGTGGGTGCCCGAGATCGAGGCCCACACCCGCCGGCGCATCAAGTTGATGCTGGCCCCGCCGGACGAGATCGCCCGCTACACCACCGAGTTCTACCAGCTGGCCCAGAGCGTGCGCGCCGCGCGCAAGACCAACGCCGAGAGCGCGCTGGCCAACAGCTTCGAGCAGCTGGTGGACCTGAAGTCGCGCGACAACCTGGACGCCAACGACCAGGGCGTGGTGCAGATCGTCGACTGGCTGTGGCAGTACGCCTTCGAGCAGCGCGCCAGCGACATCCACCTGGAGCCCCGGCGTGACACCGGCGCCATCCGTTTCCGCATCGACGGCGTGCTGCACACCGTGCACCGCGTGCCCGCGCCGGTGATGGGCGCCATGACCGCCCGCATCAAGCTGCTGGGCCGCATGGACGTGATCGAGAAGCGCCGCCCGCAGGACGGCCGCATCAAGACCCGGCGGCCCGAAGGCCTGGCCGGTGGCGGCGAGGTGGAGATGCGCCTGTCCACGCTGCCCACCGCCTTCGGCGAGAAGGTGGTGATGCGGATCTTCGACCCGGGCACCGCCGACAAGCCCTTCGACGCCCTGGGCTTCTCGCCCGACGAGGCCCGCCGCTGGAACACGCTGATCAACCAGCCCCACGGCATCATCCTGGTGACCGGGCCCACCGGCTCGGGCAAGACGACCACGCTCTATTCCACGCTGAAGAAGCTGGCCACCGAGGAGGTCAACGTCTGCACCGTGGAGGACCCGATCGAGATGATCGAGCCGGCCTTCAACCAGACCCAGGTCCAGCCCTCGGTGGAGCTGAGCTTTGCCGAGGGCCTGCGGGCCCTGATGCGGCAGGACCCGGACATCATCATGGTCGGCGAAATCCGTGACCTGGAGACGGCCGAGATGGCGATCCAGGCCGCGCTGACCGGCCATCTGGTGTTCTCCACCCTGCACACCAACGACGCGCCCTCGGCCATCACCCGCCTGGTGGACCTGGGGGTGCCGCCGTATCTGATTTCCGCCACCGTGATCGGGGTGCTGGCGCAGCGCCTGGCCCGCACCCTGTGCCCGCAGTGCAAGCAGCCCGATCCGGCCATCACCGCCGAGGACCTGAGCCAGCACGCCAAGCCCTGGGGCCTGGCCGGGCCGCTGCGGGCGCACAAGGCGGTGGGCTGCCCGGCCTGCCGCGGCACCGGCTACCGCGGCCGTGCGGCGCTGTACGAGCTGATGGAGGTCAGCGAGCCGGTGCGCCAGGCCATGCACCCGCAGCTGGACCTGGCCCGGCTGCGCCGCCAGGCCGGCGAGGAGGGGCTGCTGCCGCTGCGCGTGGCCGGTCTCACCAAGGTGGCCCAGGGCCTCACCTCGCTGGAAGAGGTGCTGCGCTGCACCCCGCGCTGGGACAGCGAGTGAGCGCGCGGCCCGCCCTCAGCGCGGCCCCATGGCTTCGTTCAGCGTGCGCGGCGTGACGCCGGTGCGGGCCTGAAGCTCGCCGGCCTCGTCGCGCCAGACCACCGCGGGCGTGGCCTGCAGACCCAGCGCCTGCATCAGGCGGGCATTGGCTTCCAGCCGGGCCGCCAGTGCCGCGGGCACCACTGCCAGGGCTTGCAGGCCCTGGTTCGACAGCGGGTGAGGGTGGCCGGAGGCCAGCGCCTGGGCCGTGGCCTCGACCTGCCCGCCTTCATAGGCCGCCAGCGCCACCGCGGGGTTGGGGGCGCTCAGCAGGGCGGCCGCCTTGCCCGGGCTCTCCGGCGTGAGGATGCCGACGATCACGTGCCGCAGCTGCACCTTGCCGGCCTGCACCCAGGGCCGGGCCTCGGCCCAGAACTTGTTGCAGTAGGGGCAGTTGGGGTCGGTGAACACATAGACCACGCGGTGCGCGCCGATGCTGCCGTCCGCGATCCAGCTGCTGCTCTGCAGCAGCGTCAGCACCTGCGCGGCCGTGGCCGGCGCCGCCAGGCCCCGCAAAGGGGCGGCCCCCGCGCAGGCGGCCAGGGCCAGCAGGCTGCGGCGGGTGAGTCGGCCGGGCAGCGCCGGGACTGGAGCAAGGAGGAGACGTGGGGTCATGGTGGTGGCGCAGAGGACGAAGGAAGCAGGGCCGGGCCGAGTTCAGCGAGCTTGTCCGCCAGGGTGGCGGGGGAGAGCTCGCCGATGCGTTGCGTCACCACCCGGCCCCGGGCATCCAGAAACACGGTGGTGGGCAGGGCGCGCTGGCCCAGGCCGGCGCCCAGCGTGGAGCGCGGGTCGATGAGCACCTGGTCGAGGTGCAGGCCCTGGCTGGCCAGATAGGCCTGCACGGTGGCGGGTGGCTCACCCTGGTTCACGAAGACGAAGCGCACCCCGGGGTGTCGGGCCTGGGCGTCGGCCAGCACCGGCATCTCGCGCCGGCAGGGCGGACACCAGGTGGCCCACAGGTTCACCACCGTCGGCTGACCGTTCAGCCCGGCCAGCGCCACCGGTCGGCCCTGCAGGTCGTTCAAGGTGAGCGCGGGCAGGCGCTGGTCCGTCGGCCGCTGCCACAGCAGCAGCCCGCTGCCGATCAGCCAGACCAGGCTGGTCAGGCCCACCGAGGCCAGCAGGGGCCGGCGCAACTGCGGGCGCCGCTGCGCCCACACGGCCGTGGCGATCCAGCCGGCGATCAGACCGGCCTGGGCGTTCCAGCCGCCATCACGGATGTCGATCAGGCGCCAGGGCTCGTCGAGGTAGAGCCCGCGGTAGGGCCAGACGAAGGCCAGCCGCGCCACCAGCAGGGCCAGCAGCAGCACGCGGAAGGCCTGGGGCTCGGGGTCGATGCCCTGGGCCCGGCCGACCCGGCGCCCCAGGGTGTTGCCCGCCAGCACGGCCAGCACCATCAGCAGGAGGGCCCAGGGCAGGGCGAAGGGGCCGATCTGGAGACTGCTGCTCATGGGGTGCGGATTGGGTCGGGCGGGAAAATGCGGGGCGGGGTATGGATGGAGTGTGCCAGGGGCCGGCGGGTTCCCTGCGGCGAAGCCAGGGGTGCCGTTCCGCGAAGAGAAGGCCGGATCGGACCTGCGAAGATGCCGGGCATGACACTGCACACCTCCAGTGGCACGGCCCGCCATGCCGACTGGCGCGGGTTGGCCCTGGCCGCCCTGGGCGCCATCGCGTTCTCGGGCAAGGCCATCATCGTGAAGCTGGCCTACCGGCACGGCGTCGATGCGGTGACGCTCATCATGTACCGCATGCTGATCGCGCTGCCCCTGTTTCTGCTGCTGGCCTGGTGGGCCGGGCGGGACCAGCCGGCGCTGAGCACCCGTGACCGCGGGGCCGTGCTGGCCCTGGGCTTTTCTGGCTACTACCTGGCCAGCCAGCTGGACTTCATGGGCCTGGCCTACATCAGTGCCAGCCTGGAGCGGCTGATCCTCTACCTGGGGCCCACCATCGTGATGGCGATTTCGGTGCTGTGGTTCAAGCGCCGGGTGACGGGGCGGCAGTGGGCCGCCGCCGGGCTGAGCTACCTGGGCACGGTGCTGGTCTTCGGCCACGAGGCGGCCGACCAGGGGGCCCACACCGCGCTGGGTGCCGCCCTTGTCTTCGGCAGCGCCGTCAGCTACGCGCTCTACATGGTGGGCAGCGGCGAGGTGGTCGGGCGCCTGGGTTCGCTGCGTCTGACGGGCCTGGCCTCCAGCGTGGCCTGCGGTTTCTGTCTGCTGCAGTTCGTGCTGCTCAAGCCGCTGTCGGCGGCCCTGGTGCCTGCGCCGGTGTTGTGGCTGTCGCTGCTCAATGCCACGGCCTGCACGGTGGCGCCGGTGCTGATGGTGATGATGGCCATCGAGCGCATCGGCGCGCCGCTGACGGCCCAGATCGGCATGATCGGCCCGCTGAGCACCATCGGCATGGGCATCGTGCTGCTGGGCGAACCCTTCACCCCGCTGCTGCTGCTGGGCACCGCCCTGGTGATGGGCGGGATCTGGCTGCTGGCCCGCTGGCGTTGAGCTGGCGCGCTCAGCGCTTGCGCGAGGAGATGACGATGCCGCCGACGATGAGGCCGAAGGCCGCCGCGTGGTACCAGTGCGGTGCCTCGCCCAGCAGGGCGGTGGACATGAGCGCCGCGAACAGCGGCGTCAGGTTGACGAAGAAGGCGGCGATGGCCGGCCCCACCGTGGCCACACCCTGGCCCCAGCAGTAGTAGGCGATCAGCGAGGGGCCGACGGCCACATAGGCCAGGATGGCGAAGACGGCCGGGCTCCAGTGCCACTGGGCGTCGCTCACCAGCGCCTCCACTCCGGTGGCGGCGGCACACCAGACCAGGCCGAAGCCCATCTGCAGCGACAGGAACTCGGCCCAACCCCAGGCCGGGCGCTCCGGCGCGCGCATGGAGGCCGGCGGGCGGGCCAGCATCCAGCTGTACAGGCACCAGCTGAACATGGCCAGCAGCATCAGCAGGTCGCCCGGCGAGAAGCGCAGGGCCAGCAGGCGCTCCGGCTCGCCGTGGGCGATGACCAGGGCCACGCCCAGCAGCGACAGGGCGGCGCCCAGCAGATCCTGGCGCCGCGGGTGCACGCCATAGAGCACCGCGCCGATGCCCAGCATCCAGACCGGCGAGCTGGCCGCGATCAGGGTGACGTTGAGCGGCGTGGAGGTGTGCAGGGCCAGGTACTGCAGCGCGTTGTAGCTGCCCATGCCCAGGAGGCCCAGGCCGGACAGGTAGGGCCAGCGCGCGCGCAGCGCGGCCCGGTCACGCCAGGCGGCGCGGCCCAGGGGCCACAGCAGGGCGAAGGCCAGCAGCCAGCGGGCGAAGTTCAGGGCCACCGGCGGCACGGCCCCCACGGCCAGCCGCCCCACCACGGCATTGCCGGCCCACAGCAGGGGCGGCAGGGTGAGCAGCAGGGCAGTGCGCAGCGACAGCGGCTGGTGGGTGGACATGGGGCGTGCCGCGGTCAGCGGCCGGAAGCATCGAAAAGGGCGCCCAGTGTCTGACGAAACGCGGAAAAGTCCAGCGGCTTGGTCCAATAGGCCGAGAAACCCTGGGCCAATGCCGCCTCGATGTCGCTGGGCAGGGCGTTGGCCGACAGGGCGATGCAGGGGATGTCCCGGGTGAGCGGGTCGGCCCGCAGGCGCTGCAGCACCTCGCTGCCGTGCAGGTCGGGCAGTTGCATGTCGGTCAGGATCAGGCGCGGGCGCAGCTCCCGCGCCAGCCGCAGGCCGGTGAGCGCATCGGGCGCGCCCACGAAGCGCACGCCGGAATGGCGGGCCACCAACTCGGCGACGATGGTCATGTTGACCGGGTTGTCCTCGATGTAGAGCAGGCAGGGCAGCTCGGCGTCCGAGGGCGGCTCGGCCGCTGCCCCGGGCGCCGCAGGCTGTTCCGGCAGGGCCTCGGTGTCGACCCCCTGCAGCCAGACTTCGAAGGTGCTGCCCTGGTCAGGCTGGCTGCGCACCCGGATCTCGCCCCCCATGCGGCCCACCAGGGTCTTGACGATGGCCAGGCCGATGCCCACGCCGTCCACATCGGCCGCGCTGGCGGGCAGGCGGTGGAAGGGCTCGAAGGCCTGGGTCTGCGCCTCGGCCGGCATGCCGATGCCGCTGTCGCTGACCGACAGCAGCACCTGCCGGCCCTCGGCCCGGGCCCGCACCGCCACCCAGCCGCCGTCGCGGTTGTACTTGATCGCGTTGGTCAGCAGGTTGATCAGCACCTGGCGCAGGCGCACCGGGTCTCCGCAGGCCCGCAAACCGGTCGGCACATCCAGCCGCCAGGCGATCTGCTTCTGCGCGGCCTGCGCCTGCACCAGAGGCAGCGCCGAGGCCAGCACCTCCGACAATTCCACCGGGGGCTGCGGCAGCTGGCCCGCCGTGGCCGGTTGCGGCTGGGCCAGTTCCAGCACGTCGTTGATGAGGGACAGCAGGTGCACCCCGGCGTGTTCGATCTGCTGGAGCTGCTTCTGGCGCGCCATGGCCGGCATGCGGTCGTGGTCGGCCAGCAGCAGCTGGGTGAAGCCCAGGATGGCGTTGAGCGGGGTGCGCAACTCGTGGCTGAGCCGGGCCAGCAGTTCGGATTTGGCTTCGCTTTCGCGTTGGGCCAGCTCGCGGGCGTGGCGTTCCTCCAGCGCGCGGTGGGCGTCGGTGACGTCCCAATTCACCCCCATCTGTTGGATGGGCGTTCCTTGATCGTCGCGCACCACCAGGCGGCGCGAGGCCAGCCAATGCACCGAACCGTCGGGCCAGATCACCCGGAACTCGTGCTGCCCCTCGCCGGGCGGGGCGATCTTCTGCAGGCGGCGCTCGGCCCGGGGGCGGTCGTCCGGGTGGACCCAGGAGAGCATCTCGGGGTAGCCGGGCGCTTCGGGCCGGGGTGTGCGGCCGCGCAGCGCCCACATCTGGGCGTCCCACTGGTGGGCCCCGGTGGCCACGTCCAGCACCCAGGTGCCCATGCCCACGCCCCGGGCGGCCAGGGCGATGCGGTCGCTTGCCGTCTTGAGCTCGCTGGCCAGGCGCTGCTGCTGGGTGACGTTGAAGGCGATGCCCTGGAGGATGCGGGGCTGCCCTTCCTCGTCGCCCTGCACGATGCGCCGGGTGAGCAGGTGAACCCAGTGCCCGTCGGCACCACGCACCCGCAGCGTCACGTCCACCGGCCCGTGGGTGGCCAGGCTCAGGGCATTGGCCTCGCGCAGGGCCAGCAGGTCGTCCGGGTGCACGCGGTCGGTGAACTCGTGCACCGCCCAGCCCTCGGCCTGGCTGGGCAGCCCCAGCAGGTGGTAGCCCTGCTGGTCGGTGCTCAGCAGGCCGCTGCTCAGATCCAGCTGCCAGGTGATGACCCCGGCCAGATCGTTGATCAGGCGGGGATCCAGGGGCGAGTGCTCGGCAGGCGGCGGCGTCTCGCGGGGGGCGGCGGGCGGTACATCGTGTGACACCCTGAAACGGTAGCACGGGCCGGTCCGATCCCGATGTACGGCGCCTGTCCGAGTGCCCGAAGCGCGACAATCGTCACCATCATGATGCTTGCTCCTGCGTTGACCCCGCTGTCGGGTCTGGACGCGACCCTGGCCGCCCAGGGCTTCGCGGTGCTGAATGCCCAAGGGCTGGGCGAGATGCTGTCGGCCCCGCCCGAGGCGCTGGCCGACTGGCCGGCCTACTGGGACCGCCTGCCGGCCGACGGCTACCTGCGCGATGGTGGCCGTTACCGGCGCCGGCGCCACAGCTGTTTCATCGTCGAAGGCGAGGTGGTGACCCAGGTGCCGCACCGGCCGCACTGGCAGCCGGTCTCCTACAACGCCCTGCACGGCGGCATCGAACGCCACTTCGAGCCGATCGAGCCCTCGTTGGTGGCCGACCCGCTGTGGTCGCGCTGGCTGGCGGGCATGGCCGCCCGGGCCTCGGCCCTGCGCGGGCCGCGGACCTGGTATGTCGAGGCCCACCCCTTCCGCATCGACACCACCGACGGCATCGGCCGGCCCACGCCCGAAGGCGCCCACCGCGACGGCGTGGACCTGGTCACCGTGACCCTGATCAGCCGCGTGGGCATCAAGGGCGGCGAGACCCGGGTCTTCGAGGCCCAGGGCACGGCCGGCCAGCGCTTCACGCTCAGCGAGCCCTTCAGCACCCTGCTGCTGGACGATGAGCGGGTGATCCATGAATCCACCCCCATCCAGCCGCTGGACCCGGCCGTGGGCGGCCACCGCGACACCCTGGTGCTGACCTTCCGCGCCGGCGGCTTCCAGGGCCCGGACAACAGCTGAGCCCGACCGTCCGGGGGCCGGTGTATCGTTGAATGATGCACATCGGAATCCTGACGGGCGGCGGTGACTGCCCCGGACTCAACGCGGTGATCCGCGCGGTCACCCTGGCCCTGATCAACGAGGCGGGCGCCACCGTCACCGGCATCGAGCGCGGCTTTCTGGGCCTGTGCCGGCCCGCCATGCGGCCGCTGCGCGCGCCGGACGTGGAGGGCATCCTCTCGCTGGGCGGCACCATCCTGGGCACGCACAACCGCTGCGACCCCTTCCACTACTTCGGCGCGGACGGGGCGGATGTCTCGGCCCAGGCGGTGGCCACCTTGCAGCGCGAGGGCATCGACGGCCTGGTGGTCATCGGCGGCGACGGCACCATGGTGATCGCCGAGGGCTTTGCCCGCCTGGGCGTGCCGGTGGTGGGCGTGCCCAAGACCATCGACAACGACCTGATGCACACCGACCGCAGCTTCGGCTTCGACAGCGCGGTGGCGGTGGTGGCGGAATCGCTGGACCGGCTGGCCACCACGGCCAAGAGCCATGGTCGGGTGATGATTGCCGAAACCATGGGGCGCTATGCCGGCTGGATCGGTCTGGAGGGCGGCATGGCCGGCGGGGCCGACGTGATCCTGCTGCCTGAACTGCCGTTCTCGGTCGAGGCGGTGGCCGAGGTCTGCCGCGAGCGCGAGGCCCGCGAGGGCGACACCCTCATCTGCATTGCCGAAGGCGCGCACGCGCTGAACCAGGACCAGGTGGTGCGCGCGCGGCTGGCCGACAGCCCGGAGCCCGTGCGCCTGGGCGGGGTGGGGCAGTGGCTGGCCCAGGCCCTGCAGCCCCTGGTGGGCAGCGAGGTGCGCAGCACCCAGCTGGGCCATGTGCAGCGCGGTGGTTCGCCCACCCCCTTCGACCGGGTGCTGGCCACTCGCTTCGGCTACCACGCGGCCCAACTGGTGCGCAGCGGCGACTTCAACCGCATGGTGGTGCTGCAGGGCGACACCTGCACCAGCGTGGCGCTGGCCAGCGTGGCCGGGCAGAGCCGGAAGGTGCCGCTGGACCACCCCCTGCTGGCGGCCGCCCAGGGGCTGGGCCTGTCGCTGGGGCAGCCCCGCGTTTGATCATGATCAGACGCCGGTCGCGTGGGCGGCCGGAATTTGCGCTGGCGCAGAAAACCCCTGCGGGTGTCGGTGTCTCATGGCAGCACCAACCCCACAAGAGGAGATTCACATGCACGCTCTGCGCGACTTCTTCACGACCGACTATGGCCTGATGAGCGCCGCCGGCATCCTGTTCATGCTGGGCATGCTGGGCTACTACGTCTACTACTTCATCCACCACATGCATGTGGATGAAAAGGCCGAGCAGGACCGCCTGGCCGCCGCCGCGCACAAGTGATCTGACACGGGCTCAGTCGGCGGCCTCGTCTTCGGCCGCCAGCTGCTGCAGTTCGACCAGACGACGGTAGATGCCGTCGTTCAGGGCCATCAGCGCCTCGTGCGGGCCCAGTTCGGCAATGCGGCCGTGTTGCAGCACCACGATGCGGTCGGCATCGCGGATGGTCGAGAGCCGGTGGGCGATCGAGATGATCGTCAGCTGGCCGTGCAGCGCGGCCAGTGCCCGCTGCACCACCTGCTCCGTCTCGCTGTCGATGTGCGAGGTGGCCTCATCCAGCAGCAGGATGCGCGGGCGTACCGCCAGCGCGCGGGCGATGGCCAGCAACTGCTTTTCGCCCACCGCCAGGCGGGCGCCGCCTTCGCCCAGCACGGTGTCGTACCCCTGCTCCAGCCGGGCGATGAAGCCCGCCGCGCCGGCCGCTTCGGCCGCGGCCCGGATCTGGGCGTCGCTCAAGGGCCGGCCCATGGCGATGTTCTCGCGCACCGTGGCCGCCAGCAGGAAGGGCTCTTGCGGCACCAGGCCCACGGCCTCGCGGAAGGCTTCCTCGTCCAGCGTGGCAATCGGCTGCCCGTCGATGCACAGCGCCCCCTGCGTGACCGGGTAGAAGCGCAGCAACAGCGACAGCAGCGTGGACTTGCCGCTGCCGGTGGGGCCGACGATGCCGATGAACTCGCCCGGCGCGATGCGCAGGTCCAGCTCGCGCAGCACCGGTGCGCCGTCGCCATAGGCAAAGCTCAGCCGGCGGACGTCCACCTCGCCGGCCGTCACCTGGCCCCGCGCCTGCGGGCGCTCGGCCTGGGCCTCTTCCAGCAAGGTGTTGACCCTTGCGGCGGCGATCACCGCCTGCTGCAGCTGAGAGAACTGCATGGTCATCTGGATCAGCGGCTCCACCACCCGGCCGATGTAGGCCACGAAGGCGTACACCACCCCCACCTCGACCGTGCCGAGTTGCCCGCCGGCATCCCGCAGGCCGAAGACGGCGATGACCAGGGCCAGCATGATCACGTTGAGCAGGTCCAGGGCGGGGCGCAGCAGATAGGCATTGGCACGCAACTCGACCTGGCGCGAGGCGTAGTGCGCCTGGTTCACCTCCGCGTAGCGGGCTTCGTAGCGCGGGGCCGCCCCGCTGGCCTGCAGCACCGCCATGCCGGCAATGGATTCCGCGGCCTGGGCGTTCAGGCTGCTGCGCAGCTCGCGGGTGCGGGCCACTGCCGGGGCGGAAATGCGCTGGTAGACATACACGATGGCGAACACCGCCGGCACCAGCGTGGCCACGATCAGCATCAGGCGCCAGTCCAGCAGCGTCATCGTGACCAGGACGCTGGCCAGCATGATGAGGGCGTCCAGCATCACGAACAGCACCTGCACGTAGAGCTGCTTCACCGCCTCGGTGTCGTTGGTGACGCGGCTGACCAGCTGCCCGGTGATGGCGGTGTCGAAGAAGGCCATGGGCAGGCGCAGCACATGGCCATAGACCGCCTCGCGGATGCGCTGCACCGAGCGCATGGCCACGCCGGCCAGCCGGCTGAGCTGGCCGTAGCGCAGCAGGCTGGCGGTGCTGCCCGCCACCAGGGCGCCCAGCAGCAGGCCCAGCATGGACGCCAGGCCCGGCTGGTGGGGCACCAGGTGGCGGTCGATCAGGGCCTTGCCCAGCACCGGTCCCAGCGCATCCAGCGCCGCGGCCAGCAGCAGCCAGAGCAGGCCCCAGCCGATGGCGCGGGCATCCGGCCGCGCGGCGCGCCAGAGCAGGGCGGTGGCCTTGCGCAGCACACCCTCCGTGAAGGGCGAGGCTGGGTTCGCGTCAGGCTTGGTCAAGCGAGGTCTCCAGTTGCTGGATGCGCCACTGGTGGGCGTACCAGCCGGCCTGCACGCCCTTGGCCAGCAGGGCCTCGTGCGTGTCCAGTTCGACCAATTGCCCCTGGCGCAGCACCGCGATGGCATCGGCATCCATGACCGCCGAAAGCCGGTGGCTGACCACGATCACCGTGCGGCCCTGGCGCTGGGCGCGCAAGTGCTGCAGGATGCTGTGTTCGGTCTCGGTGTCCACGGCGGAGAGCGCGTCGTCCAGCAGCAGCAGGGGGGCATCGGCCAGCAGGGCGCGGGCGATGGCCACCCGCTGCCGCTGGCCGCCTGACAGGGTGACGCCGCGTTCGCCCACCGGCGTGGCATAGCCCTGGGGCAGGCGCTCGATGTCCTCGTGCACCGCGGCCAGCCGCGCGGCGGCCTCGATCTCGGCCGGGCTGGCATCGGGCCGGCCCAGGGCGATGTTCTCCGCCACGCTGGCCGAAAAGAGGATGGGCTCCTGCGGGACCCAGGCGATACCGGCCCGCAAGGCTTCCAGCGTGTAGTCGGCCAGCGCCACGCCACCCCACCGGATCTGCCCCGACTGGGGCGTCCATTGGCGCAGCAACAGGCGGATCAGCGTGCTCTTGCCGGCGCCGGTCGGCCCCACCAGGCCCAGGGTGCTGCCCTGGGGAATGTCCAGATCCAGCGCCGACAGCGCCGCGCGGGTGCTGCCGGGGTAATGCAGGCTCACGCCCCGCAGCTGCAGGCCACCGGCCTGCACGGGTGTCACCGTGCCGTCGTCGTCGATGGCCAGGGGTTCTTCCAGCACCGTGCTCAGCCGGCCCCAGGCGGCACGGCCGCGCTCCCACAAGGCCAGCACCCAGCCGGCGGCGAACATCGGCCAGACCAGCTGGCCCAGGTACAGGCCGAAGCTGGTGAGCTGGCCAATGCTCAACTCCCCCTGCCAGACCAGCCAGCCGCCCAGGCCCAGCGAGAGCGCATTGGCCACCGCCAGGGTGATGCCCACCGCCGGCTCGTAGCGGGCCTCCCAGCGCTGGGACAGGGCGCTGGCGTCCGCCGCTGCGCCGGCCAGCTGGGCAAAGCGGGTGCTGCTGCGGGCTTCCAGGCCCAGGGCGCGCAGGGTGCGCACACCCGAGAGCGTTTCCTGCACATGGTCGTTCAGGGTCCCGAAGCGCTCCAGCGCCAGGCGCGAGGCGTCATGCACCCGGGAAGAGATCCACCAGAAGGCCGCGGCCATGAACGGGAAGGGCAGCAGGGCCACGGCGGCCAGGCGCCAGTCCACCGCCAGGGCCATGGTGCCGGCCACCATCACCAGGGTCAGCGTGCCGTCGAAGCCGGCCAGCACCGCCTCGCCCGAGGCCATCTCCACCGCGTCCACGTCGTTGGTGGCCAGGGCCATCAGGTCGCCGGTGCGCCGCGTCTGGAAGAAGCGCGGGCCCTGCAGAGCCAGTCGCTCGTACAGCCGCGCGCGCAGCTCCACCCCCATCTGGTAGGCCGCGCCGAAGAGCTGCAGCCGCCACGCCACCCGCAGGCCGTAGATCACCACGCCGGCCAGCAGCAGGCGCGCGAGCTCCCAGACCAGGGTGGGGCGGTCGAGCCGGTGCTGCACCAGGGCGTCCACCAGATGGCCGATCTGGCGCGGCAGCCAGACCGTGAGCAGGGCGATCCCGAACAGCGTCAGCCCGGCGCTGGCATAGGCCCAGGCGTGGCGGCGGACGAAGGCGAGGATCAGGCGGGCGAGGGACATGGGCGGCGCGTGGGGCGGACGCGGGCGGTGGGCGCCCGTCGGGCGGCGCAGCGGGACGAAGCGGTGGATTCTAGGCAGGCGCGCGACAATCCGCG